>JAZOUM010000140.1:0-9217 GCA_045658205.1 Eubacteriales bacterium | reverse complement strand
ACATCAAATAGGCAGAGTCATAATTTATCGCCTTACACCTTGAATAATCAACAAATCGGTTCGTAAGCATTTCATACTGATCGACGTGATAGCTTCTCGTAGAGTCGATGTCCACCTCTTGAAAAAGTATAAAGTCGGGATCAAAGCTGCCGACCGTATCCATAGCGGCATTTATAGTATCAATTACGCTCTGTCGATCTTTAGCGCGAGACTCCTTTCCTCCGTCCATGAAGAACGTAAAGTCACGAGTATATGCGCCAAACCCAAGATTTTGGGTAATTATCGTGTATTCCGTGCCAAGCAAAGCATTGACAACTCCCGCTTCCCCCTCGATCTCAAGCTGGAGTTTATCCTCAATTCTCTTATAGCTAAGGACAACGTAAAGAAGATACGAGACGAGAGAAAGAAGTATCGCCATAATCAGAAGAATCGAAATTTTGACAAGTATTTTTCTTTTAGCAGCTGACATTTCATCCTCCTAAGCAAGTAATATGTAAACGATATTTTGCATTATACAGCAAAATTAAGTTACAAGGCAAAGCGTTTTGCTTTTCGTATTGTAACGCATATTGTTCAAAATGCAAATATTTTTCGTACTACGTATATTTTACCATTTTAAAAACCGCTTTGCAATAGGCTTTTAATTATAAATTGAGGTTGCTCGTCATTTTTTGAAAAAATGCACAGTTAGAATTATACCTTTTTATGTAAAATATGAAAATTTCATTTTGGAGAAAAAAATAATATGTTTTTATTTACAAAGAGGAAAAAATGTGATATAATAATATAGTTGAAAAAATTCAAAATGCGCAATGCGCAAAAAGGAGATACATTATGAGCCGTATGGTCGGTACAGTTTCTCGCGGACTTAGAGCGCCCATTATCCGTCAGGGTGACGATATTGTCGATATCGTTGTTAACACGGTAATTGAAGCGGCGGAGTGCGACGGATTTTCAGTTCGTGACAAGGATATAGTAGCTATGACAGAGGCTATCGTAGCAAGAGCGCAGGGCAACTACGCGAATGTAGACGATATCGCTGATGACGTTAGAGCTAAGTTTGGCGGTGAGACGGTAGGCGTAATTTTCCCTATTCTCTCTCGTAACCGTTTCGCGATATGCCTTCGCGGTATAGCAAAGGGCGCAAAGAAAATAGTGCTTATGCTTTCATACCCTTCCGACGAGGTAGGTAACCATCTCGTAAGCCTTGATATGCTTGATGAAAAGGGTGTTAATCCATATACCGACGTTCTTTCTCTTGAGAAGTATCGTGAGCTGTTCGGATATGAAAAGCATAGATTTACAGGTGTAGATTACGTAGAGTATTACGAGAGCTTGATCAAAGAGGCTGGCGCTGAATGCGAGATCATCTTTGCAAACGATCCCAGAGCCATTCTCAAGTACACAAAAAATGTTCTCAACTGCGATATACACTCAAGATTTAGAACCAAGAGACTTCTTAAGAACGCAGGTGTTGAGATAAACTATGGTATCGACGAGATACTCTCTACCTCAATAAACGGATCGGGTTACAACGCGGAATACGGACTTCTCGGCTCTAACAAAGCTACCGAGGATACCGTTAAGCTCTTCCCGAGAGAATGTCAGCCTATCGTAGACGCTATCCAGGATAAGCTCTATGAAAAGACCGGCAAGAGAGTTGAGGTTATGGTATACGGTGACGGAGCCTTCAAGGATCCCGTGGGTAAGATCTGGGAGCTTGCAGACCCTATCGTATCTCCCGCTTATACACCCGGACTTGAAGGCACTCCCAACGAGCTTAAGCTCAAGTACCTTGCAGATAACGAATTTGCAGGTCTTAGCGGTGAGGCTCTTCGCGAGGCTATCAAGGAAAAGATCACCGAAAAGGACGGTAACCTCGTAGGCAAAATGGCATCCGAGGGTACAACCCCCCGTCAGCTCACCGACCTTATCGGTTCGCTCTGCGACCTTACCTCCGGCTCCGGCGACAAGGGTACCCCCATCGTATACATCCAGGGTTATTTCGATAACTACACTACCGATTAATCATGACTCGATATTACAAAAAGGGACCTCGAATGAGGTCGCCTTTTCTTGTTTTGTTATATTTTGCACCCTGCATATGATGTGCAAATCTTTGATTTCTTCTATTTTTTCAGCATTTATTAATCTGTTTTGAGTAATAGTTTCAATGTAATTTGTTCGAGTGGAATCCCGAAGCAATAGCTGCCTATTGCGAGAGGTGACAGTCGGACAAAAGCGAACACACATTCACGTTTAAGCGGAGATTTTGATGTAGTTTGTTCGAGTGGAATCCAGAAGCAATAGTTACCTATTGCGAGAGGTGACAGTCGGACAAAATACGCAAAATATCCCTTAAACCACGCCTTGAGCCTTCATGGCGTCGGCAACCTTTATAAATCCGGCAATGTTGGCACCGGCTACAAGATCATCGCCAAGGCCGTAGTCGTTAGCCGCTTTTACAGAGTTATCGAAGATGTTCTTCATTATACCCTTAAGCTTCTCATCTACCTCTTCCGCATTCCAGGAAAGGCGCATAGAGTTTTGAGTCATCTCAAGACCGGAGGTTGCAACACCGCCCGCATTAACAGCCTTAGAGGGCGCGATGATAACGCTGTTTGCCTTAAGATAAGCTATAGCCTCGTTAGTCGTAGGCATATTGGAAACCTCTACGTAATACTTAACGCCGGCATTAACGATCTTCTCAGCCTCTGCAAGTCCAACCTCGTTCTGAGTAGCGCAAGGCATATAAATATCCGCTTTTACACCCCAAGGTTTTTCTCCCTTGAAGAACTGTACACCGAACTTATCCGCATAATCCTCTACTCTGTTACGGCAGGATGCGGGCATCTCAAGCATATAATTTACCTTCTCATCGGTAGAGATACCATCGGGATCGTAAACGTATCCATCAGGACCGGAAATGGTCACTACCTTACCGCCAAGCTCATTAACCTTCTTTACCGTACCCCACGCTACGTTACCGAAACCGGATATAGCAAAGGTCTTGCCCTTGATATCATCGCCGAAGTAGTTGAGCATCTCAACAGTGTAATATACGGCGCCATATCCCGTAGCCTCAGGACGAATAAGAGATCCGCCGTAAGAAATACCCTTACCGGTAAGAACGCCGGTAAATTCGTTGCGTATTCTCTTGTATTGTCCAAAGAGATAACCAACCTCTCTCGCGCCAACGCCGATATCGCCCGCAGGAACGTCGGTGTCAGGGCCGATATACTTACACAGCTCGGTCATAAAGCTCTGACAGAAAGCCATAACCTCTCTATCGCTCTTGCCCTGAGGATCAAAGTCAGATCCACCCTTGCCTCCACCCATAGGCAGAGAGGTAAGAGAGTTCTTAAATGTCTGCTCAAAACCAAGGAACTTTATAATACTCTCGTTAACAGAAGGATGGAAACGAAGTCCTCCCTTGTAAGGACCGATAGCAGAGTTAAACTGAATTCTGAAGCCTCTGTTTACCTGAACCTTGCCATTATCATCAACCCACGGTACACGGAACTTGATAATTCTCTCAGGCTCTACCATTCTCTCCACAACACCACTTTCTATGTAATCGGGTCTCTGAACAAGAACGGGCTCGATGGACTCAAGCACTTCCTTTACCGTCTGATGAAACTCAGTCTCACCGGCATTACGCTTAACCACTCTCTCATAGAGATCGTTTAAATATGCAAGCTTAAACATATAAATCCTCCTTGGATTTTCTAAATAAAATTATTGGAATAATTATACAACTTTTTAAAAGAAAAATCAATAGCAGAGCGATATTTTTTGCAATTACCCGACTTTTTTAGAAAATTAATGACAAAAAACTTTTTTGATGACAAGATTATATATCTTTCAAAATCTAAAACAATTAATAATAAAAAAGCTTCTCCGTGTTAAAATAAAGAAAAAACGGAGATTATCTATTGGAGAATATAAAAGAAATACGGTTAAGAAAACCAGCCGCGGCATCTATATGGTACATTGCCTCAGGTGGCTTTGCACGCGGTATCGGGGCTTTGACAACGCCCATTTTCACAAGATTGCTAACTCCTACCGAATACGGTTTATATCCGTTATATAACAGTTGGATAAGTGTTTTTTCGGTATTTATCACATTAGAGCTTACCGGTTCCTTGATCTTCAGAGGCTTTCAAAAATATGAAGAACAAAAGGATGCATTTATATGTGCAACATTAGGACTTTTGAGTATTATTTTTATCATTTTTTGCGCACTTTACTTTGCATTTTATAGCACATTAGGTGAAATAACAGGGTTAAACCTCACGACCACTTTCTTTATGTTCGCTCAGATTTTCGCCACTGCAGTAATATCACTGTACACCTCGCGCGCAAAGTTTGAATACAAATACAGGACCGTCGTAGCGCTCAACATTACAAGTGCGACTTTCTCTCCACTTTTAGCAATATTCTTTATCCTCGCAATTAATTTAAAGTCCGAAGCAAGAATATACGCGTCTGCAATAACGGCATTGCTTATTTCAATGCCTTTGATTATCAATATAATAAGGAAGTCAAAAAAGCTATACTCAAAAGAAATATGGAAATTTCTGCTCAAAAGAGGAATTCCGCTTATACCACACTATTTCGCGACATCGCTTATACTCAGAGCTTCTGACATAAGCATTGGCCGTACGCACGGCACGGAATCACTTGGAAAATACTCTATAGCAATGTCGATAGGTATGCTTTTAACCATTGTTACAAGTGGACTTTTATCCGCCCTCGGACCATGGCTCATAAGAAGAATCAAGGATGGCAATATAGAGCGAATACGAGATTTTCTTTTTCTTTTAACAAAGGCTCTTGCTATACTATCGCTACTGATACTGTCACTCGCGCCAGAAATATTTTCTTTACTTGCCACCGAAGATTTCAGGTCTGCCTTGCCATCTGTATATCCTCTTGAGATAGCTGCGATTGCTTCATTTATATCGGGCGCTATAATGAGTGGATGCGCTTATTACGAAAGAGGATTTTTCTCTTCCTTGCCTGCAATTGCCTCCGCATTACTCAGCGTCATACTTTCATTCACGATATTACCCAAAATAGACTATCGCTTCGCGAGTCTTTTTACACTTTTATCATATCTACTAATGACGCTTCTGACAGCCATTATATTTAAAAAGCTTTCCGGCGAATTTCCAATAAGATTAAAATCAAGCGCAAGTCTAATGATACTCACTCTTGGTTACGCGGCGCTTTTGTTTATATTCAACGGCGTTTTAATATCAAGGATATTTCTCGCTCTACCGCTTATACCACTGCTGATCTTATGCGCCAAAAATATTCTATGCTATATAAAGGAATAACGTGCCTATCTACAATCAATTACTTGCTCGTCAATACAAAATACCGAGGCGTTGTCTAAGCAATACCTCGGTATTTGTATTTATTCACGAATTATAGAATATCTTACTTCTGCTGTACCTTAAGAGCCGCGCGCTTCTGCGCCTGGATTCTCTTTCTTGAGGGAGTGTCAAGCACCACCTTACGAAGTCTGATAGACTTCGGAGTAACCTCGATAAGCTCCTCATCGGTAATGAACTCGATAGCCTCCTCAAGAGAAAGCTGAACGGGTGTGATAAGAGTAAGCTTTTCATCAGCGCCTGAAGAACGGATAGCGGTAAGATGCTTTTCCTTACATACGTTGACCTCTATATCATCGGGCTTGGGGTTTTCACCAACTATCATACCCTCGTATACAGGGGTAGCAGGTCCGATAAACAAGGGACCTCTATCCTGAGCCTGATAAAGACCGTAGGTTGTCGAAACACCCTTTTCGCTTGCTACAAGAGAAGAGGTGAATCTCGTCTTGATCTCGCCACGGAAGGGCTCGTAGCCTGCAAAAATAGTGGAGATAAGACCCTCGCCGCGCGTATCGGTCAAAAGTTCGCTACGGTAACCGAACAGGCATCTGGTAGGAATGTTATAAAAGAGCTTTTGTCTTGTGCCGTGAAGCTGCATATCGACAAGAGTTCCCTTTCTCGCGCCGAGCTTTTCCATTACGGCGCCTACGTACTGCTCAGGAACGTCAACTATAACGTCCTCGATAGGCTCACATCTTACGCCGTCGATCTCTTTGTAGAGAACTCTGGGGTTAGAGCAGCAAAGCTCGTAGCCCTCGCGACGCATATTTTCAATGAGGATAGAAAGATGCATCTCACCTCTTCCCGCAACTCTGAAGGAATCGGTAGTATCGCCGTCCTCAACACGTAAGGAGACGTCCTTGAGAAGCTCTCGGTAAAGCCTTGCGCGAAGGTGACGGGAGGTAACAAACTTACCCTCCTTGCCTGCAAAGGGAGAATCGTTTACCGCAAAGGTCATCTCCATGGTAGGCTCGCCAACCTTGACAAACTCAAGGGGCTCAACCTTAGCGGGAGAGCATACGGTATCGCCGATAGCGATATCCTCGCATCCGGAGAAGCATACGATATCACCAACCTTTGCCTCGGTCACAGGAACACGCTTAAGACCGTCGAACTGGTATATGGAAACTATTTTTGAGGGACGGGATTTTCCGTCGCCGTGATAGTTACAGATAGCTACGCCCTGTCCCTGCTTGATTACACCGCGCTCAACTCTGCCTATACCGATTCTACCAACGAATTCGTTATAATCGATCGATGAAACGAGAAGCTGAAGAGGATCGTCCTCCTCACCGTCGGGAGCAGGCATATATTCGAGAATAGTATCAAGAAGAGGGGTAAGATCCTTACCGGGAGTATGAGGATCAAATGATGCCGTTCCGGCTCTACCGGAGCAGAAGAGCATAGGAGAATCAAGCTGCTCGTTTGTAGCGTCAAGCTCAAGAAGAAGCTCAAGCACCTCATCTCCGATTTCATCGAGACGGGCATCGGGACGGTCAACCTTATTGACAACGACGATAACTCTATGGTTCATCTGCAATGCCTTTTCAAGCACGAATCTAGTCTGAGGCATGGGTCCCTCAGCGGCATCAACGAGAAGAATTACACCGTTTACCATTTTAAGAATACGCTCAACCTCGCCGCCAAAATCTGCGTGGCCGGGTGTATCTATAACGTTGATCTTAACGTCCTTATAATGAATAGCGGTATTTTTTGCGAGAATGGTAATTCCACGTTCTCTCTCAAGATCGTTAGAGTCCATTACTCTGTCTTCCATCTCCTGATTATCACGGTAAATGCCACCCTGACGAAGCATTTCGTCAACCAAAGTTGTCTTTCCGTGGTCAACGTGAGCTATAATTGCAATATTTCTTAAATCGGTACGCTTCATATTAGTATATTTTTCCTCTTATAAAATCTGATTAATAAACGAAATCAAACTCAAAATCGTATATATTTACGGTATCGCCCTCTTCAATACCAAGCTCACGAAGGCGGTCAAATACACGGTTCTTTTCAAGCACTCTTTGGAAGAAATTAAGAGACTCGTAATCGTTGAAATTGATCTGCCCCATAAAGTTGTAGAGCCACTCACCCTCAACGAAGTATTTATCGTTTTTCTTGTAGATCTCCGTTTCCTTTGCTCCCTGAGCAGCTACGACAGCCTCTTCCTCCGGATTATACTCTGCATCGTATACGGTAAGAGGAGGAAGCTCTTCAAGAGCCTTTATCGCCATACGTACAAGCTCATCAAGGTTCTCACCGGTAACTGCGGAAACGAACACAAGCGGTCTGTCAAGCCAGCCACACTTTTTAATAAAGTGCTGCACGACCTCATCATCCATATCTACCGAGTCAACCTTATTTGCGACTACGATCTGAGGACGCTCCGCAAGCTCGGGAGAATATCTCATAAGTTCCTCGTCTATCTTATCAAGATCGTCAGAAGGATCTCTGCCATCGGTTCCCGCAATATCAACTACGTGAAGAAGAAGTCGACATCTGTCAACGTGACGAAGGAATGCGTGACCAAGTCCAAGTCCCTCGGACGCTCCCTCGATAAGACCGGGAATATCTGCCGCAAGGAAGCCCTTCCCCTCACCGATCTTAACCACACCAAGATTGGGAGAAAGAGTGGTGAAGTGATAATTGGCAATCTTAGGCTTAGCCGATGAAATCATCGAAAGAATAGATGACTTACCTACGTTAGGGAATCCGATAAGACCTACCTCGGCAAGCATCTTGAGTTCGAGAAGAACCTCTCTCTCCTCGCCCTTGGTTCCACTCTTAGCAAATCTCGGTATCTGTCGAGTTGGAGTAGCAAAGTGTCTGTTACCCCAGCCGCCTCTACCGCCCTTGCAAAGCACAAAGTCATCAGAGGATGCCATGTCGTGAATTATTTTACCGGTCGAGGGATCTTTTATAAGAGTTCCGGGAGGAACTGGGATAATGATATCCGCTCCGTTTTTGCCGTGCTTTTTACCGCCCTTACCATTCTCACCTGACTCGGCTACGAACTTTCTCTTATATCTGAACGCAAGAAGGGTGTTGGAGCCTGGATCAACACGGAAGATAACATTTCCGCCTCTACCGCCGTCACCACCGTCCGGACCGCCGGCATTAACAAATTTTTCTCTATGGAAGGCTACCGCGCCGTCGCCGCCGTTTCCCGCCTTCGCGTGTATAACTATATTATCTATGAACATTGGAGTTTCCCCCTTTCAAAAATCCTGGTTGTTATGGCGTCATTATACGCCTGTGCCATCGTCTCCGCGCTGACGGATAACCATTTTTATAGGCGTTCCGTTAAAGCCGAAGGCGTCACGAATACAATTTTCGAGATATCTGCGATAAGAGAAGTGGAACAACTCCTCGGAGTTACAGAATATAACGAAGGTAGGAGGAGCAATGGAGGTCTGCGTCATATAGTAGACCTTAAGTCTCTTACCCTTATCCGAGGGAGGCTGAACTCTCGTGGTAGCATCATTGAGAAGATCGTTGAGCATACCTGTGGTAACTCTCTTTCTCGCCTCAGCATAAACCTCGTTGATCAACTCGTAAATATGCGCGCATCTCTGACCTGTAAGCGCGGATACGTAAATAATAGGCGCGTAAGGCATATAAGAAAGCGCGGTACGCACCTCCTTGGTATACTGATTTACAGTGTTGTTGTCCTTTTCTACGGCATCCCACTTGTTGATTACTATGATAACAGCCTTACCTGCCTCGTGAGCGATACCGGCAATCTTCTCGTCCTGCTCGGTTACACCATCCTTACCGTCTATCATAAGAAGACATACGTCTGCTCTTTCCACAGC
>JAZOUM010000139.1:0-15490 GCA_045658205.1 Eubacteriales bacterium | reverse complement strand
CTCGATGGGAGCATCGATGGGGTTGGGGAAGGAGGAAGCTACTGCGCAGTCAACGGGAAGAAGAAGGTTAACGCCGTTCTCCTTAGCCTTTGCCATCATATCGCGGCAGTAGTCAAGCTTGGTCTCGTCAAGAAGAGAGTTACCAACGCCAAGTCCCTTTGCAGCTGCGAAGGTGTAAGCCATACCGCCGCCGATGATGAGGGTATCAACCTTAGTAAGAAGGTTATCGATAACGTTGAGCTTGTCAGCAACCTTTGCGCCGCCAAGGATAGCAACGAAGGGTCTCTCGGGATTCTGAAGAGCCTTACCCATAACGGAAATTTCCTTCTGGATGAGGTAACCGCAAACTGCGGGAATGTAATCTGCAACACCTGCGGTAGAAGCATGAGCTCTGTGAGCTGCGCCGAACGCATCGTTTACGAAGAGGTCTGCGTAGGAAGCAAGTTCCTTAGCAAGTTCTGCGCCGTTCTTGGTCTCGCGAGCGTCGAATCTGGTGTTCTCAAGAAGAACTGCCTTACCTGCCTCAAGAGCAGCTACCTTAGCCTTTGCATCCTCGCCGATGATATCTTCAGCGAAGGTTACAAGCTCAGCGCCAAGAAGCTCGTTAAGACGAGCGCAAACGGGCTTAAGAGTAAGCTTTTTCTTATCGTTCTTAAGAGCCTTTTCAAGGAACTCTGCGGTTGCTGCTGCCTGCTCCTCAGCGGGAAGAGCCTCAACAGCCTTCTTTTCCTTCTTGGTAAGACCAAAGCCCTCGGTGAACATGCTGTGGGGCTTACCCATATGAGAGCAAAGAATAACCTTTGCGCCATTGTTGAGAAGATACTGGATGGTGGGAAGAGCGCCAACGATTCTCTTATCGGAGGTGATAACGCCATCCTTCATAGGTACGTTGAAGTCGCAGCGAACAAGGACTGTTTTGCCGGCTACTTCTACGTCTTCAATTGTTTTCTTGTTGTAGGTTGCCATAATTGGAATCTCCTTTATAGTAAATATTTTATATTCCACTCTATATATTAACACAATCAAATTTATAAGTCAATAAAATCGTTAAAATTTAGACGAATTTTTTACGCAAAAATATTTTAGCGCTCGCGCCGGCGTTTTTTTTGTATAAATACTTGCTAAATATATTAATAGGTGCTATAATGAGGGTGTTATCAAAACAAAAAAGGAGAGCAATATGACTAAACTCAAGCTTTTAGCATTACTTCTTATATTGATGCTTACGTTATCTGCTTTTACCTCCTGCTTCGCAAAAAAGAACGAGGGCAGCGGTAACAACGATAGCACGGGCGATAATCAACAGACAACCGAGGATCCAACCGAGGACTGTAATCACTTTTGGTTAGACGGAACGTGTACAAAGTGCGATAAGCCTTGTACTCACGTCTGGTCTGACGGCGTTTGCACTAACTGCAAGGAATCCTGTTCCCACAGCTACAGCGGTGATAAATGCTCCGTATGCGGCAAGGAAAAGGAGCCTGAGGCATGTGAGCATAGCTGGGCAAACGGCGTATGCTCAAAATGTCAGACCGCATGTACTCACAGTTGGGTGAGCGGCACTTGCGGTATTTGTAACACCGACTGCAATCACACCTGGTTAGACGGCGTATGCTCCACTTGTGGAACCAACTGTACTCACAGCTGGGGTGACGATGGAATCTGCGCGAATTGCGGCAACGAATGCGAGCATAACTTTGAGAACGGCTCTTGTACCGTATGCCATAAGACCTGCGCTCACAGCTGGGAAAATGGCGTATGTACCGTCTGCTCTAAGGTGTGCGAGCACACCTTCGACGGCAACACATGTACCGACTGCGGATACGTCCGTAACGATCCCCCCGCAGAGTGCGAGCATGAGTGGGTAAACGGCATCTGCACAAAGTGTGAAAAATCCTGCGCCCATAAATACGAAAACGGTGTTTGTACCGTATGTAATACCGTATGTCAGCACGTTGGCGTATGGGCAAACGGAACGTGTATGCTGTGTAGCTACGTCTGCCCCCACGACAGCTGGAATAAGGGTATATGTAACACCTGCGCATACCAGTGCGCTCACGGCAGCTGGACTGACGGCAAATGTGACACCTGCGCTTATAAGTGTACTCACACTTGGACCGACGGCACCTGCTCCGTTTGTGGCTATGAGTGTTCTCACGAGGCTTGGACTAACGGCGAATGTAACGCCTGTGACAAGACCTGTTCTCATAATAATTGGAACGAAGGCAGCTGTACCGTTTGCTCCTATGAGTGTCCTCACGACACCTGGACCGATAGCAACTGTAACACCTGTGACTACGTTTGCACTCACGAGGCTTGGATCGACGGCAAGTGCGATAAGTGTCAAAAGCAGTGCGAGCATTCCTGGATGGATACCGGATACTGCAGCAAGTGCGGCGACGATTGCTCTCACAACTACATCCCCGACGGACATTGCTCTATCTGTCACAATCCCTGCGGACACACAAGCTGGACCGAGGGCGTGTGCGATAAGTGCGATAAGATCTGTCCTCACACCGATATAGAGTATGGCTACTGCATCGTCTGCGGATACTTTGACGAGTCCTCCCTCTCATGCGATCACGCTTGGGTTGACGGCGTATGCACAAAGTGCTATGAGACTTGTGAGCATCACTATATTGACGGCACCTGTACTATCTGCGGCTTTATGCCCGTTTATCTTTGGTACGAGGGCAATGCCCGTCACGTGCCCTTCAACTACACCTTCGCTAATTTCCTTTCCGATCTCGGCATCAGCTACGACGAGGCTATGTCAATGGGACTTTGGCGCGTGGATTGCTACGATGACGGACAGTACTACGATATAAACAGTCCCGAGTTCAAGTTCAGCGACTACGGACGTAGCTTTACTGTCCTTTGCGAGACCGAAAATATCCCCGAGTACGTAAGCTTTGACATCATATTCTTCTACTGGCGCACCACCGAGTGGGGATATGATGATTACGGAAATGAGACGCAGATCCCCTGCGATCCCATGCTTGAATTCTTCTCCGATAAGGGATATTTACAAGCCGGTATCGAAAGACACAACACTCTCGGCAATTTCCTCGCGGAATATGCACCCTATGAATCCTATATCGACACAAACAACTTTGACTACTACGTAAACGGCGTTCTCTTAAGCGAAACCTCGCTTATAGGCCAGGATGCAATTCTCGTAGCGGTAGAAAAGAATGCTAAGGAGGATCTCTCCACGAGAGTGACCGTAAGTGTAGACGGAACCGATACGACAAAGACCTACTCCTATCCCTGCCCTATATATCTTGAATATGTAAAAGAGCTGTTCGTAAAGGAGTTTAAGGTTGATACTGCAGTATACGCGCCCACCTATTCAAGCACCAACGAGAGCATATACTTTCTTGTTTACGGCAACGTTTCTATCACCTACAAGATCATGGAAAGAGATAGAAGCGCGTATATTGTAAATAACGTAAACCACACAAATATCGATAGAACCACCTATCTTATCACCGAGCTGCCCACCGTCAGAGAGTACCTTGCAAAGCTTGGTATCAACCCCGATGACTACCGTATACTCACCCTGAACGACGGCGAGATCACGGATCTTGACACTCGCGAATTCTTCGAGCTTTACCTTATCGAAAAGAGCAAGGTAGAGGAGGAGATAAGCATCCGCATAAGCCTTAAGGAGGATGAGTACAACGATACCTTCATATACGGCTCTGTCACCCTTGACTCCCCGATTACTCTTGAGAACCTCACGTACCTTGAGATCGCGGGTGATGACGGCTACTTCTTCTTCCTCCCCGGATTCTACAGATGCTACGCATTCATAATCAACGACGAGCTATACTGTCCCTACCTTGCCAAGGAGGATCTGGTATTCTTCTTCTATGAGGACTGTGAGATCGAGGTTATCCCCTGCTATCCCGTAACGGTAGAATACTACGACGTTCTCACCGAAGAAAACGTTAGCGAGACCTTCATATTCACTACACGCCCCACCGGTCAGGACATTATAAACAAGCTCGGCAAGGATATGTCGTCCTACACCCCCCGTTGTAACTGGATAAATTATTTATACGAGGACTTCCTCGTCAACGTGCTGCTTGACACTCCTTGCACGGTTTCATTCCTTCCTAACAAGGTATCCCTCAATATCTATATCACCGACGTTTTCGGATACGAGATAAGCGATATGAGAGTGGCGGATATAAGAATGAATCTTGCCGATATTATCTCCGATCTCACATCGGGCTATGAAGGATCCTTCACGTTCATACTCAAGTCTCCTGACGGCACCGAGATAGAGCTTACGGAGGGAAGCAACGTATTTATCTCTTACAACCGCAATTACTCCGAGTTCAACTACAACGAGTCTGTAAACTACACCTACTACACTCTGTACGCGGTGACAAACGAGTTCTACATTGACGTCACGGTAGACGGAATGTCCCTCGATCGTATACTCGTCAACAAGAAGGATGGTCTTACCATTGCAGAGATACTTGCGCAAAACGGAATTGAATACGACATTTATGCTTGGTACTGTAACGACGCTCACTACAACTATATTGAGATCTCCGCCGACTACGTCCCCACTACGTATATACGCGTGGAGGGAACCGATACGCGTCCGTATTTTGATGTGAGCCTTGACGGCGAAAGCTACAGGATCCGTCACACCTCATCTCTCACGCTCAGCGAAGTCATTACGCTTTTGAACGAGGAGTACGGAAAGAGCATCAGCTTTGAAAGCTATCTCTGGTATGCGTCCATCAACTATAACCTTGTGGCGATTTCCGATCCTTCAACTACCGTAGTTGAGGAAGGCAATTGGGGTTCTGTTACAGCAAAAACGCTCTCGACTGTAAACGTAATGTTCTTCACCGACTTCGGTCCTTTGGGATACTACGACTACGTACCTTTCAATAAAGACAGCGCTTGGGAAACACCGGTGATCGACGAGGGTATACTCGGCTACACACAAGGTATCATTAAGTTCACAGGCGTGTATGAGTACCGTGATAACGGCGCCATCTACGACGTCAACTCCATTGAAGATCTCTTCGCTCTCAAGAAAGAGTACGTAGAGCTCTACGCTAAGTTTGAAATAGATACCGACAGACTCTACGGAGTATACGTTAACGACTCCGAGGTAATCGTGATCAACGAAGACTCTATGGTAGTATACGTACCCGACTATATAAGCCCCGCTTACTCATACACCATACAGATGAGCGGAATGATCAGCATCCAGACCGAAAACGGAAATAACTACTATCTCGACAAATTCAGCGAAGCAAACAAGATGCAGGACGGCGAGTTCTGCGTGATCTTCTTCGATCCTTACGGAAGTAGCTACATCTGCAGAACGCTTGAGGAGTATGAGACAAAGCTCAGCTTCACCACCTTCGACTACGCGACCGACATATACGGCAACAGCGTAGACAACGTAGGAATGAGCGGACTTTACGTTGTATACACCGAAAGAGAGGCAGAGGACGGTACCTAATTCCTCGCAACCCGATCTTTCATTTTAATTAAAAAAATAATCGAGCAAGGATAGGGGCAAAGTCTCCTATTCTTGCTCGATTTCATTTATTATTCCCTAATTACCAGATGTTCTCGCCTCTTTCAAGCTTATCTACGAGGTAAAGCATTCTCGGAAGGTGGAACGGTCCCTTTGAAATATTGCCCTTGAGTGTATTGGCGAGCGTGCCGTCGTAATGCATATATCCGTACCACTCACCGTATTCCTTATCGGGATAACGCGCGAAGCACCAGTCGCATAGAGCCTCAAAGTCGCGTAGGTATTTTTCCTCGCCAAAGACCTTATAGCACAAGAGGTTGGCTATAATAGCCTCGCACTGCGGCCACCATATCTTCATATCCCATTCAAGCTGTGAGGGGGGATTTCCGTCGCAATCGCAAAAGGCGATAATTCCGCCGTCACGGTATCCGAGGCGCATAGAAACGTCTATAATTTCCTTAGCCTTAGTCTTGTAAAGCTCGTTATTCTGATACACGCCCTCGGACATAACGAACCAAGCCGCCTCAAGAGAGTGGCCGGGGTTTACTTCTCTGCCACGTGGGGTGTCGATGAACTCTCCGTCAAGTCCGACGTTTTCCATTAGCCCCTTGCCCTCTATAAAATGAACGAGTATCTCGTCCGCGCACTCCTTGGCGACACGGTCGTATTTATCGCGGTCTACCTTACGAAGCACCTGAGATACCGAGAGCATTATCATAGAAGGTCCGAGCGCCTTGGTCTCGGGAACGGGGGGATTATCCGACTTAACGCGGTCAAGATCCTCTTTATAAAGACGGTAGGCTATATTGAAGTACTTCTCCGCTCTGTACCAAGCCTCCTTCTCGCCCGTGGCAAGAAAATACTCACAGCAGCCGATAGCGGCAAAGGTCTCGGTAAAGTACGCGGTATCCACGACGGTTGCTCTGCCGTCACGTGCGGACATAAATGGGAGTCTGCCGCTCTCGTCAAGCTCGCACTTAGGGAGGAAGTCGTACATATTTTTAGCGATCTTAAGATACTCCTCATTCTTCTCGATCTCGTTATACGCAAGAGCGTAGGTATACATACAGCGTCCCGCAAACCAGACGTTTTTGTCGGTGCCGTAGAGCTTACCCTCGCGATCGATCATATTGTACATTCCGCCGCACTCGTAATCGATAGCGTGCTTTGCCCAGAAAGGAAGAATATCCGAAAGAAGATAGTTTCTCATTTTAACCCCTCAAAATTACATATTTACGAGTGAATTATAGCATACCGCGTCGCTTATTTCAAGCAAATGGCGAAAAAATATTGACTAATCTTTATTTAGGGTATAAAATATACATAACAAAGAAAAGGAGACGAGCTATGACGGTAAGAGTTCCCGAATATTTCATAAGCTTTCGATGCATAGCCGACAAGTGCCGTGACAGCTGCTGTATCGGCTGGGAGATAGACGTAGATCCGACCTCGCGGCAAAAATACGAAGCCCTCGAGTGCGATATCGGTCGCGAAATAGCCGAAAAAACGTCACACGGGTGCTTCCCTCTACAAGAAAACGGCCGTTGCGCATTTCTTGACGAGCGTGGACTATGCCGTATAATATCGTCTTTATCCGACGAATATCTGTGCGACATCTGCCGCGAGCATCCGAGATATTACGGCGTTGGCGACGGTGTATACGAGGGCGGTCTCGGTCTTGGCTGTGAGGAGGCGGCGAGAATGATGCTCGCGCTTAATGAAAAGCCGACGCTTGTCGAGATAGATCGAAGCATCAGCTACTCCGACGAGGACGATTTCGCAGATGTCAGCGAACACGCGAGAGAGCTTCTTTACGACAAGATATTTACCGAGGATATACATACTTTGACAGGCTCGTTTTTGACGTGCGCGGGTATTTTCGATGACGTAGCGTTCGAGGTCTCCACTACCGGTAAAAGAACGAGCTTACCGACGTCCTTACCATCCGCGCTCGATGAACAAGGCGCCGAGAGGATATACGAGAGCATACTCGAGCTTTTATCCGAATGCGAGGCTCTGACGGGGGGGTGGTATGAGCTGGTAGATAAGACGAGGGATATTAGCGTGGAAAGCGCGCTCGACTCGCTTGACTCAAAAAGAGGGCTCTTATACTACTTCACCCATAGATACGTAAGGGAGGGCGTCGAGGATATGTCGCTCGGTCAGCGCATCGCCTTTGCTCTCGGATCTTCACTCGTAATATCGGCTATGGCGCTTGTTACAAATAGAGAAGATCCAGACGTATTTGCCGCTGTAGACTACTCAAAGAACGTAGAATATTCCACCGACAACGTAGACTACATATTGGAAAATATCGAGTTTTTGTAAATAACAGTTTTCAATATTATAAAAAACGCAGACATACAAGGTTTTTAACACCTCAGATGCCTGCGTTTTTTATTTGCTTTTTATAAAGATAAAATCTATGCGATATCCTTCTTCGTATACTTGACAAACGCCATTACAACACCGCCTACCGTAAGAGCGAGTCCTATGATAAGGGGGAGTAGTTCAATGCTTCCGTTCTCGATAATATAACCGCTACTTGCGTATGCAAATGGAGTTATCTTGCCAATGGGCTCAAGCTCCTCTGCAAGATTTGCGAGTATATTGAGGAAGTAAAGACCGAATGAAATACCAATGCCGATGCCTATAGCGTTCTTTTTAAGGAATGCCGATATACCAAAGGTCACAGTCATGATCTCAAGCTGCATAATAAGGTTTGCAAGGAAGATGAGGGTTATCTTGCCCCACTCTGCCTCGACGCCAATTCCGAGTATAGCGATAACACTCACTATAATTGCGGCAAGATTAACGACGAGAATATGGAATACCGAGAACAACAGCTTTTCCATAACCACGCGCTCTCTTGTAACCGGAAAGGTGAGGAGAAGCTCGGCAGTACCGTCACGCTCCTCCTTGGAAAGCGCTCCGATACCTACTATGCCTGCAAGTAACGCGCCGCCAAGACCGAGAGTGTTTCCGATCTCGACACCGAAATAGCCCATAAATTCGCCAAAGTTAAGCATATCCATACCGAATGCGTCGGAGAAGGCGCCCATATCCGAAAACATCGCGCCGATGTCACCCATCTGAGTCTGCATCTCGGGATATATTATCACGCATACGCCGAGCATAAAGGCGATCGCCGCCGACCATACGATAAGAGAAAGCTTATTTCTTCTTATCTCGTGTAAAAAGAGTGTAAAGCTCATTTACGCCTCCTCCTTTACGTAGTAATTCATAAATATCTCGTCAAGCTCGGGATCTGAAATATTTATATCGGATATATCAAGTCCCGACAAAGCGGAAAGAAGGGGGGATACCTCGCCTCTATAGAGGAAGGATATCTGATCGGACTCTCGCTTTACCTCGCCAACACCGGAGATGTCGGGAAGCTCGGATACACCCTTGATGATGACCTTTTTAACCCCGGTGTGACCGAGGTTGTCGACGGTATCGGTAAGGACGAGTCTGCCCTCTCTGATTATGCCGGCGCTCTTACAATACTTCTTGATCTCGGAGAGAACGTGAGATGAGAGAAAGACGGTCGCGCCCTCATCGTTTCTTTCCTTAAGTATCTTAAAGAACTCCTGCTGCATCAAGGGATCAAGTCCACTTGTAGGCTCGTCGAGTATATAGAGCCTCGGCTTGTGCTGAAGCGCGCATACGATGCCGACCTTTTTCTTGTTACCGAGCGACAATTCATCCACTCTTCTGTCTGTATCAAGATTGAGTCTTTTGCAAAGCTCCTCTGCCTCCTTATCGCAGTTAAGACCGCGCATTTTAGCCGCAAATTTTAACACGTCTATGACCTTCATACCGTTATAGAACGCCGCCTCGGAGGGCAGATATCCTATTTCACGAAGGTTTTCTATCTTACATTCTACTATATCTTTGCCAAATATCTCGGCGCTGCCGGACGTGGGGGATATCAGACCGAGAAGCGTTCTGATAAGTGTGGATTTGCCGGCTCCGTTAGGTCCAATGAAGCCGAAGAAAGCGCCCTCATCGACCGAGAGGGTAAGCTGTTCAATACCGCGAGTATCACCGTAAAATTTGGTAAGCCCTTTAGTTTCAATAGCCTTCATCAGCTCTCACCTCTAATTGCGATTTTTTCGGTCAATGTGTTGTAAAGCGCCTCGGTTGATGCCGTATCCTCACCAGAAAGCACAATCACTTTATTTGCGGTGTAAACAACGATATTAGCGTCACTTTTAGAATAGGTGAAGCGTGTGTAACCGCCAAACTCGTCATTACTGAAATGTCCCGCGAGCATATTTACCGAGCCATAGCCCATAACACGAGTACCGGGTACCTTTTCATCTCTAAACTCGATCTTATCTATCTCATCGTAGTCGATGCTGACGGATGAGCCACCGCCCTTGACGTCGATAGTCTCATCACCAACCGTGTAGGTGATGCTTCCACCGGTAAGCATCAATATAACCACAAGCACGGCTACAACAGCGACTACAGCCGTAGCGACTCCGCCGCGCTTACCAAAGTACTTCATATCCGAGGTGTCATACTCACCCGTGCCGTTTGCGATATGCTTTTTATAGATACTGTAGGAATAAACAAGCGGTATAACTACGATAGCAAGGGTTGACGCGAGCATAAGGGCAATACCCCACTCATCGGGCAAGAAAGCGCCGAAGAGGACGATCACACCCACGATAACCGACACTCTGCCGGTAAGGCGATGCGTAGCGTTCCAGTTCTCGTCGTTGCCGAGCGTCCACGAGATCTTTATGCCGAACCAACGGTTTCTCACCGCCTTGGGCATATAGTTACCGATCACGATAAAGAGTGTGCCGAAGGTAAGGCAAAGGAGCGTACCGAGAAAATGCTCCATACCAAGAAAGATCATAATAAACATCGCGGTAACGTAAACGGATATCGCGGGCATTAACGCGTAGGATACGTTGGTAATTTTCTTGTTCTGCGCTACACGCTCCGCCTCCTTGTCTGTCAAAAGATGAAGCAAAACGTGTAAAGTCACCAAAATGAGCGGAAGGATCCACGCAAAGTGCCATCCGTTGCCGACCATGGGGCTAAACTGCCCGCTCCAAAGAAATACGGCGATAATGGGCAGCACCGTGATCACGGATGAGACCAAAAGCTTCCATTTATTTTTAATCATTGTTCTTATCTCCTTTCAAGTTTTTAACAAAGAGCAGTATATCCTCAAGCACGGAGGTATTAAGCTCATAGAAAATAAATTTTCCCTCTCGTCTGTCGCGTATCAGATCGGCATCCTTAAGCACGGACAAGTGACGCGAGATGGATGCGCCCGTGACGTCGAAGCGATCGACGATATCTCCGGCAGACATTCTGCCACCCTTAAGCATATCGAGTATCTCTCGTCTTATCGGGTCGGACAACGCCTTAAGAGTTGACTGTAACGACATATCTTTTTCCTTTCTTTATATTAGTACAAAAGGTGTCCTGCGTATTCATTATATGCGCTTCATTTAACATTTAACCTAATTGTTAAATGTATTATATCATAGTTTCCCTTTCCTGTCAAGAGGAACTGAGAGATTTTATGCTGCGGACAACGCAAAAAACGAGCAGGATCGGGAACGCTTACTCCTTTTCCTGCTCATTTATTCTATAAATATACTTACTTTCCCGCTATACTCATATCGGGGACGAAAACGTCCGGAGAGCAAAAGCCGGTAAGACCGGTGGGAACTCCGCGCTCAAGCTTGTTGCCGAGCGCCTTGATATTCATAAGAAGATCGAAGAAGTTGCCCGCTACGGTAAAGGATTTTACAGCCTCGCATTTTTTGCCGTCTCTTATCATAAAACCTGCGCTCTCAAGCGAGAAGTCACCGCTGACGGCGTTTGCTCCGGCGTGAAGTCCCTTCAGCTCGGTGATGTAGATACCGTCCTTAACTAAGGCGAATAACTCATCATGGCTCATATCTCCCGGCTCTATCGCAAAGGAATAGGGCCTTATACCTATGGGTGAGGCGTAGCCTGCCTTAGATGCGTTCGCCGTAGTCTCCTTGCCCATAGCCAGAGCCGTCTCTCTATTGTATAGAAGTGTCTTAAGTACGCCCGCCTCTACGACCGACTTGCGATGAGTGGCAACGCCCTCAGCGTCAAAATTGGTTCCTATAGAGTTGCCCTCTCTCTGAGGATCGTCGG
Organism: Eubacteriales bacterium; assembly: GCA_045658205.1. Lineage (GTDB taxonomy): Bacteria > Bacillota > Clostridia > Oscillospirales > CAG-272 > UBA1740. Next base: position 3,816 of record JAZOUM010000139.1, on the reverse strand, counting down.
TAATATTGACTATCGGCGATGCGATGATCTCGCCCTCCTTACCCTTAAGTCTTGACATACCGTCAAGAGCCGCCTTGGCAGAGAATGCCGAGGAGAACACCGATAGGATCGAGCGCATCTCATTGCCCGAGAATATTACGTTATACTTACCCGACGGAACGAGCTGCGCGCCGAGCTTAGCCATAGCGTCGCTCACCGCCTCCGATGCGACCTCGCGCACGGTTTCGTCTGCGCTATCCCTATCAAGACTCTTTAAGGAATATTCCGCCTGTTTCTCGTCGCCGACCTCTACGACAGCCTCGCCTATAAGCGCGTTTATGCCGCAATCAAGCGAAAGATCGAGCCCGTGCGAATTTACGAGCCTCACGGTAGTGCCTTCAGAGACAGCCTTTGAGGTGGTACCGTCCTTAACGCTTTCATTTTTATTGAACATCGCGTCCCCGACAAGGAGCGCGTATTTCTTTAACTCTGCCGCGGAAAGTAGCTCAGCCTTCCTGATCTTCAACTCCTCGTAGCTTTCCGAGCCCTTATAGATGCCGACCGTGTCGGGCTTTTCGGTAGCGAGTGCGTTTGCTCTTGCCCTTGAAGGAAGCTCACGCATCTCTGACTCGGTCATAAGCTGAGTGGATGCATAACCCATCTTGCCGTCCGTAGCAACGCGAAGGCAAAGACCGCCGCTCGTTGATGAGGCAAAGGAATCGACCTCACGGTTGAGAGTGGAGACGGATGTACCCTCGTCGCTCATATAGTATATCTCGTACTCCGCGATCCCCTCGTCGACAAGCGCTTTAACGAGTATATCCTTTAATATATCAAAGTTCATTTATCTGCCTCCTACTGTGATATTTGATACACGGATAAGGGGCTGACCTACGTCGGTAGGCACACTACCCGATGAGGAACCGCACATACCCTGCCCCGTGGCAAGATTTTGTCCGACCATATCTATATCCTGAAGAATCTTTGAGCCGGTGCCGATGAGAGATGCTCCGCGTACTGCCTCGCATATCTTACCGTTTCTAACAATGTAGCCCTCGTTGACCGCGAAGTTGAAGTCACCGGTCAAGGGGTTGACGGAGCCTCCGCCCATCGATTTTGCATAAAGTCCGTACTCGATGGAGGCTATGATATCCTCATTTTTATCAGGACCATTGTCTATAAAGGTGTTGGTCATACGTGAGGTAGGCTCGTAGGCATAGCTCTGACGTCTGCCGTTGCCCGTCATAGGCATACCCATTCTGCGTGAGCCGTGACGGTCTATCATATAGCTCTTCAACACGCCGTTTTCGATAAGCACGTTGCGCTGTGTGGGGTGTCCCTCGTCGTCAACGTTGACAGAGCCCCAAGCACCGGGAATGGTGCCGTCGTCAATAGCCGTTACCTTAGAGCCGGCTATCTTCTGACCGAGCTTTCCGCACATCTGCGAGCAACCGATACCCACCGACGTAGCCTCAAGAGAGTGACCGCACGCCTCGTGGAAGATGACTCCGCCAAATCCGGACTCGATGGCTACAGGCATCTGACCCGCGGGACAGTAGGTAGCGCCGAGATTTACGATAGCCTGTCTTGCCGCCTCTCTTCCAATGTTTTCGGGTGGGAACAGTTCAAACACCTCAAGTCCCATACCGCGTCCGGGGCTTGACGAGCCGGACTGCTTTTCCGAGCCGTCGGATGCAATAGCGCTGACAGCCATACGTGTGCGTACGTGTCTGTCAGAGGTAAGAAGCCCCTCGGAATTGGCGATCTGTATACTATGGTCGACGGTGATAAGATTGCCAGCCGCCTGAACGATGCGCTTGTCGTATTCTCTCGCGCCCGAGCAAGCGAGCTTGAGAAGATCGGTCTTATAGCTCATTTCCGCGCTCGATGGAACGATGCGCACGGGGTGAATATTCGGGAAGATGCGCTCCGTGAGAACAATGCTCTTCCCCTCGCCTACCTCGCCCATAGCCTCTGCTACTGAGCGCGCGCACTTAATAAGTCCCGTAGGTGTGATATCCGAGGTTGAGCCGTAGACGGTGGACGTGCCGCGGAATGCTCTGATACCAACGCCCGAGATTACCTCATCGGTTATAGACTCTATTCTCTCGTTTATAAGAGCTATTCTACCCGATCTTGTATATTCACAAAAGATCTCGGCAAAGTCGGCTCCGCCGGACATAGCGATGCCGAGTATTTGTTCGCATAATATCTTTTCTAACATAATTGATCCTTCCTTATCGCACAGCGATACAATTCAAATTAATTATATTATATAACAAAGTCGCCTCTTTTGCAAGTACCAACCGCGCTTTGAATTACCTATTATATTAATATGGATATGAAGCGACATAATACCCAATAAAAGCCGCTAAAAGTGTTAGATTATCAAAAAATATGAAAAATGTAAAAAAAACTCATAAACATATTGACTTAACGATACAAATGTAGTATAATCTTGACATATTTTTTATTTTTCGGTCTTACGGGAGGTTTAAAATGGCACACAAGGAAGATCTCAGAATAGTAAAAACCAAGGCGGCGCTTACCGACGCGTTTTTTGAGATGCTATCTGTCATGTCGCTTGATGACATCACCGTAAACGCGCTGTGCGATAACGCAGGAGTTCGCCGAGCAACCTTCTACAAGCACTTCAATGACAAAAACGACTTTATCATCTTTATAATCAAGGACGTGCGCGAGAAGTTTGATAACGGAATATGGAACCATGAGCACGACGTCATCACTAAGGATTACTACATACAATACGCAAAGGCCGTAATTGCCTTTCTCCTTGAGCACAAGGCAGCAATTACCCGACTCCTCAATTCACCGGCGCGTTCAACCTTCATCGACGTTTTCATGTACCAGAACTATGAGGATACGAAAAAGCGTCTTGACAAGAGCGAAAAGAGTGGTGTAAAGCTCCTATCTTCTCCCAAGGTCGTGGCGAGAATGATCATCGGCGGTGTATCGCATTGTATCATCCATTGGTTCGCGGAAGAGAATAGATGCGCACCAGAGGAATTGCTCGAGGATATATCCAACTTTATCTCAAAGCTCATTGATTAACGCGTTTTTGACAATAATATTTTACAAAAACCTTTTTTAAATAATAAACATTCCCTTTTAAAATACCAAGCGCCTCTTCGACCGAAGAGGCGCTTTTGCTATGCTATATTACGTTGGTGAAATTGCTAAAAGGGCGCGATATGACTAAAATGTTATCTCCTTTTCTATTTGTGAAGTTTTCGCAATGCGAAAGTGAAGTTGCTATACAGTGAAGTTTGTGCTACGCACAAGTGAAGTTAAGTTTGCCCACTTTGCCAAAAGCAAAACTTCACTATCCGCAGGATAACTGAACTCACGAAGTGAACTTCACTTGCCCAAATGGGCAAACTTAGTTTTAGCGTGTTCTCCGTTAAGGACATCACGCTAAAAATTAGGAGTATTTTTTGAGTCGGATTGTGGCTTCTTCGCACCGATGCAATAGTTACCTATTGCGAGTTTGTGCGCAAAGACGCGATACCCTGATAAAAAGATTAGGAGTATTTTTTGAGTCAGATTGTGGCTTCTTCGCACCGATGCAATAGTTACCTATTGCGAGTTTGTGCGCAAAGACGCAATACCCTGATAAAAAGATTAGGAGTATTTTTTGAGTCAGATTGTGGCTTCTTCGCACCGATGCAATAGTTACCTATTGTGAGTTTGTGCGAAAAGGCGCGATACCCTGATAAAAAGATTAGGAGTATTTTTTGAGTCAGATTGTGGCTTCTTCGCACCGATGCAATAGTTACCTATTGCGAGTTTGTGCGAAAAGAAGTCGGAGGCCAAGCG
>JAZOUM010000138.1:0-7844 GCA_045658205.1 Eubacteriales bacterium | reverse complement strand
GTAGGCAGAGCTAAGGGCACCGACAAGGCGCAGCTTGCTGCTATGGCGGCTATCTCCTCTCCCCTCCTTGAGACCAGCATAGCAGGCGCAACAGGTGTACTTGTAAGCATCACCGCATCCGAGGATATTCAGCTCGACGAGGTTGAAATCGCTTCTCAGATGATCCACGAGGAGGCTCATCCCGACGCAACTATAATTTGGGGTGCCGCATTTGATCCTACTCTCGTAGACGAAATCAAGGTTACTATCATAGCTACCGGCTTTATCGACGGTAACGCAAAGACCAACAATCCCGAGTCTCAGAGAGTTTCCGCTCCCGTGGTTAACGAGCCCGTAAAGGCTGAAGTTAAAGCGCAGACCACAGTCGAGGTAGCTCCCGTAGTGGAAGCTCCCGTAGTAGCAGAGGTTGTTGCTCCTAAGGTAGAAGCAACTGTGATCTCTGCTCCTGAGAGAACACCTCTCAAGGATGATCTTAAGAAGGCTGACGATATGCTCTCCTTTATGGATCAGTACAATGATGACTACGTATTCCTCAAGAAGAGCAAACACTAATATGGCATATATCACTATACATCTTGTGTAGTAAAAAAGCATAAAAAGGTAGGCATGACGGTTTCGTCGGTCTACCTTTTTTTGTTTGATGTCGAAGATAATAACTCTCATTTAATCCCAGATGTATAAACCATTTTTTATCACCTTTAGAATGTAAAATAATCAAGTGCTACAAGGTTATCTCATTCATTTTTCGCGCTGAGAAAAAGAGAAAACAACAATCCGCATTATTAACAACAATTTCACGCCTACATTTTTCCGTTGTTGAAAACTCGCTTTTAAAAATGCCTATTACACTATTCCGTTGTTATTTTTTACGCGTAAACAACTGTTTTTTCACTGTGAAAATGCCATTTTAAGTCTATATAACGGAATTGTATAGTTTTTGTGCCAAAAGTTTTCAACATTATTTTGTAACTCTTGACCGTTTTTCAACATCTATTAACATTATTTACTTGCCTTTCGGAATTGTATATTTTTGTTTTTATTCTTATTTATATCACTAAAAATCGCGTGTCACATATAAAAAAGACAAGGTGCTTACGTCCGCAAAAAAACGCAGACTAACACCTTGTCTTTTTTTATATGCTCTTTACTCTTTTTATAGAAGCTATTCGCTTCCCCGCCCTGTCAATTAAACAAAAGCGATGAGCATTCCGGCAACAACGCCAAAGAACATAAGAGCGACCATAGCGCCCGCCATAATTTTCATTGTCAATGTCTTGTTCTTCATATATACCTCACAATTTATTTTTTACTACCTTCGTAATATTTTGAAATCTGATTTGTTATATTCTTGTTGTTAATCTTAAGCTTGATGGGAAGGAAACCGTTGACTCTCGAAAGCCCCTTTGCAACACAGTCTATAGCATCCTTTGGCTTAGTAACAGGTAATCCCAAAACCTTGGAAAGAAGCATATCAATGCCATACAGCTCTGCTCCGCCGCCGGTAAGTATAATACCGTTTTCAACAATGTCGGCGCACATATCAGCGGGAATTTTCTTAACAGAATCCACAATAACATCAATAAGCGACTTAAGGGGTGACTCAAACACTCCTACAATATCCTCGGTAGAAACGCTCATCCTCAAACGATTACCGGTTAAGGATAACGTACCCTCGATATCTATACTGTCGTTAGGCTTGCCCTTCCATACAGCTCCGAGCTTTTCCTTTATGGCTCTTGCCACCTGCAGAGATATGTTAACGTCTCCCTGCTTTAATATGTAGTCCTTTACAGCCTTATCAAAATCCTCGCCACCTACAGCGCCCTTTGATAAGTGTATGATCTCTCCCTTGTGCATCACCGCAACCTCAGTACTCTGCGCACCGATATTTACAGATATGACACTGATAGACGGAGAATAACCCGCTCCAATAACCGCCGCAACAGAACGAGCAACGGCAAGTGACGTATCAACCCCCGCCTCTGCAAGCATAGTAAAAAGCTCTTTCTCCTGCTTAGGAAGAAAATCGGACGGAACGCCGATAACGCATCGGATATTATCAGCCGGCTTAACAGCCTTGATAGCATTACTGATTACCTCTTGAGTAAGCTGCTGATCAAATAATATTCCGTTTTTAAACGGTCTTACCAAAATACCGTCGGCTCCTCCGATAGCCTCGCCGTCGGAATTAACCGCTTCACTACCTACCGAAATGATACGGCGCGCGTCAGGTCTTGCGTTCTTGTATATCAAAGCTACGGAAGGCTCTCTATATATTTCAGCCATAACGTCACTGAGCGTTATATTGGCATATCCAAGATCAAGTCCGATTTTAGTTACCATGCCGTCTCCTTTCGTAGTGTAGTATAAAGTGACTATGATACAAAAAGTATTCACAGCCTAAGTATCAAGCGACACTATATCAACATAATTGTATCACATAAAACAATGAAATGCAAGTAAATTCATCAACAAAAATAAATATTTTTATTTTTTATACATACGCAATCTCAATGACAGCGTTGTATATCTCAAGACTTCTCTGTTATTTTTAACCATTCTCTCAGGAATATCGCTTCTACCGACGAGTATAACCATTCTCTTTGCTCTTGTAACAGCGGTATATAAAAGATTTCTCGTCATAAGCATAGGAGCGCACGAATACATAGGGATTATTACTACCGGGTATTCGCTTCCCTGACTTTTGTGAACGGTTATGGCATACGACAGTTCAAGATCCTCAAGACTTGCAAAATCGTATCTGACAAATCGATCATCAAACCAAATGTTGATCACTTCATCCTTAAAATCTATACTTTCTATAACACCTATATCTCCGTTAAAGATACCAAATCCGTTAAGACCGTTTTTCTCCCACTCAATATCGTAGTTATTTACCATCTGCATAACGCGATCTCCCTCTCTGAAAATCACGCCGTGCGCAGCCTTTTCTTTTTTGAAAGATGTCTTTGGATTGACTCTTGCTTGAAGCTCACTATTTAGAAGTTCAACCCCACCCGCACCTTTTTTTGACGGCGATATAACCTGTATTTGCTCTCTTATAGCCTCACCATAGGTTTTAGGCAGTCTGTTTGTAATAAGGTCGGCAACCGTACTTGAAATATCCCTCTCGCTTTCACGACGAACGAAGAAGAAATCGTTATTTGTTACGTTAAGCAAAGGATTTTCGCCCTTGTTTATTCTATGAGCATTCGTGACGATCAGACTCTCCTTAGATTGTCTGAATATCTCAGTAAGCCTTACGGTATCTACAGCTCCTGAAGCTATAAGATCGTCAAGAACGTTACCTGCGCCCACGCTTGGAAGCTGATCGGAGTCACCTATCAAAATAAGACGAGTCCCTCTCTTTAACGCAAGTGCAAGAGCATTCATAAGCGAGAGATCTATCATCGAGGCTTCATCAACGATGACTACCCTCTCATCCAATGGATTTCTCGCATTTCTGTTAAATTTAAGCTCATCGCTGACGTTACGCTCCATTTCCAAAAGTCTATGGATAGTTTTAGCTTCCTCACCTGTAGCCTCGCTCATACGCTTTGCCGCTCTGCCAGTTGGCGCGGCTAATGCAGTTTTCATATCAAGATCATTGAAGATGGATATTATTCCTTTTACAACCGTTGTTTTACCCGTTCCGGGACCTCCGGTTATAATAGTAACTCCTCCGTTCATACATCTGAAAATAGCTTCTCTCTGCTTATCAGCATATTTAACGCCAATACGCATCTCTACTTTTTGTATAAGCGATGATATGTCCATTGACGAAAGCTGTACAACCTCGTTAGAAAGTATCCTAAGCTTGTTTGCTATATACTCCTCCTGGTCATTAACAGTAGGCGTCATAAAAAGCTCTGCCTCGCTTGTTTTATACGAGATCAGATCTCGCTCGTGCAGAAAATTCTCTATTCTGCCGGATACGTCCAATTCGGAAATAGAAAGTAGCGCTGCTGTAGCCGATATCAGCTTATCTTTCGGAAGGCATGTATGGCCGTTAACACTTGCATTATATTTGAGTACATAATTGATACCGCTCATAATACGCACGTCACAATCGGGCGCAAATCCAAAGGAAGCCGCCATAGCATCAGCCTTATCGAAAGCAATACCGTAATCTCCATTACATAAAAGATACGGATTATCCTTTATTATACCTACCGCAGAAGCGCCCAACTGCTTGTATACCTTTGTAATCTCGCCGGTACCCATATAATCCTTAAAGAACATCATAACGCCACGTAGCTCGGACTGTTCCCTGAATGATTCCGATATAGCTGCCGCCTTTTTACGAGTAATACCGGAAATATCCGTAAGCCACTCCGGATGGTTTTCGATGACGTCAAAGGTATCCATACCAAATCTATTCGCAATTTTAACAGCGGTAATAGGTCCAACACCTTTAATAGCCTTGCTTGACAAATACTGAATTATGCCATCTATTTCCTTAGGCAACGATTTCTCGTATGCTACGAAAGAAAACTGCTTACCAAACTCCTTATGATAAGTCCACTGCCCTTCAAGAATAACCGTTTCACCCTCGTTAACCATAGGAATTATACCAACGGCTGTTACAAGGCGGTTGTCCTCGTCTACTATCTCAAAAACGGTGTAATCGTTATTCTCATTTCTATAAACGACGTTTTCAACAACGCCGCTGATTTTTTCCATCAAACTAAGCTCTGACACGATAACCTCCGTTTTCTTATTAGTACGCGCGATACCGATATATATTATATCACCTTGATTCCCCTTTTTCAAGAGGTTTTTAATAAAAAAGAAGATGACGTTCTTTTAAACGCCATCTTCTTCCACTGCACCCTTGCAGTTAGCTTTAGCGGAATATTAAAACACTATTTGATAAATTAATATTCTTCTCCGCAATAGCAAATCTCGGGAAGTCCCAAGATGCTTCTGATAAAGTTAATTATCATATTGATGAATTCCTCAAATGCATTTTTAGCTACACACTCATCGTGATTTTTTTCGGGAGTGTCATCAACTTCGGGTGTAACCTCGGTATCAGGCGCGGGTGTGGGCTCAGGGAGCTTTTCACCCTCGGTTGCGCCGCATACCTCACAGGTCTTGGGAGACTCTGTGGTAGCATCTTTCCAGCTATGTCCTTGTGCAAATCCTGTATTAGGAATTGTATCAAGTGTGCCGCAACCGTTGTCACAGGAAGCGGTCTTTGTACCATCCTCGGTGCAAGATCCGTTTCCGTCTGCAACGTAATCGGTGAAGATATGCTCAAGAGCTTCACCATAGAACTGTTATCATAGGATACGAGATAGATCGAATTCTCGCTGACCTTCATTCTATATCCTGCCAAGTCGAGCGTTACGTTACATCTAGCCTTTATCGTGAGAAGCTCGCTTCCACCCATATTGGAATTTTCACTAAGTCTGAAAATGTACGCCACGTCGGGGTTTGCGGTAGCTATCGCCCACGCCTCATTCCAAGTGTAGCGTTTTGCTATGAAATGTATTTTAACTCAAGCTTTTTAACCAAGGCAAAGAGCTTTGAGCTCATCAGCGATATCACACTCTTCCCACTTAACGCCAAGCTCCTCACGACCCATATGACCGTAAGCAGCAAGCTCCTTGTAAATGGGCTTTCTGAGCTCAAACTTATTAATGATAGCTGCGGGACGAAGATCCACAAGCTTATTTACTGCCTCGGAAATCTTTTCTTCATCACATACAGCGGTACCAAAGGTATCGATCATTACGGATACGGGAGATGCGATACCGATAGCGTATGCTATCTGTACCTCACACTTCTTTGCAAGACCTGCCTTTACAACGTTTTTAGCAACGTATCTTGCGGCATAGGAAGCACTTCTATCAACCTTGGTAGGATCCTTACCTGAGAAGGCGCCTCCACCGTGTCTGGAATATCCGCCGTAGGTGTCAACTATAATCTTTCTACCGGTAAGACCTGTATCGCCCTGAGGTCCTCCGATAACAAATCTGCCGGTGGGGTTAACGTAGATATTAACCTTGCCGTCCATAAGCGATGTAGGAACGATAGGAAGAATAACCTGCTCGATAATATCCTTACGAATAGTAGCGGAATCGATCTCAGCACTGTGCTGAGAGGATATAACGATAGTATCAACTCTGGTGGGAACACCGTCTACATACTCTACGGTAACCTGAGTTTTGCCATCGGGACGGAGGTAATTGAGCTTACCGTTCTTTCTCACCTCAGTAAGTCTCTTTGCAAGCTTGTGAGCAAGGGAGATAGGAAGAGGCATAAGCTCGGGAGTTTCATCGCAAGCATAGCCGAACATAAGTCCCTGGTCACCGGCTCCGGTATCAAGATCATCGGTAGCAGATCCTTCCTTAGCCTCAAGGCACTTATCAACGCCGAGAGCGATGTCTGCGCTCTGCTCGTGAATGGAGCTGAGAACAGCGCAAGTAGTGCAATCAAAGCCGTACTTAGCTCTATCGTAACCGATCTCACTTACAGTCTTACGAACGATGTCCTGAACATCATACTTTGCGTTAGTGGTAATTTCACCCATAACGGTAATAACACCGGTGGTTGCGAAGGTCTCGCAAGCAACACGGCTCATAGGATCCTGCGAAAGTATCTCGTCAAGAATAGCATCGGATATCTTGTCGCATATTTTGTCGGGATGTCCTTCGGTTACAGACTCCGACGTAAAGAGAATCTTTTTCATTTTAAAATCCTTTCTGCTTATCAATAAAAAAACGGAAATTGCAGTCTGCAACCCCCGATGTGAGAACATAACTCATCTATCAGGAATTAGCACCTTATATAAAACAGGTTGCCGGGCTTCACAGGGCCAGTCCCTCCACCACTCTTGATAAGCACTATTTAATTTGCGTATAAGAGTATACCATAAAGATTTTAAAAAATCAATAGCTTTGACGAAAAAAATCGCTTTTCCCATAAAAAAATCGAGATGGTGCCTCGTAAAAAGACACCATCTCTTTTATATTCGGTTAAATAATGAAGTGCTTAGGAAGTCCATCTTCAAACTCAAGTGTAAGCTCACCCATAATAAGAGGCTTAAGATAAGCGATACCCGCCTCTGTTATTCCATTGCCAGCCTCGTTTATAAATTCATTTGGGACAGTCTTGATAGCGTTTGCTATACCTGCTATATCGGCGCATCCTACGGACGTCTCATACCCTTCTCCATCAACTCTATCAATGGTCATCATAACTCCCGTTCTGCCATTTATAGCAGAGTCAACAGCGCCGCGACCAACCATAACCGATTCCTTGATATCCGTAAGCGACGCTATATGAGACGCGCAACGTTGAGTAAGACTAAGCTCTACCGAGCGCACCTTGCATCCGATACGGTTCTTTATTATACTCTCAAGCACCTTACCGGTACCGGCAAGATATTTGTGTCCAAACACATCGACCGCTCCCGACTGTGTGCCGGCGCCAACGTATTCTCCGTCGGCAAACCTTACGCCCTCGGATACCGCCACAAGAACCGCGGGATGCTCCTTAAGCTTGTTATTAACATCGTTTACAAAGCTATCCTCATCAAACACACGCTCAGGTAAGTATATAAGGTCGGGAGATGCGAGCGCCGAGGAGGCTGTAAGCCATCCAGCATCTCTACCCATAATTTCAACTATGGTAACGGCCTTCATCGTATATACATTTATATCACGGATGATCTCCTTTACGGTGGTAGCGACAAATTTAGCCGCGCTTCCGAAACCGGGTGTGTGATCCGTAGCCATAAGATCGTTATCTATAGTTTTAGGAACACCTATGACTCTGAGCTCATAATCGTGGGATGCCGCGTATCTCGAAAGCTTAAGAACGGTATCCATAGAGTC
>JAZOUM010000137.1:0-3672 GCA_045658205.1 Eubacteriales bacterium | reverse complement strand
CGAATGCCCTCTGCGAAGCTCGATTTTTTGTTTATAAGCGCCGCTACAAGCTCTGTGGTATTTACCACGCCGCCCGTCATAGCGTCGAACTGTCCGTCACCGCTCGCTACGTATTCGTCTACAAGCTCATCTGTGTTATTTACCACGCCTACGATACAAATTGCATATTTACCGAGTCTTGAACGTATCAGAAGGGGCTGTGGCGCAAAGTCGCTGATACAACCGATAGCGCTGTTACCCTCCATTTGATCGAAGATGTTATCGAATTTTGTTCTGAAGGGTGAGTTTTCAATATTATGTATAACTCTTTGCAGACCTACGGCGTTGCTGTAAGCTGCCATACCGCCTCTTTTTGTGCCGAGGTGAGAGTGGTAATCTGTGCCGAAAAATACGTCCGAAATAGCGTCAGACGTCAGGCATGCTCCGAAAAATCCGCCCATTGATATCTCGCTTTCTTAGTCTTGAATATGAGTGGTTAACTTACGCGAAGAAAAGCTCGGAAAGAGTCATGGGATCAATATACTCTCCGTTCTTGTATACGCGCATATTGCCGGATGCGATCTCGTCGATGAGCATAACCTCACCGTTCTTGTCGTAGCCAAACTCGAACTTGATGTCGTAAAGCACGAGCCCTTTTTCCTTAAGGTCGTCTGCTACGATCTGCGTGATCTTCTGAGTCATAAGCTTGATGTCGTCGTACTGCTTAGCTGTCATAACGCCAAGATCAACGAGACCGTCCTTGGTTACAAGGGGATCGCCCTTCTCGTCGTTCTTAAAGGTTGTCTCTACATATGCGGGAAGATCTGCGCCCTCTTCAATATAGTCGCTGTAGCGACGGTAGAAGCTACCGACAGCCTTGTGGCGACAAATAACCTCGAGTCCCTTGCCAAAGGGCTTAGCGGGGAGGACCTCCATAGTGGTGTTTGTAAGATCGGCGCTCACGTAATGTGTCTTGATGCCCGCTGCGTTTACCTTCTCAAAGAAGTAGATGGACATACGGAGATTTACATCGCCGACACCGTCGATGGTGAGTCCTACGGAGTTTTCACCGGGATCAAATACGCCGTCCTTGCCGGTGCAATCATCCTTGAATTTGAGCATGTAGTTGCCGTTGTCGAGGGCAAAAACGTCCTTGGTCTTTCCTGTGTACACGAGTTTCATTTGTTTGTTTCCTTTCTTTACGTAGAGAGCTTTATATTTTTATGATTTATTACATGTTGAACTGCGCTTCGATCTCAGCGTTTTTCAAAAGCACCTGCTCGGTATCAGCTCGGCGCTTGTCCTCCAGCCTTTGCGCTAATGCGTCGTCAGAGAGCGCCAAGATCTCGGCGGCGAGGAGAGCCGCATTGCCCGCTCCGTCTATAGCTACCGTCGCTACGGGGATACCCGTGGGCATTTGTACGGTTGCGAGCAGAGCGTCAAGACCGTCGAGATTTGTGGATTTGCAAGGAATGCCGATAACGGGTAGGGTGGTTCTGGACGCTACGACACCGGCGAGGTGAGCCGCCATTCCCGCCGCGGCGATAAGTACGCCAAAGCCGCGCTCCTTAGCGCTTGAAGCAAAATCGCTCGCTTCGTTCGGTGTCCTGTGCGCAGAGTACACGTGTACCTCGTACGGAACGTCGAGTGATGTGAGCATATCAATGGCTTTTTTTACGATGGGGAGGTCACTTGCGCTTCCCATTACAATTCCAACCTTTTTCATATAGATCTCCTTATTGGCGCAAAGCGCCTAAAAAATAATAATTAACGCTGTTGCCTGAACCGTAAAATACAAAAAGGGCGCACTTGTCCACGGAAAATGGAAGTGCGCCCAGACGGTCGGCAAATAATATAATGTCACCGTGGCACCGCGGTTAAATCCGCGTATATCCGTCAGTCACGGCGCAAGTTTGCGTCAGGGCACAGCCTCGAGGCGCTAAAACTATTTATATTATATTATAAGTCGCGGGAAAAGTCAACATTTTTTCAAATGTTTTATAGCTAAATAAAAGTTCGCTTTTAATGGGGCAAAATCGACATATTGCACAAAGAGGTTGGTAAACGCTCGATGGATAATGATATGACGGTCAAAGAAAAAGGTCTATCCGATGCGGCAAAATAAATCGGGTATGATACGCTGTTTTAAGGCGTTTAAATTAATTTGTATAAAGACGGTCTTGTTGCGTAAAGGCGTAAGATAATGCTCATAAAAGGCATATATGACTACTATAGTTAGCAAATAGAGGGATAAATGCCGTTTGTAACCTGTATTGATTATTGTGATACTTGCTATTTTATGGTTCAATATGAGAGGAAAGGTAAGTCAAAACTACCGTATTAACAAGCGCCAAAAACGAGCTTGGCAGGATAGAAATATCTCCTGTCAGAAGGGGAGTTGCGGCGAATAGGCCATTCTCTGAGTCGGCTATCATATACCACTCGCCGAGTAGCTCATAGGTGATGTCGTTATCCGTCGGATTGACCATGATCAATGCGCGCTCGTCTCCAAGTGAAAGTCTGAATACGACAGCTCCGTTTGCCAACGTGTTGCGGAGTACAACTGTATCCGGGTTTGTGAAAATATCGTATTGCTCACATAGCTCCTTTGCTGATGTGAAGTAGTCCTCAACGGTTTTGATAGGCGGTTGCTGATCGGGCTCTTGCGTGTCGCCTGTATTGAACGTAGGAGAGATTGTTACTATGCACTCTCCAAAGCCTGTGATAAATAGCGTGTACGTCTTGCTAAGGCTGAGTTGCTCTGCAACCTCGATCGTACCGCATATAGCTAATGAGCCTACGGTGTTGATCGACGTTATAGAAACGTTTGTATTCGAGAATACACGGACTAGATCCTTCAATTCAATGATTGCGTAGTCGGATAGAGTGTAGTGTATTTTGTTTGTGTCTATAAGCTCGGCTGAAACGATTGTTATGGGAGTAGGCTCAGGTGTTTGTTCTTCCGTGTCCGGCGAAGGAGCGTTATCATCGGTAGGAGACGTCTTTGGTTGTTCTTCGTTTGTTTCGATCACAGTTGCGTTTAGAACACTTCTTGGTGTGAACAATGTAAAATACAAGTTAAGGAGCATAGAGAAAATAAGGAGCAGGGAGGCTACGTGCTTTATGTAAATGCGTCTTGTTGTCATTATCTTTTGCCTCCTTTTTTGACGAAAATTGTCGTTTGTAACCATTGTAGCAGAACAGGAGAAAATAGTCAAGATTTAATATAGCGAAGAAACAAAAAAGTTTTGTAATAAAACATTCCATTTAGTGAAATGAAAAGACTTTGTCGATAATATGTAAATGTTAGTTGTCAAAAATGCGATAAAATTATCAAAAACACGCGACAATTGACTAAAAACCAAAACGCATTTTTGGGATGAAAACTAATCTGTTGATCAAGATAAACCGTCGATACAAGCTCTCTTACAACGATAAAAACAGCGCGTACTATTAGTCGAATAAGCGATGGCAAGAAAAGCCTTACTCCGATAAAAAGACTACCGATTTTAAGATCAATTCTTGTAGCAAAACTGCATAATTGAGACAATGTTTGACAATTTATGCATAACTGTTCAATATGTTCAAAAGCGAGAAAAAAACGCTTCATTATAATTATATTTCTAACTAAAAGATGCCTAAAAATATGTTTATGTTGCACAATAATTTTGAGATTGTTTTCTTTTTTTTGGC
>JAZOUM010000136.1:0-16776 GCA_045658205.1 Eubacteriales bacterium | reverse complement strand
GGGTAGCGGCGCAGAAAGTGACACCGTTTCCGAAACTGGCACCAAGTTCATAGAGCACGTACAGTATATGAAGGAGTTTGTAGTAACCGCGGAAATGGTTGAGGACTGCAATTACGGTCTTGCTATCGACGCAAAGCGCAGAGCGGAAAACTTTACACGCGCCTACTACAAGACGATGAACAAGCTTTGTGAGGCAGCTCTCATCAACGCGACGGACAACAGCTGTACATTTGCGGGCGCAACCATCGATCTCAGAACAGCAGACGAAAAGCCGCTCTTCTCATCCTCTCACAGCTGGGGCAACGCGATCGGCGCAAGCGGAACACAGTCTAACGCCTTTTACGGTGATATCTTCGCCACAGGCGCAGATACACGTACCCTCTCAACCACAGCCTTTGAGGAATCTCTCGCAGAGCTTTCCGTCAAGCTCAGAAATATGAAGGACGAAAACGGTGAGGTACTCGGTTATACCGCAGACACCATCGTTATACCCGGTAACAAGCCCAAGATAGAGCAGATAGTCAAGAAGGTTTGTGGCTCGGAGGGCGCCCTCGGTAACGGTTACAACGACATAAACCTCCACTTTGGAAACTGGAATGTGATCATTCTTCCCGATTGGCAGCCTGAGGACAACAGAATCATGATAATGTCGAGCGAGGCTAACAAGAACCTCTCCGGCAATATGTTCTTCAACCGTATACCCTTAACCGTATCCAACTGGGTGGATAATCACACGGGTAATTACTATTGGAACGGAAGATGCAGATTCGGCGTAGGCTTCGGGTCCTACAAGCATATTCTCCTCGCTGTGGATTCCGCTTCAGCTGTGGAAAACGCAACCCAGCTCTGATAGTACACTTTCTATCACTGTAGAGGAGCTATCGGCATAGACTGAAATGCTCCTCTATTCTAAAGAAATAAAAAGAAAGGACGGTATATGACACTTTACGAACTAAAAAACGACGTGGCGCGACTCGGTTTTGAAAGCTACGTTGAAGATGAGGATACATTTCTCGCGTCTGCCAATCGCGCCCTTTCGCTGATATACGTAGACCGACCGGTATCCAAAAGAACCGTTTTACACGCAAAAGGTCCTATAGTAAGCCTCGCAAGGGAGTTTATCGAGCATAGATCGGGCGATGTTATAACAATCCCATTTTCAGGTAAATCAATATCATTCCGATCCTCCGGCACCGGAACGTGTATAATTAAGGACCCATCCGGGTCTAATCTTGTCCCGTTGTCAACAGACTCACAGCTTACAAAGCGCTTTGTAAAAGGAGATGGAACGATCACTCTTTCCGGAGACTTTTATTTTACCGTCACAAACCTCGCTGTGTTTGACGATCTGATCAGCGATCAACCGACAGATATTCCGGAATACTCACCGTACAACGAAATATCCATTAAGGAATGCTGTAACGATTTCAGAGCCTTTCTTGATCAACCAAGAGACAAGAACGGCAACGTAATAGAGTCGATAAAGCTTATAGACGGAAGAGTTTGCGTTCCGTACAATTACAGAGGCGATATACATATTACATACTATCGCACTCCGGCTGTGATAGGCGGAGCGAATGAAAATGAAAGAATAGATATCTCCGATGAATGCGCGCCTATGCTCCCTTTGCTTACAGCATCATTCACGTGGCTGGATGACGACGCGGCAAAGGCGCAATATTATATGAGTCTATATCGTGATCTGATCGCTAACGTAAAAAGATATTCTACCAATAAAATCGACACGGTATACCGTGTAAACGGGTGGGCGTGATGGCTAACAGATATAGAAACCTCATATATTCAAGCGCGGAATACACGCACACCTACAATTCCTTTAGTGGCGTGGAGATGAACGCGAGCGAGCTGACAAGCTCGGGAAAGCGCCTTTCATATATGCAAAATATGTATAAGGACTACGACGGTGACGGCGCAGACGTCTTGGAAAGCATTCCGGGCTTTCGTACCTTTGCGCATTACGGAAAAAGAATACACGCCCTATATTATCAGCGCTCAGCCACGGGAGGCGAGGACCATCTGATAGTACACGTAGAAAACAAGCTCATCAGGCATCCCCTCTCGCATATCCGTAATTCGAATGCGACAGGAGTTGAAATTACCGAGCTTGAGGATAACAAGAGCTTTGGCTTCGAGTACGGTAAATTCTTCTACGTTATGGACGGCAAAAGAATTATCCAGATCGATCAGGACGGAGTCTGCCGTCAGGTTGGAGACAGCGGCGCCTTGCCATACGTGCCAACAACATACGTATCGGGCGAAACGTACGAGCAACGCAATCTTTTGTCAAACGACTTTAAGGAGGAGTTTTACATTCAGGATCCGTGCGCATACCTTTATGCTTCGGTAGGCATTAAATTTGCTATCACCGATCCGTATGAAAGGTATTGCACAGTCAAAGGCATCGAGTCGTCCGAGACTGACATTTACTTACCGGCATACGTAAGTATATCGGGAGTAAGCTACAAGGTGATTTCCATTGACGACTATGCCTTCGCCGGCAATAACACGATAAAATCCGTATATCTTTCCGACGGCATAATCAAGGTCGGCTCGTATGCGTTTTCCGGTTGCGCGTCTTTAAAAAGAGTAGTGATATCCTCTACAGTCACTCAAATCGGCGATCATGCATTTTACAGCTGTAAGAGTATGGACGAGCTGTATGTCGGAGCTTCCGTAAAGACGATAGGTCACGAGGCTTTGGCGGCGACAGACGCCTTAAAAGAAATCGACTATGCGCTCAGCGAGGACGACTTAACAAAAATAGAGGGTTATGAAACGCTCTCTTCAAGGAACGTATCCTACCAATCGAGATACGAAAGTATCAGAGTCTCCCTTCCCTTCCACGATAAAGTCGAGGGCATAATACGTGTGACGGTAAATGATAAGGAGCACGAATACGAGGCCGTAAGCAATGGAGTAACCTTTGACAGCATAATACTCGATTTCGAAAGTATATCGGACGCTACGGGAATTAAGGTGTCCGCATGGGGAACGCTTAAGCCTTTTGGAGAAGAGTGGTGCAGCGATATGACCTCGCTTACACCCCAGTCTCCGTACCAGGCAATTATAAAATGCACGTTAGCCGAGGTTTTCGACGGCAGGATATTCTTCTCGGGAAATCCCAACTTCCCAAATACCGTGTTCTACACGGAGCAGATAAAGGCGAACCACGACGGCGCCCTGTACGTTGGCAGATATAATTATCTGAATGACGGTGTCGGCAGCTACAAGGTAAACGCTATACTCGCAGTAAGAGATATGCTCGCGGTATTCAAGGAGGGCGATGACGGCTCCGGCGGTATTTTTTATCACAAGAAGGAAAGCACCGGGCTTGACGCATTAGCTACTATATATCCTGTAGCATACGTCCATTCCGGAATATGCGCAGAGGCAAGAGCCTTATCCTTCCTCGATGATCCCGTATTCCTTAGCAAAGAAGGCCTTATGGCGTTAAATAGCGAAAACATAAATTATCAAAGAAGCGTGGTGTGTAGGTCGCATAATGTAAACTACGCATTACTTAAAGAGGACTTTTCGTCTGCGCATCTTTGCGAGTGGCTTGGTTATCTTGTAATTGGAATAGGCAATAAAATATTCTTAGCAGACTCAAGATCAACCTTTGTACACCCTTGTGGAGCGAGAGAATACGAATGGTTCACAGCAGTGGGTATCGGCGCTTACAAGGGCGATTCTACACTCTATCGTTACTCTCCGGACCAATACGAAGATGCCATCCCTCATCCCACTCTGTGCGGTACAGCCGCAGACAGTAAATCCGTATTCAGCGAGGCGGACGCATTTGGTAGCCTATACTATTACGTTAAGGAAAACGGCGTAAAATACCGAGTAGTTCCCACAGAGGAAAAGGAAGGCGGAACCTTCTGCCCCGCAGATATTTTTATATCTCACAACGGGTATTTGTTCTTTACGACCACGGATGGTCACCTATGCGTATTCAACAATGATATGCGAGGTGTTGCGCCCGACTTCGTCAAAGGCGCTACGGATTACAAAGAGGAGGAGTATCTTGAGCGAATGGGTACGAGAATACACCCTCACTTTTACAGCTTTGCAGGACATACTCCCACGTACGTTATCAAAACAGGTCTTGATGACTGCGGTGTTCCGCATCTTACTAAGAGCACGGTCAAAAAGTCGTTGGTTATCAAGGCTAAGGGGCATACTGCCGAATCTATAGTATGCGAGGTGTCCACAGACGGACACGATCCTGTTTTTGTCGGCAGATTCCCGACGTCAAGCGGTGGCTTTGATGATTTTGACTTTACTAAGAATCCATGGGGCGCCGACAGATATCTTTCAATCGCGCTTTCCGAAAAGGAAAAGGCGTGGGTGGAAAAGCAAATCATACTTACTTCAAGCGCCTATGCATCTCCTATTTCCGTCTACTCTATAGCCTACAGATACGTAATAAAAGGAAAAATAAAAAGCAGTATCTGATAAAATGAGACAAAAGAAAGGACATATATGAAAGCAAAGAAAATACTTAACTCCGATATAAAGGAGCTGTTGATATCCTCCCTTCCCTCGCGTCCAACAGCTCCTCGGGCATTCGGTGGCAGAGGTTATACCGCCGAGGAAATGAAAAAGGCGTTCGACCGTTTACCGTTATTTATCATAGAGCGCTACAACGAGCTGTTAAACGACATCTACGCTATCGGGGAGGATTCACTCGCCTCAAATATTCCCACCGGCATCAAGGATGGACATACGTTAAACGCTCTGTTTGAAGACGTAAAGTCCGGTGAGCTTGCAACCTATTTCAGTTTCTTTGGCAAAAGTCTTTTAGCCCACATTATAACACTATACGGAGAGATAGACACACTCAGAGTAAGAGTCGCGAATCTTGAAAGCAGGGGGGAGAAAACAACGTGAAAATATCCTATGTAACTTCACACGGATACGCCGAGCGCGTGTATTTTTGTGACGATGATCGATCCACTTTAACTCTTACGTTTGGCTCAAGCGTAGTCGGAGCCGTGACTGTAAACGGTGTTGCTTATCCACTAAAAAACGGCGAAGTGAAAATACCGTTGTCGATTCTTCCAAGCGGAGAATACAGTCCGTTAGTGGAAACGACTGACGGTGTGTACGTAGCGGAGAGCTTTATAAAAAGCGGACACAAAATTACGTTTCCGGCTACCGATGACAGCGTAATCAGACTACTTTTAAAAAGATGCCGCGCACTTGAAGAAAAATGCGATTCAATGATCAAAACGATCAAGGAACTTGAAAGCATGTGCAAGGGACACGAAATATTTAACTTTGAAAGGAAGGAATAATGAAACACAAACTCAAATATTTGATCGCAACCGTTCTGCTCGTATCGTTTACGCTTTTCGGAGCAGTTTCGGCATCCGCCAACGAGGAATCATACTCAAGCGAAGGAAGCTCGAATGAAGCTAGCGACGAAAACTTTTTCTCACAAATATACGAAGAGGTATCACTATACGCAAGTGAAATACTGTGTGCGCTCACGTTGGCAGGCTCAGTGATGCTCGCTATAGCCTACAAAAAAGGTCTTTTACCACTCGTAGAGAGGTCGCTGATAGCCATAAGCAATGCGGTAACAAAAATCAAGGAGACCACAAAGACAAGCTCCGAGAAAAGCGATGCGCTCAACCAGAGCCTCGATACCGCAATCAAGGATACCGAGAAGGCGCTTGGCATCATAGCTTCTAAGCTATGTATGCTTGAAGACGCGGTAAATGAGGAACTGAAATCTAAATCAGAGGCAAGGCTAGAGGTAAATAGGCTTCAGACCGTGATCGGCGCGCAGATCGATATGCTATACGACGTATTTATGTCATCTGCTCTGCCACAGTATCAAAAGGATGCGGTAGGTGAAAGAATCGCTAAAATGAGGGAGGCGATGGCTGAAAATGCCGAAGCTTAACAATCACGCAAGGCGTCTGATGTTTAACTTCCTTGGACTTTCGATATCGGTTATCCCGGTATCCGTGTCGATTTTATCCTACTTTCCACTTTGGCTGCGACGCGGTGACGCAAGTATTTTGTCCGGCATCTCATTAATACTTCTCGGACTTGCTCTTATCCCAATGTACAAGCGCGTAAAAGAAGTCCTTCGTTCGGCTTCAGCGCCGCTTATGTGGTTTATCATTTTCGTTATCTTCTTCCTGCTTGCAAAAATAGCCGACGAGATCACCGTTATCTCGTTTGTTGGATTTGTTACCAATGTTGTCGGCGCAATATGCTTTAGGGCGGCAAAAAAATACGATAGGATGGATAACAATGCAAAATAAGCTTGAAATGAGTATAATCACGTCCGAGACGTTGATGAAAAAAGGATATTCATTTTTGATCGACAACATAGGTAAAACCATTGCGGCAATCACACTCTTCATTGCAGCTCTCGTCTCGTTTACCGAAATAAGCTTTTCACATCTTAGCGGCGAGAAATTCACATCTACTCTGATAATGATGCTGATAGCCTCTTACGTAATGTATTTTTCACTCGAGGATGCCGGAGAGGAGCTTGGAAGATGTAGCGACGAGTATAAATCCGCTATGGATAGATATAACTTATCAAGAAATAAAATCAAGGGTGATGATCTACCTATGCTCAGAGGCTTTTGCCTCAAATACACAGATGACGAGCTTGAGTACCGAAGAAAAAGTCTAATCTTTTCTCTCGGATATACCGAAGAAGAATACAATAGGTATTTGCGCGGTGAAATTTCAAGCAAAGAGACCGCAAAAGCCCTTAACCGTGTGAAGAAATTAAAAGGGGTTGAACTAAACGCCGCGACTCTTCTTTCGAAGGAAAAAGTATTGGGAAGCGAGCTAAAAAATCCGCAGATATCGAGGCTCCCGTACATGACGTTACGCTTGATCCCCTCTACCCTATGTATGCTATTCACCGTGAGTCTGATGATCAGTCTTAAGGATAGCATGACTGCGGCAGGCGTAATAGAGGCATTGCTCAAGCTTTCAACATTGCCGATCATCGGTCTGAAGGGATATTCAGGCGGTTACGAGTACGTCAAGGAGAGCGAGATCGCCTGGCTCGATACAAAATCGAGACTGCTGGAGTCATTCATAAGCGAGTACAAAGAAAACATAGTGGCGTAACAGCCGGGAGCAAGGATACGAAGGGATAATTCTTCCATCCTTGCTCCTTTTATTTGTATTAAGAGTTGTTGACTTTAATAAAAAAATATAGTAAAATATATTTGATAAATAAGCACGGAGGTGGATATGAAGCTCATCGCAAGTGAAAACAGAATATTGATCTCGCTTGGCGAGTTTGTATCCATCGCCAGACGAAGAATTTCTCCCACACTACCAACCGATGAAGGCGAACCTAACCTGTCCGGCGCGTCAAAAATCGTACTGTCATCGCTTGGGATAACGATCGGCAGACGACTCGAGTTGGATTTTTGTCACAACGATATTAACTACCGTATTTTCGGCTATGCGGACGGCGTGGAAAACGAGGGTATAACCGTCGTAAAAAGCACCACGGGTACGTCTAAAAGCTCCAAAAAGTCAGAAATGGCTCAAGCAAGAGGCGAGGCGTTCGTCCTTGCAAAAATACTTTCCGAAACCGATGGGCTATCCTCCGTAAATATTAAAACCGTATTAGTAAACGAAACAAACGGTCTTGTGGAATCGAAGGAAGAGATTGCCGATACCAAGACTCTCGATGCATTCTTCGACAAATGCAAAAGCGCCGTTTCTATCTATGCAGCGCCTGAAATAGAGCGAGTAACAAAAAGGCTACCTTCTATGAAGACTATGCGATTCCCATACGCAGAGGTGCGAGACGGACAGGATGAATTTATAAGACGCGCTTACAGAGCATTCGTCAAGGGCAACACACTCTTCGCCTCTGCTCCGACAGGCACCGGAAAAACCGTTTCCGCGATATACCCCGCCATCAAGGCGCTCGGAGAAGAAAAATGCGACAAGGTATTTTACCTCACTCCAAAGGGCACGACTGCCGAGGCGGCTAAGGATTGTATAGAGCTGTTTTGCGAGGGTGGCGCCTTAATCAAGGCGATAATACTCACCTCTAAGGAGAAGAGCTGCCCGTGTCAGCTCATCTGCAGAGAAAATTCTCTTATGTGTGAGATGGCTAAGTGCAATAAGCTCGCCGAAGCGGTCATTGCAACGCACGAGCTTAAACAAAGCGTTGTTACTATAGATGACATAAAAGAGATTGCAAAAGCATACACGGTATGCCCCTACGAGCTTGAGCTTGCATACTCGGAGCTATGCGACGTAGTAATATGCGACTTCAACTATCTCTTCGATCCCGTGGTGTATATACGTCGCTTCTTTACCGACGGCGGCAGGTATGCTTTTCTTATCGACGAGGCACATAACCTTGCAGACCGTAGCCGCGAAATGTACTCATCGGAGCTGTCGATAAAGGATCTGGATGCTCTCTTGCAAATTGAAGAAATAGGAGCGCTCTCAAAGCTTAGAGAAGAGTTGCCAAAAGCAAAATCCGCTCTAACAGAGCTTTTCACACCATTCTTAAAGGATGAGATGCGAAAGGATGAGGACGGGTTAGATATAGGCGCGGCGCACCTATCATACGTGCCGGGAGATCTATACGGAATAATATCCGATCTGATAAAAGCTCTTGAGGATGAAGAGCAGCTTAGCGTACGGTCACACGATAACGAGAAAACAAAACGTCTCAAGGCTATACGCGCACTGCTTTACAAGGTGAATAAAGTAGAAGGATCGCTCGAATCCTTTGACACGGGTTACCGTTTACTGATATTTTACCGCGACGGAGAGATCTCATTCAAGGTGCTTTGCATAGACGCCGCAGAGGAAATTCAAAAGCGAATAGATAAGGGAGTGGGAGCAGTATTCTTCTCTGCCACCCTATCGCCCATAAACTACTATAGATCAGTACTATCTACCGACAGCTATTCGGATGTGCTTAAGGTGGATTCTCCGTTTGATCCCGAGCAGCTATCGGTATCAATAATGGATAAGATCAGCATCCGTTACTCGGAAAGATCGCGTACGCTTCCCGCGGTATGCCGCGTTATAGCCGCTACACTTTCCGCAAAGAGAGGACACTATATGGTTTTTGCCCCTTCGTTCGAGTATTCCGAGGCGCTATATCGCGAGTTTAACGCAAAATATCCCAAGATAAAGTCACTCCTGCAAACCAAAAATATGAGCGGCGAGGAAAAAGAATCGTTTATACGCTCGTTTGAGAAGGATTCCGGCGCATATCTTGTCGGCTTCTGCGTAATGGGTGGCATATACTCCGAGGGTATCGATCTTGCCGGTGACAGTCTCATAGGCGCCATCGTAGTAGGAATCGGTATGCCGTCACTTTCTTACGAAAGAGAGGCTATAGCTGAGTACTTTGAGGAAAAATACGAGGAAGGAAAGCAATTTGCCTACGTATACCCCGGAATGAACAGGGTGTTCCAAGCGGCGGGCCGTGTAATAAGAAGAGAGGATGACAAAGGTGTTATCGTTCTTGTAGACGACCGTTTCGCCGATCCGATATACAAAAAAAGCATTCCTTCACTTTGGAAAGGAATGAAGTACGTTGCAGACGCAAAGGATCTGAAAGACGAGCTTGATAAATTCTGGTTGAAGCAAGAAAACACACAAAAATAACTGAACGGTTACCGATATGATAAGTAATGAATTATCAAAAAGAGGCTACCTGCCGATTTTAAAAATGAATAACGGAGATCCGGTTACTAACGAATGTTGGCAAAAAAGACGCGCACAGATGCGCGAGCTTCTCGAAAAATATTCCTACGGTCGTACTCCAAGCGTTAGCGTAAATGTCAGCGCGCGTGACCTTGAGAACGTGCGATACGATTTTGCCGGTAAATGCACACACGAAAGGCTAACTCTCGTATATCAAACCGAAAACGGCGAAGGCTCGTTCCCTATACAAATTTTCACACCGAAAAGTGTGACACGCCCACCGGTATTTCTGCACATAGCCTTCTCTCTTGCGCCACATTGGTACATCCCTGTTGAAGAAATTATAGATGCCGGATACGCGCTTGTTGTCGTAGATTATCGCGATATGGTAAACGACAATCATTACGGAGATTTTTCCGACGGCATAGCGTCGCATTTCGGCACCACCAATGACAGAAAATCGGACGAGTGGGGCAAGATAGGAATGTGGGCTTGGGGCGCAAGTCGCATTATGGACTACTTGGTAGAAGAAAGAGAAGATCTTGACACCGACAAGGTTGCCCTGATCGGTCACTCAAGGCTCGGTAAGACGGCGCTTTGGTGCGCCGCGCAGGATGAGCGATTTGCGGCGGTTATATCCAACAACTCCGGTTACGGCGGAGCCGCTTCCTCAAAGCACGGAGAAGGTGAAAGAATCACCGACTTCATAAGACTTGGCTCAGATGACTGGTTTACGGAAAGCTTCAAGGATTTTTGCGGAGAGCTTGAGGACGAAAAGCCTTACGATCAGAGCTTTCTCTTAGCCTTAATAGCGCCAAGATACCTGTTGGTAGGCTCTGCTGAGCTTGATAAAGGCGCAGATCCTAAATCGGAATTTTTGACGACGGCTCATGCGTCGTGCGCTTGGGAGCTGCTTGGCAAAAATGGACTTGTAACAGGCGACGAAATGCCCACGGCAAATGCCTTTTTAGGTGACGGAAGCATACTGTATCACTATCGACACGGAAAGCACTTTCTCTCACGCGAGGACTGGAGCGCTTACATAAAATTCTTAGACAGTAAATTCAAATAAATAGAAAAATGCTTGCATAGGACATTCACACCTAAGCAAGCATTTTTCTATTTAGATCTTAATACGTTTTTTGTTGTTTTAATCAGCTCGGCAATTGACCTTAATTCAGCTGCATTGCAATCAGAAAGTAAACTGTCAATTAAAGAAACCGACACGTGAGCGCTTTTAGAAATATTACCGTAAACCAGCTCGTCAAGAGTCGCGTCCAACGCATTTGCGATGCCAATCAAAGTCGGTAAACTTAATTTTGTTGCCGCTCGTTCAATATGAGAAATATTAGAGGGTTCAACACCCGACATTTCAGCTAACTGAGCTTGAGTCAACCCCTTATTTTTTCTCAGTTCCCTTATCCTTTTTCCTATAATTACGTAATCTATCAAAATAAACTCCTATTTTTTACTGTAATGTTATTGTATATCCTTTTAGGATATGTTAGAATAATTTATATATCCTTTTCGGATACACACTAACATTTTGTATAAAAAAGAGGAAAAATGACGATAACATTTATAGGTCACCGAGATGCTCCGGATCATATCGCAATTATTATCAAAGAAGAAGTAACAAAATTAATAGAGAACAACGGAGCAAACACATTTTATATCGGAACTCACGGCAACTTTGATAATATTGCGCACCGTGTTATGCATGATTTATCAAAAAAATACAATGGTTTACAAATATACACCGTAATCGCATATATGCCAACAAGTATAAAATTCCCTGATCTATATTTCGATACGGTACTACCCGAGTCAGTCGCAGCAGCCATCCCGAAATTTGCAATATCCAAAAGAAACGAATGGATGATTGCACATAGCGATATCGTAATCGCTTATGTACACAAAAGCTTTGGCGGCGCCGCTAAAGCAATCAAAAAAGCAACTGCAAAAAAGAAAACTATCATTCTTATTGATAAAATCAGCACTTAAACTTATAAGTAAAAATATAGCGAGGAGATCATACTAAAAGTATATCCTCGCTATATTTGCGTGTGTTATTGATTGGTTTAATATTTCTCAATAAGTGAAAGAGTAAGTTGAGTCGAAACCTTGGTAGCGATAGGCAAAAACGTAGGATAATCCATACACGCCTCACCGTCTGCCGAATCGGAAATAGCTCTGACCACCATAAACGGCACACCGTTAACGAAAGCCGTATGTGCAATAGCGCCGCCCTCCATCTCACAAGCAGATGCGCCGAACAAGGAGGTCAATCTGTCCTTATCCGCTTTATCCGAAATAAACTTATCTCCCGTTGCGACAGTACCGACAAGATAGTTAACACCGAGGCTATCAGCAGACTCGGAAAGAATTTCACGAGCGCGCTTATCGGTCTCAAAATAAACACGGTTGATGCCTGAAATAAGTCCGACCGGATCACCGAGTGGTGACGTATCCATATCGTGCTGAACGAGCTTATCGGCAAAAACTATATCAAGAGGACGGAGTGACTTATCAAGCGCTCCACCGACACCGGAATTTACCAATAAAGACGGAGAATACTTAATGATCATAGCCTCTGCGCAGATGGCGGCAAAAACCTTACCTACGCCGCATCTCGCTATGACAACGTTCTTACCGTAGAGCTTACCCATATTAAATTCTATACTGCCTACAGTCTCGCTCTCGCGGTTTTCAAGTCTTGATATTATCTCGCGCACCTCGTCATCGAGCGCGCCTATAATTCCTATGTCAGCCTTAAATCCCATACTTACACCTCCGGATATTTAAAATCCCAATCCTTAGCGGAAAGAACTGCAAGATATTTTCTCGCCTCTTCCTTCGCGCTCTCAAGATCAAGATTTTTGTAATTACCGCACTCTACGCGACTTGCGCCGGGCACACATCCCTCGTGCTTAATTATTTTCTCAAGCGTAGCCTTTACCACACCGAGAGTTTCCTCGTTATCTGCGTTTCTGACAAGAAGATAAAAGCCGGTCTGACAGCCCATAGGACCGAAATATATTACACGGGTGCCTATCTCGCTGTTACGCACGTAGGTAGCAAATAAATGCTCCAGCGAATGCATAGTAAGATTTGACATATAGTCATCGCTCTCATTGTTCGGCACTCTCGTTCTCATATCGTAGGTAGTTATATCACCGTCTATGCGTGATACGTATATACCTTCGGTAATATAGTCGTGATTTACCGAAAATGACGCTATACGTGTTAATTTTTCCATATTTTTCTCCATAGAAAAGCCACACGGTCGGTGTGGCTTTTCTGAATGTTTTTATTAGAACCTGAGCTTTTCTGCGATGTAGTCCTTAACCTCGGACATAGGAATACGAACCTGCTCCATAGTGTCTCTGTCACGAACGGTTACGCAGCCATCGTTCTCGGTATCGAAGTCATAGGTGATGCAGAAGGGAGTACCGATCTCATCCTCACGGCGATATCTCTTACCGATAGATCCTGTCTCATCGAAGTCGCAGGGGAAGTACTTAGCAAGCTCATCGTAAAGCTCAAGCGCCTTCTCGGAAAGCTTCTTGGAAAGGGGAAGAATAGCAGCCTTAACGGGAGCAAGCGCAGGATGAAGATGAAGAACAACTCTTACGTCTCCCTCACCGATGGTCTCCTCGTCATAAGCGTCAACAAGGAAAGCAAGCGCAACTCTGTCTGCGCCGAGAGAAGGCTCTACTACGTAAGGAATGTAATGCTCGTTGGTCTCGGGATCGAAGTATGTCATATCCTTGCCGGAATGCTCCTGATGCTGACCGAGGTCATAATTGGTTCTGTCAGCTATGCCCCAAAGCTCACCCCAACCGAAGGGGAAGAGGAACTCAAAGTCAGTAGTTGCCTTAGAGTAGAAGCAAAGCTCCTCTGCATCGTGATCACGAAGTCTGAGGTTCTCCTCTCTCATACCAAGGTCGAGAAGCCACTTGTGGCAGAAGTCCTTCCAATACTTGAACCACTCAAGGTCGGTACCGGGTTTGCAGAAGAACTCAAGCTCCATCTGCTCAAACTCACGGGTGCGGAATGTGAAGTTACCGGGAGTGATCTCGTTTCTGAAGGATTTACCGATCTGCGCAACACCAAAGGGAAGCTTTCTTCTGGTAGAACGCTGAACGGATGAGAAGTTAACGAATATACCCTGAGCGGTCTCGGGACGAAGATATACCGTATTGGTAGAATCCTCGGTTACACCGATAAAGGTCTTGAACATAAGGTTAAACTTTTTGATATCAGCAAAATCGTTGCCGCCGCAAAGAGGACAAACAATTCCCTTCTCCTTGATGTAGGTAGCCATCTCCTCGAAGCTCCAGGAAGCGGGGTTGTCGTTAAGACCGTTAGCGAAGGCATAATCCTCAATAAGCTTGTCTGCTCTGTGACGGGCCTTACAGCCCTTGCAGTCCATCAAAGGATCGGAGAATCCGCCAACGTGACCGGATGCTACCCATGCCTGAGGGTTCATAATGATTGCGGAATCAAGACCTACGTTGTATCTGGACTCCTGAACAAACTTCTGCCACCAAGCCTTCTTTACGTTGTTCTTGAACTCAACGCCTAAGGGTCCGTAATCCCAAGAGTTAGCAAGACCGCCGTAGATCTCACTACCGGGGAAGATAAAGCCGCGAGTTTTGCAAAGAGCGACTATTTTGTCCATTGTCTTTTTGCTGTTTTCCATTTTGAATATCTCCATTTTTGTAAATATTAATTAGCATTATTTAAGTTTAGCAACTATTACTCCGTCGCTATGCGAAACAGGGATAACATCCGCTATCTCACCTTGAAGCCCTTTGGGAGCCTCAACTCTCACCTCTGCAAAAGCCTCGGAATGAGCAGTATATACACCGTTGTCAAAGGTTTCGAGAACTACGGATAACGGCTCGCCAAGCGAGACGATCTCGGATAGAACCTGATCTCTGACCTCGTTTTTAACCTTTATGAGTCTTGCAGAACGGCTCTTCTTTTCACTCTCCGGTATTTGCCCATCATACTCCGCCGCGGGAGTTCCGCTTCTTCTTGAGTATGCGAATACGTGAGCGTCAATAAAGCGAGCTTCCTTCGCAAAGCTCACAGTATCGAGAAAATCTTCCTCCGTCTCACCGGGGAAACCGACCATAAGATCAGTCGTAAAGGATGCACCTTGTATATTTTCTCTTATATAGCGTATATTCGCAAGAGCCATAGCTCTCGAATATCTGCGCTTCATACCTCTTAGCACATTGTCAGAGCCGCTTTGTATAGATAAATGGAAGTGCGGCGCAAGGATCTTCAGACCTTTGACCTTATCAACAAAGCTCTTGCCTATAAGCTCGGGAGCAAGAGATCCAAGTCGAATTCTCTCACAGCTTCCTCTTTTATCAAGCTCAGCTATAAGATCTGCAAGATCGTAATCAAAATCAAAATCCTTACCGTATGATCCGGTTTCAATTCCGGTGAGGACGATCTCACGCGTACCGCTCTTGTATAGCGCCTCAACCTCGTTTATTACGTCATCCGGTAGCTTTGATCTAACTCTACCGCGAGCCGGAGATATGGCGCAATAGGTACACCTTGACTCGCACCCGTCCTCGATCTTTACGTAAGCTCTCGTTCTCGGAGCCTTCGTAATAGTCATAGGCTCAAACGTTACGTTCTCAAGAGAAGTTACGTAAGAGCAAGGCTTTGTATCTCTATTATCAAGTATAAACTCGACACGCCCGACCACATCGAGCTTTTTATCGGTTCCGATAACTACGTCAACGCCATCGATCTTCAAAAGCTCCTCAGGAGCGCGCTGACTGTAGCAACCCACTACGGCAATTACAGCGTCAGGATTTCGAGTTATGGCGCGTCTTATTATTTGTCGGGATTTTCTATCGCTCTCGGCAGTAACGGTACAGGTGTTTATAACGTAAGCGTCGCACACGGAGTCAAACGGCATTACGGAAAATCCGCGCCTTTCAAACTCCTCTCCTATAGCCTCGGTCTCATACTGCGAGACCTTACAGCCGAGTGTATATAAGCCTACTTTTCTCATTCTTCTCCGCCGTAGATCTCAGGGCGAAGAACACCGACGTAAGGAAGAGCGCGATACTTTTCATCATAGTCAAGACCGTAGCCGATAACGAACTCGTCGGGAATCTCAACTCCACAATAATCCGGCACAAATTCCACGCGTCTGCGGGACGGCTTGTCGAGAAGCGTACAGGTACGAACGCTCTTGGCGCCCTTGCCGATAAGATATTTTGTCAAATATGAAAGAGTGAATCCGGAGTCAACGATATCCTCAATGATAAGAAGATCGCACTTATTAAGATCGGGACGTATAAGATCAAGATGAATATTAACGGTACCGGTAGTAACAGTACTTGCTCCGTAGGATGACGCCTTCATACAATCGATCTCCACGGGTACGGTGATCTTCTTCATAAGATCTCCCATAAACACTATAGATCCCTTGAGGATACATACGAGAATAAGTCTTTTATCCTCTCCCGCATAGTCTCTGTCGATCTCTGCCGCAAGTCTGGTGGTTATAGCATCAAGTTCTTCAGCTGATACGAGAATTTTAGCAACGTCCTTGTTCATTTTTATACCCTTTCTACCAAAATCTGCATTTTGCAAACACTTAGGCATTATAATTAACATATCGTTATTTTATCATAAAGTACCCTAATTGTCAACATACTAACAAACAATATTCTTTTTATTTAGAAAATATTTTAAAATTCTCTTGACAATTTAATATTCTTCGGTTATAATATATCGTGCGCTAATATGAATACGCGCCAGTAAGATGTTAAATCAACAACGAAGGAGGTGCTTGTCATGAAG
This sequence comes from Eubacteriales bacterium, assembly GCA_045658205.1. Lineage (GTDB taxonomy): Bacteria > Bacillota > Clostridia > Oscillospirales > CAG-272 > UBA1740. Next base: position 240 of record JAZOUM010000136.1, on the reverse strand, counting down.
AGAACATATCAGCCCAAGAAGAGACAGAGAAACAAAGAGCATGGTTTCAGAAAGAGAATGGCAACCGCTAACGGTAGAAAAGTTCTTAAGAGAAGACGCGCCAAGGGAAGAGCTAAGCTCACCTATTAATTGAATGCGGCGAGTGCCGCGCATCATGGGTCACGCAAAGTGACGGTCGCCCGTACGCGACATACAAAACCTCCGATAAAACGCCGTTTTGCGAATTTTATCGGGGTTTTT
>JAZOUM010000135.1:0-23529 GCA_045658205.1 Eubacteriales bacterium | reverse complement strand
AAGAAGCAGTCCGGTGGTTCCGGTCAGTACGGCCACGTTAAGATCACCTTCTCTCCCGGTGAGGCAGAGGGACTTACCTTTACCGAGAGCGTTTTCGGCGGCGCAGTTCCGAAGAATTTCTTCCCCGCGGTTGAAACAGGACTTCGTGAGTGCATGCAAAAGGGCGTTCTCGCAGGCTATCCCGTGGTAAATCTTGCGGCTAACCTCTACGACGGCTCTTATCACGACGTAGACTCTAACGAAATTTCCTTCAAGCTTGCGGCGGCTATCGCATACCGTGAAGGTCTTCCCAAGGCTTCTCCCGTACTCCTCGAGCCTGTTGGCGCACTCAAGGTATACGTTCCCGATAATTACGTTGGTGACGTTATGGGCGATCTTAACAAGCGTCGCGGCAGAGTTATGGGTATTGAGCCCGCTGAGGACGGCAGTGAGCTTCAGGTTGTTCTCGCAGAGGTACCTTTCTCTGAAATGACAGATTACGTAATCGCACTTCGCGCTTCTACACAGGGACGCGGCAGATTCGACTTTGACTTTATCAGATACGATGAAGTTCCTTCTTCTATAGCAGAAAAGGTTATAGCAGAGGCTAATAGAGATTAATCTTTATAGATTTTTCAAGAGGCTATCGATAAAAAAGACGGTAGCCTCTTTTATTTTAACATACATTTTCTTGCAAAATGTCAACAAATTTTCTAAAAAATCATTTTTAACTTGACTATTAACCAGTTTTATGTTATAATATAGTATCATTTATCTAAAAAGGAATTTGACTTTATGCCATCCAATAAGTATGATGATCTGATTACATACGACACTCCCGCATATAAGCCACGTAAAAAGCGCTTTGGCGATAGAAAAGAGGGGCGCAGAGTACGTACTCTACCCGCGATGAGCTATATATCTCCTTTTATTATGAAGGAGAGAAACGATTCTCAAAACCAGTTTGAGGATGTAGTAGATATAACGAACATAGAGCGTTATCTTGATGAAAAGCATAGGGAAGGATATACCGACCTCTCGCTATTGCATGTATTACTTGCGGCGTACACTCGCGTAGTTTCGGAAAGACCGGGAATTAATAGATTTTTAGCAGGTCAAAGGATATATGCGAGAAACGATATCGAGTGCGTTATGGTTATTAAAAAGGAGTTCAATCTTGAGTCTCCCGATACCTGTATCAAGATCAAATTAGATCCGAGAGATAACGTATATAACGTATACAAAAAGTTCCAGAAAACAGCAAAGGCAGCTATAGAAGAGGATAGCGACTTTGACAATGTTGCAGGCATCCTCACTAAGCTCCCAAGACCTATTCTCAGAGGCGTGGTTTCAATTCTCAAATGGCTCGACTATCACGGTTGGCTTCCTAAAGCGTTAATGAACGTTAGCCCGTTCCACGGTTCTATGATTGTAACTTCAATGGGATCTCTTGGTATCCCGGCGATATATCACCACCTCTACGATTTTGGAACGCTCCCTGTATTTATCTCTTATGGAAACGTCTTTACAGCAGACGCGATAAAGAGAGACGGCACGAGAGAGAGACATCATTTCATCACTCTTAAGGTGGTAACCGATGAGCGTATTTGTGACGGTTATTACTATGCTTCAGCATTCAAGAGGCTCAAGAGATATCTCCTCCATCCAGAAACACTCGACAACACGCTTGAAAGCGTTATCGAAGACGTAGATTAATTTTATTTATCCGTAGCGGAATGCAATTCTGCTACGGATTTTCTTTTGTAAATGGATTTTTTAATATTATATGTTCCAGAGATGACGGTGAAGGCACTATGCTTTACACCGCATCACATGAGGTCGTGCATTTCATAAAGGAAAACGCGCCCGAGCATTACGATGCACTTGAAGCACTTGTTACAAAGGCGCTTATTGAAGGTGGCTATTCAATAGAAACACTCCTCGAGGATCAGAAGAATAAGCTTATAGAGGCTGAGAAGCAAAGGCTCATAGCTGACGGAGTAGATCCTAACACGATGAGCGCAGAAGCATTTGAAAACTTGGCGCGTGAGCGAATAGGCGAAACGAATTTAGAGAATATAGCGCGAGAAGAAATGATCGCAGAGGCGTGTCAGAGCTTCCTTGCGAGCAAGAGCGCCGTCGCAGAGATAAAGGCTCTTAAAACGAAAAATAAGGGCTTGTGGAGTGCGCTCAAAAAGTTCTTTACCTCTTGGTTTAACAAGATTAACAAGATATACAAGACTGTTCCTCCGGATAGCGAGGAGGCAAAGTACATTGCAGATATGCGCAAGGCGGTAAAGCCCATCCGCGACGCCTTTATGGAAGGAGCGGTAGCGGCAGGCAAAAAAACTAAGACTAATACCATTAAAAAGACTACCGAGAAAATGGTCAAGAGTAAGGCTCGTGTTACTTCCGAAGAGGACACCGCATATCTCGACGCAGTAAAACGTGGCGATATGGAAACTGCGCAGAAATTGGTTGATGAGGCGGCGAAGGCTAACGGTTATACGGTAAGAGCCTATCACGGAAGAACGGCAGATTTTACCGTTTTTGATAAGAACAAAATCGGTAGTGGAGCTACGCTGTTTGCATCACAGGGCAAGGGCTTCTACTTTACTGCTAACCGAGAGGTAGCGGATAAGTATGCGAGCAGAAGCAAAGATACCGGCAACGTGCTTGATGCTTTTCTCAAAATAAGCAAGCCCTTTGTATTCACGGATAAGAGCAACGCAGAGGTTAATAAACTTCTGAATTCTTTCGCAGAAACAATAGGCAGCAGTTTCAATGTTTCCGAATACTCGAATTGGGTAGATTTTGAGAAGCGTACAGGCGCAGTTTTATCTCGTATTGTCAAGAATAATGGCGAATCTTTCACTTCTTTCTTGGAAAAGAAGGGCTATGATGGAATTGTATATACCTCGGTTAACTACGATACTATGCAATCTGACTTAACATATATCGTATTTAATTCAGAGCAAATCAAATCCGCCGATCCTGTCACCTACGATGATAACGGCAACGTTATACCTCTCTCCGAGCGTTTCAATGAGAATAATAAAGATATAAGGCATAAGGCGAGAAGCGTTGACAAGTACACCGAAAAAGAGTATAATAGTTTTGGATGGGTGAGAGCTAATGATGTGTTAAGTGCATTTGAGAACGAAAGATTACGTTCTATGTTTGCAGATGCAAAAACTAATCAAAGTAAGCCTCCTAAATCCAAAGCTGGTGAGTATATGATAGCGGTAGGAGAGGATGTTGATAATAAAATTGCCTATATGCAAGGCGAGATAGATAATCCTATTATCACTCGTGTACTTACCATAGATGAATATGATGAAACAGAGATAGACAAAGCAAGGAGAAATATTTATGATCTTGAACGGAGAGGCATACAGCAGGAGACTAAGGGCGTTTTCCGACTCTACCGCAAAACTGATTTCGGAAGTTATGCCACTTACGAGAGAAACGTTAAGGAGAACGAACGAAATAATATCCAACTCGGAGCTGACCGAGGAACAGGTAGTAGAACAGCTCAAAAAGTTAAAGAAATCCTATTTGATGACGAAGGAAACGAAGTAAGCAGAACAATTCGCTCAAAATCCCGCACTCGCACTTATTCACAAGGTCAAGCCGCAGTGATGAAGGCTAACCTTAGCCATCAGAAGGTATATACCAAGTCAACGGCTATGAAGTTTGTGAAGGCGGTTGCGCCGGGCATAAAGACCAAAGCCTTTGACGAGCTGAGTAATGAGCTGTGGATCGGTCTGAATACCTACACATCACTCGAAGATAAGCAAGCATTTGCAAAGGATATGGCAGATATGCTCGTTGAGAGAATGCTCGTAGATACCGAGGTGAAAAACGCTAAGTGGGATGAGGCTGTAGAAAAGATAGCATATATCAAGCACGGAATAAATTCTATAAAATTCAGAGCAGAGGATCTTCCCGATCTTGAACACGTTCTGGATAAGAAGGGACTTGCATCACTTCGAGCGAGATGGGGCTATAAGAGTTCTTCCAAAGAAGGCATACAGCGCAGACCTTACGGCTTAGATGAGTTCATCACGGATCTCTCAAGAGAGATGCCCGGTATGTCGTATCTTGCTGATATGCATACTACTGAGGCTATGATAGAAGTGGATAAGGTGTATGTCGAGCTTGACGCCTCTAAACGTAATATGCGAACCCTGCGACTTTCGTCGCTGGGCAAGAATCCTCTTTCTCTCCGCCAAACAAAAAAGCCACCCGATTGGGTGGCTTTGTTTGGCGGAGAGGAAGGGATTCGAACCCTTGAAACCGTATTAGGGTTTACACGATTTCCAGTCGTGCGCCTTAGACCAACTCGGCCATCTCTCCACGCGACTTCTATATTATAGCAGATGGTTTTTTAAAAGTCAAGTGTTTTTTTACAAATTAATACTTTTTTTCTACTTTTTTTGAATAATTAGTTTTCAAGGAGAAAATATTTAAATAACTACACCAATTTAGGAGGTTATATGAAAAAAGAAGTTAATATGCTACGCATTAAATCAAATAAAAGCGAGCAGGGAAGTATCGACAACACAGAAGAGAAAAATAAAACCACAATGCAATCGGACGGTCGCATTATCACAGATCCATTAGGCTCATGGACGGGAACACCGGTAGGGGATATTTTTGAGCCTCCGGTACAGGACGTTGACGATCTATAAAACAACTACGGCTCTCACCTAAGTATCGGTGGGGGCTCTTATTTTTGTCGAAAAAGGTATTGACAAAAAAGACCTGTTTTCATATAATATATATTGTAAAAAATATGTATCAATATAGGAGTACAACTATGGGTTTAAAAGTCCTCAAATTTGGTGGAAGCTCTCTTGCAGACGCCGAGCATTTCCGTCAAGTAGCGGAAATAATAAAGAGTGATCCCGACCGTAGATATGTAGTCGCCTCTGCTCCCGGCAAAAGAAACAGCAAAGACACAAAGGTAACAGATATGCTATACCGTTGCTATGAGCTGGCAGCAGATGAAAGAGACATCACCGAAATATTTGAAGCTATCAAGGATAGATATAACCAAATAATACGTGATCTTGAAATTGAACTTGATCTTACCGAGGTTTTCGAAAAAATCAAGCACTCATTCCTGCATAATTCCGGACGTGACTATATAGCATCCAGAGGCGAGTACCTCAATGCTATGATCCTCGCAAAATATCTCGATTTTCATTTTATCGATGCGAAGAAATGCATCTTCTTTAATGACGACGGCAATTTCAATGCCGATAGAACTAATGAAATTCTCGGAGAATACCTCTCAAAATACGATTATGCGGTTATCCCCGGATTCTATGGATCTATGCCTAACGGCACTATCAAGACCTTCTCACGCGGAGGATCGGATATAACGGGTTCTATAGTTGCGCGCGCGGCTTCTGCAAGTATTTACGAAAACTGGACCGACGTTTCCGGATTTCTTATGGCAGATCCGAGATCAATCGACAATCCCGAAGTGATCAATACTATCACATATAAAGAGCTACGTGAGTTATCTTACATGGGCGCTACAGTATTGCACGAGGACGCGATTTTCCCGGTAAGATATTCAAAAATTCCTATCAATATAAGAAACACCAATAAGCCGGAAGAGAAGGGAACATTCATCGTACCCGCTACTGATGAAATTCCCGAGCATATAATCACAGGTATCGCCGGTAAAATAGGATTTTCTACGATAACCATAGAAAAGGATATGATGAACTCCGAGCTTGGCTTTGGAAGACGTGTGCTTCAGGCAATCGAGGATAATGGCGTTTCATACGAGCATTTCCCGTCCGGTATAGATACGATGAGCGTTGTAATCTCTACTAAAGAGCTTAGAAAAAAGCGCGCGGACATTATGGCATCTATCTGTAAGGCTGTAAATCCCGAAAACATATTTATAGAGGAAAACCTCGCTTTGATAGCTATCGTGGGACGCGGTATGGTAAAAGCGAAGGGAACTGCTGCGAGAATATTTACCGCACTTGCTAATAGCGGTGTAAATATCAGAATGATCGACCAGGGTTCGTGTGAGCTTAATATCATCGTAGGCGTAGAGGAGCATGACTATATCACTGCGCTCAAAGCAATTTACAATGAGTTTGTAAAATAAAATAATGAGGCTATTAAGTAAGGGAAGAATACCCGAACCTAATAGCCTCTATTCAAAAAGGAAGTGAAGGGGAGAGTACGGTTATTAATAAAGTCCTATACTCCTAACTTCTCTATTGTTTTGAATAACAACTGCTAAAACTGTCGCTAGTAAAAGCTCATCTATTTTACTCTGTCCCTCTTTATAGGGTATAATTTCGATATAGATACAATTATACAAAATGAAAATTTTGTATAATTGAGGGTAGCGTTTAAGGAAAATAAACGCTATTTAATAGTGAGCAGATAACAAACATATAATTTTATATCATTTTTTACGACAAACTCAAAATACATATCTTAACCGTAATGCATAGTTTACCCGTAATATGTAGCTTAGACATTTATATTACGTTATCGCATGTATTATCTACCTGTAGTCATAGATAAATTTAAAACTTTTGCAGACGATCGATCTGACAAGAGATTGCTTACAAATCAAATCCAAAGGGAAGTTCTATCAAAAAGAATGACAACTGAATTGATCTTTTCTTTTGGCAGTGATTTTTTAGAGCAGGGTAATTCCCTATTCTTCTATCCCCTACCTCGTACTTCCCTTCTTTACCATATATTTTCTCTTTGTAGCCTCTCCGCCCCTGATATGTCTTTCTGACTTATTAAGCTCTAATATATCCTTTACTAAGCTATACTGATGTTTGTTTACATATTTCAACTTATAGCTCAGATCCTTATGTACGGTGCTTTTACTTATACCAAAATGGGCCGCCGTTTGTCTCACAGTAGCCTTTGTGTCTATCACATACTGAGCAAATGCCTCGCACCGGTCTTTCCCATACAATTCTATCATAAATCCTCCACAAGAATATAATTATCTCATTTCAAATATATGAAAGGCAAGTATATATAATGCAAAAAGAAAGTGTAAAATTTCAAGACTCACTCGTGTTCGAAGGAATGACATCCATCAGAGCGATACTTGAAGGCATTGATTCCGGCGCTAATAACAGAAGAATATCCACAATACTCTTCGATAAAGATAAAATAATAAAAAACGCAAAAACAATAGGTTATTTAAGAGCAGTATCTGAAAAGTATGGTTTTTCAATCAAAGAATCGACTGTTGATGAGCTTGATAAAATTGCTCTTGGCAACTCGCACGGAGGCATCTTAGCAATAGGTGAAGAGCGCAATATTCCCTATCTCAATGAGCAGCATTTCCAGGATGAAATCGTAAAAGACGGATTTTACGCTATGATACAAGGAATCGAGGATCCTTATAATTTCGGATATGCATTGCGATCCTTATATGCTGTAGGATGCAACGGAATCATACTTGGCGAGCGCAACTGGATGAGCGCGGCAGGTGTAGTATGCAGAAGCTCGGCGGGAGCATCCGAGTTATTTCCTGCTTATAAATCAGATGAAATTGATGCTGTAAAGCTCTTTAAGGAAAACGGTTACAACGTAGTTTGCGCCGATGAACGTACGGATAACGTTCTCGGAGAATGTCCTCTCCCCTTCCCTATCCTTCTTATTGTAGGCGGCGAGAAAAGAGGTATCTCACGCACACTACTCGATATGGCTGACACTCTCGTAAAGATCCCTTACGGTCGAGAATTTAAGGCCTCTCTTTCAGCCGCATCGGCAACTACAATGTTTGCATACGAAATAATGAGACAAAACAAGAAATAAGACAAGCGCCCTACGGTACTTATTGCAGTATCCAAGGGGCGCTTTAATTATGCGATCAACGCTTAGCGCAACCACATCCTCCATTATTGCGATGAGGATCATCGGCGGGTGCAGTTGTTCCTCTAAACCTTGATACAGGAAAGGCTATGGTTCTGAAAAGATCGCATGGATTATCTTCTCCCGCGATACTGCATTCCTTGTCGGGAACGCTATAATCGGTCGCCTGAACGAGAAGCTGAGCAGGTCTTACTATCCTGATAACCGAAAAGATACCAAAGGATACGTAAATTGCGGGACCGGTAACAGACGTGCAAAGTTCGCCGTCAAGAATTCCGTTTATAGCATCCGGAAGCTCTAAGCATCCACAACCACATCCACAAACGCAATCCTTTATTTTAGTTCCAAGGACGACCGGCTCCACAGCCTCTACGACCGCGGTAGGCGCGTTATTGCCCACCGTATCAAGATTGCCTATGTTGCAATAGCTATTATCAGGGCTCGATGAGTAGGAGGTAACATTCCCTTCTCCGCCATACAAAATCACGTTTTTCTCAAGTGTTGTAATTCCCTTGAAGGTCTGACTTCTTCCTATTCCAAGACAAGCCTCAAACTCAAGAAGAATGTAATATCTGACGTTAACCTGATAAAATCCGCTGTTAAACGGTACCTCATCTATGCCTACATAAGCCCACAAGGTCTTTGCGCATTTGGTCTTAACATTAGTTGCGACGGAAAGTATCTCCTCGCCGTACGTGGTAAGATATACGCGAGTATCCTCAAAGCAATCTCTGTCACGGCAACAATCGAGAACTCTTTTTGTGTCAATACAAACAGTTCCTCGCTGATCCTGATTGCAGCCAAGGGGAGCATTTCTGTTTTCTTGCATTGTAACTTCTCCTCTTTTTAAAGTGCATAAGCACGTTCTACCATAAAGATATGGTCTGCTATATAATATGAAAGAAGAGTTTTTTTAGTTCATAAAAAAATGCGCCCGTGAAAAAGCACAGGCGCATTTTTTGCTATATTGCAATTAAGCGTACTTCTTAATGCCCTCGGAAGCCTCTTCTACAGCTACAGAAGCGGACATAACAAGGTTTACATCAGCAGCAATCTTCTCAAGCTTGGGAAGCATCTCCTCAAACGCCTTGAGATCATTACCGCAGATCTTAAGAGAAGCATCTACGAAAATGTCAGTAATATCGTTGTTGGACGCAAGAATACCTGCGATGAAGCCATAAAGAGCCTCTGCATCAGCAATCGCAAATGCGTCAGTATCAATAAGTCTTGCCTTATATGTAATCTCGTGCTTAAGCTTATCACCCTTCTCGATGCATACTACAGAGCCCTTAGAAGTCTCTGCTGCGTTGTTGGTAAGCTCAATAAGAGTCTTAGTCTTTCCGGAGCCTTTGCTACCGATAAACAATTTAATCATGTTTGTATCCTCCTTGTGTGCGAGGTTTACCCTCTATACATATATATTACACTAAATATTCTTAAAAATCAATAGTTATTAGTGAAAAATATCTCAAGTTTTTAGTTTTTGTCAAAAATAAACAAGAACAGTTATATATTTTAGTCGTGGTTAATTCTCGACTCAAGAGCCGCCTTCATATCCTCGTATCCGGGTTTTCCAAGAACAGCAAAAATATTCTTCTTGTACGCCTCTACACCGGGCTGATCAAACGGATTAACTCCAAGCATATAACCGGATATTGCGCACGCGAACTCGAAGAAGTAAACGGCATATCCAAAGGAATGCGCACTCTTATCCTCAAGCTCAAGAAGAATGTTAGGAACGCCACCATCGTTATGCGCAATAAGTGTAGCGAGCATAGCAGTCTTATTTACATAGTCAAGCTTTTCTCCACTAATGAAATTAAGTCCGTCAACGTTAAGAGGATCGTGAGGAATAACAAATTCAACGCCGGGGTTCGTTACGTTTATAACTGTTTCAAAGAGATTTCTCTGACCGTCCTGAACATACTGTCCAAGAGAATGGAGATCAGTCGAGAAAATAACGGATGCAGGGAAAATACCCTTTTGATCCTTACCCTCGCTCTCACCGTAAAGCTGCTTCCACCACTCGTTAAGCATAAGCATATAAGGCTCGTAACCAACAAGTATCTCGGTACACTTACCCTTTCTTGCAAGAATGTTTCTTATAGCCGCGTATCTGATTGCCGCGTTATCCTTAACTGAAGATGTAGCAAAATCAGCCTTAGCGTCTGCAGCGCCCTTCATCATAGCGTCGATATCGATACCGGCGCAAGCAATAGGTAAAAGTCCTACCGCTGTAAGAACGGAATATCTTCCACCTACATCATCCGGAACTACGAAGGTCTCATAGCCTGCCTCGTCGGAGAACTTTTTAAGAGTACCGCGTGCCTTATCTGTGGTAACGAAAATTCTATCCTTTGCTCCATCCTCGCCATACTTTTCTACAAGAAGAGATTTAAATACTCTGAATGCAATCGCAGGCTCGGTAGTAGTACCGGATTTTGATATGACGTTAACGCAAATATCCTTGCCCTCGCAAATGGAAAGAAGCTCTGTAAGCGCAGTAGTGGAAATATTATTTCCCGCAAAATAAATATCCGGGGTATCTTTTTTCAAGTTATTATAAAGAGGGCTCTTTACAAACTCAATAGCAGCTCTTGCTCCGAGATAAGAACCACCGATACCGATAACTACGAGAATATCACAGGATTTTTTAATCTTCTCCGCCGCAACCTTTATTCTTGCAAACTCTTCCTTGTCATAGTCATTAGGAAGCGTAACCCAACCAAGAAAATCATTGCCGGGGCCTTTTCCGCTTGTCAAAAGCTCATATGCATTATCCGCAAAAGGCTGCATAAAATCAATTTCGCTTTCATTAACGAATCCCTGAAGAAATTTGTCATTTAATTTAATGCTCATAGAAACTCCATTCCACTGCTTAACGGCAGTAATTTGTACTTTATTTCGCTATCTCTATTATACAATAACTGTTTTGCTTTTTCAATAGGAACTCGAAAATATTTTTAATACTTACCTGTCAAAATCATCCTCATAATACGAACGAATTGTTCAAAAACATTTATACCGTCTATGCTTTCCTTTACAAATATCTCACTCTCCCCCAATGTCTCGCCATTTAGACGATATATCACCTTACCGACAACCTGCCCCTCAGTCAAAGGCGCAGTCAATGTATCCGGAATAATAAACTCCTTTTCAATACGTTTTTTGTCAGATTTATTAACAAGTTCAGCGAATTCCTTCGAGTAGACTGAAACACTATCCTTTTTACCACGTAAAACGTCAACGTATTCAAGCTCCGTTTCGGGAACATTAAACAATGCGTAATTGGAAAATCCAAAATCAAGCATTGCTCTTGCTGCTTCATTCCTCTCATCACGAGTTTCTGCACCCATAACCACAGCTATCAGATGCATACCGTCCCTTTTTGCTGTCGCGCTTACGCAAAAGCCCGCTTTATCAGTTGATCCGGTCTTTAAACCGGTGCAACCGTCATAATATCTAACCAAACGATTTGTATTTGTAAGCACAAACTCACCGTTTCTGATACTGTCCTGCCAAACGTTGCTATAATCAGTAACAACTTCGTGCTTTATCAATTCACGCGACATAAGCGCAATGTCATACGCACTGCTATAGTGCTTGGTAACCGTATCGTCGAGTCCCGTAGCATTCTCAAAGCTTGTGTTATTCATACCAAGCTCCTTCGCACGTTCATTCATTCTTTCAACGAAAGCTGATTCCGTACCGGCGACAAGCTCAGCCAATGCTACCGCTGCATCATTAGCGCTGGCAATTACCGTGCTTTTTAGAAGCTCTTCTACTGTGAATTCTTCGCCCTCCTTAATGAATATCTGACTACCACCCATAGAAGCCGCATTTGCGCTAACCGTTACCGTATCATCAAGCGATATACTTTCATCCACGATAGCCTCAGCAACCAATAGCAACGTCATAATTTTAGTAACAGACGCAAGTGGCAAAGCCTCAGCTCCATTTTTTACGTATAGTATAGTTCCTGTTTCGGAATCCATCAAAACTGCAGATTTGGCACTTATTTCAAGGCTGTTTACATTAATTTGTTCATTGTTCGTTTCTTGTTCAACATTATCAAGCCATTCATTCGTAGATGCTTTAGCATCAAATCCGGTAGTATTAAGCAAAGTTAGTACGCAAATAATAAGCGACAATATTTTTTTCATATATCTCCTCCAAAGATAATTTGTTTAAATATATTCCCCGAACGCAAGAGTTATGAATTCAATGATAAATCTTGAACCGTCAGGAAAGTTTCTAAAAGGTATTGTATTTATTTTAAATATATGGTATTATATATTGTGGCTTTAAATATTGATTCGAAAGGCTTAAAAAGTGAAAAAGGATAACAAGAACAAAAGACTACGTCTGTTTGATATAACAAGAGACGGAAAAGGTCTTAGTAAGAATTCCAATGAAAAGATCGGCGGTATAAAACGCGTTTTCATTTCATTAAAGGATAACTTCGGGAAGATAACCTCTGTCAACATCTTTATGGTGCTTGGCAATTTCCCACTTATATTTTTGATTGCTACGCTTTCCGGCGCTACAAAGGCGCAGGGACTTATGCCGTCATTTGACGTGTTCCAAAATCTTGCCGGATATTTTGCAAATACAACGCCTACGGCACATTCCATGGCACTGTTCGCTCAAGAAGGATTGCAGACTGTGGTTTACCGACCAACTACCACGACATACGTATTCTATGGCATTGCTTCCATTACACTGTTCACATTTGGACTTGTTAACGTAGGTAGCGCATACATTCTCCGAAATATAGCTAAAGGAGATCCGGTATTCGTTTGGTCTGATTTCTGGTATGCGGTCAAGCGTAATTGGAAGCAGGCTCTTCCGTTTGGTATTATCGATGCCGGAATAAGTGTTCTTCTTGTATGGAATATTTACAGTATGTTTATCAATAGCAACGGTAGCTATTTCACTAATACGTTATTCTGGTGTAACGTAGTATTACTTGTACTTTATTTTGTAATGAGATACTACATCTACGTTCAGATGGTTACCTTCAATCTGACTGTATTCAAGATAATAAAGAATTCTATGATATTCGCTCTTCTTGGATTCAAAAGAAATCTCGTTGCAACCCTCGGTATACTCACCGGAGTTCTCATCGAGCTGATTTGTGTAATAGGCGCGGGCGGTATCCTACTCCCATTCGGTATCGCGCTTCCCTTCCTTATCCTATTCTCTACATTCGCTTATATGAAGGTCTACGCATCATACTTCAAAATAAAGGAAATTATGATCGATCCGTATCTCAAGGAACATCCCAAGGAAGCTCCTGAAAGCTACGACGGTGACGTTATAATGTCCGATGACGTTACCGAACGCGAACGACTCGAAGAAATAAAAAAACGAAACTCAATATAAAAGATAACCGTTAGCTCTAAGTACGTAGCTAACGGTTATTTTCATATATCGTATAAGTTGCCGAAAGTATATCCCATATTGCGCCACTCCTGTATCATATCTCGCAAAATAATCGCATTTGTCTTTGAAGTGGGGTGCAGAAGAATTATTGCGCCGTCATGTGTAGTGGAAATAAGCTTTTCTTTAGCTTTATTTATATCCATTTGCCTTGAATTATCCCAGTCATCATACGCCATGCTCCAAAAAACGCTTTTATATCCATTCTCGTTCAAGAGCTTGAGCGTATGAATGCTATATTTCCCCTCGGGAAATCTAAATAATTTTTCCATATCTCTACCGGTCAATGATCTATAATCAGCTTCAAGACGAGATAAATTTGAAAGTATCTGCGAGTCAGATAGCTTTGTCAAATCCTTATGATTATAAGTATGATTGCAAACAAGATGCCCTTCGTCCGCCATACGCCTTACAAGTTCAGGATTCTTTTTGATTAGATTTGACAAAATAAAAAACGCACCAGTGACACCCTCATCCTTCATTACATCAAGTATTGTTTCTATGTTTCCGTTCTCATATCCCGCATCAAATGTAAGATATAGCTTCTTATCACCACTTTTATCGATGTATATCCCTCCATTTTCTGCGATAGCCTCAACGTTTTCAGGAAATGTCGGTGGCTGATTTCCGTGCTTTATTATATACCAATTGCATCCCGATTCTGCTTGAGATATGATACCTAAAATAAATACAGTACAAAGAACGATAGAAATTATTTTTAATATCCTCATAAAAAACTCCTGTGAAGATATTTTACGCAATTATCACGTCAATAAAACAAGTAAAAAATGCAAATAAAAAGGACAAAGCAATCGCTTTGTCCTTTTTATGAAAAGTAAAATATAAATTACTTATACTTTCTCTTTCTTGCAGCCTCAGACTTCTTCTTACGCTTTACGCTGGGCTTCTCATAATGCTCTCTCTTACGAAGCTCGGTAAGAACGCCGGACTTCTGGCACTGTCTCTTAAAACGACGAAGCGCACTATCAAGAGTTTCATTTTCTTTTACTCTAATTTCTGCCATCACTATTTCCCTCCCTTCGCTTTGCAAAGAGATATAATCTCATAAATTTACTTGAATATTATACCCTATATTTTGATGTTTGTCAATAGACTTTTACAACTTTTTTTGTCTTGTTTAATTATTTTTTAAAAAAATTGCGTTTTTTGCCGCTGAAAGCGTGTTTTTGAGCAATGTTGTAATAGTCATAGGTCCCACTCCGCCGGGAACAGGTGTTATATATGACGCAACCTTCTCAGCGCTTGAAAATTCTACATCGCCAACAAGTTTCCCATCATCACCCCTATTAATACCAACGTCAATGACAACAGCCCCCGACTTTATCATATCCCCCTTTACAAACTCGCTCTTACCGATAGCGACTATGAGAATGTCGGCGGATCTGATCTCATCAGAAAGGTGTCTTGTTCTTGAATGGCAAACAGTAACTGTACCGTTTCTTTCAAGCAGAAGATGTGCCATAGGCTTACCAACAATATTACTTCTACCAACAACTACGCATTTTTTTCCGCTGATATCAATGCCATAAAAATCCAAAAGATCTATAACACCGGCTGGTGTACAAGGTAACATCGTGTAATTGCCTATAAATATCTTACCTACATTAGATGGATGGAATGCGTCCACATCCTTCAAAGGATCTATCGCGTTAATGATGCACTCCTCGTTAATGTGATTTGGTAAAGGTAGCTGAACGAGAATACCATGTATTGATGGATCATTGTTTAGGACTGAGATTTTATCAAGCAGCTCCTTTTCCGTAGTATCCTCAGGTAAAGCAAACTCATAAGAATCAATACCTACCTCGGCGCAAGCTCTTTGCTTGTTTCTGACATAGACCTGAGATGCAGGATTGTTGCCAACTATAATAACGGCAAGTCCGGGAGTAATATTGGTTTTCGACTTAAAATCTGCAATTTCAGTTTTTAACGAAAGTCTAAGCTCTGATGAAACCAACTTACCATTTATAATTTCTGCCATATTTTATCACCGTATAATAATTATTTTTCAGTCTTTTCCTCTGCCGATGCAGACTGTCTTATATAAAATGGACGGTTTGGCTTTTTAAAAGCAAAATACACAAGCAACGCCGTGCACGTTATAAATAGCACACCCGCAAGCGCCTGAGAAACTCTGATAGAGGTTCCAAAAAGATAAAGGCTATCAGTTCTGAGTCCCTCAATTAGCATTCTGCCAAGTCCGTACCAACCGAAGATCATAAGGAATATCTGACCATCATACTTTTTATGTTTGTAGAAAACATTCACCCCTATAAAGCCCAATAAATTCCAAAGCGACTCGTAAAGGAAGGTGGGATGAACGTATACCATTTCATACGTGCCGAACGTCATAATAGAGTTATAGTTGCGTATTCCCATTCTGAGGAAGGAATCGGTTATACCTCCAAACGCCTCACCGTTCATAAAGTTACCCCATCTGCCTATTGCCTGAGCCATTATGAGTCCGGGAACCACGCAGTCTGCAAACGCAAGAAAGTCTATCTTCTTATATTTGCAAACACAAAATACTGTTATCGCACCAGCTATTATTCCACCATATATTGCAAGTCCACCGTTTCTTATATTAAGAACGTCTCCAAGCGAATGGAAGCTGTCGATATCCATAATAACGTAATATAATCTTGCACCAAGCACTCCGATAGGAATAACAAACAATGCAAAATCAAGCACCTGTTCGCTATCTATGCCGATCTGCTTTGCTCTAAATATAATGTATCCAACGGCAAAAATCATACCCGTACATATAATAAGAGCATACCAAGCAATCGGAGCGCCGAACAGTGAAAATGCCTCGCTGTTTACCGTAAATTCCCCAATACCAAGTCCGGGGAACGAAAGCTTTGTAATATTATACATAATACATACTCCTTAATCAATTTAAAGAATAGTTTTTGCTGATAACATCCTCGATAGTAATTGCATTTAGTTTTTTAGCAACATCAAGACTGATTGTATTAAAAATATGATGATAAGTACAGGCTGTCTTATCCTTATTTAATGAACAAGCCTCGCTGGTCTCAAGGCAACGAGCGATAACTATCGGACCATCTATCAACTCTATAACGCTCTTGAGCGTTATCTTATCGGTAGGAAGCTTAAGCTTATATCCGCCTTTCGCACCCTTAAATGAGCTGACAAACCCATTTTTAACCAGCTTATTCAATATTTTAAGAGTGAATCTGATCGTTACGGAAGTAGCCTCGGAAAGCGTGTTGGCATCTACTACATCATCATATAGCGCAAGCTCGGTAAGTATACGCAACGCATAATCCGACTCAAGTGTTATTCTCATATCTGAACTCCTTTACGATCAAAATGGTCTAAACGGGGATTGACCTAAGATGGACAATCCCCGATTTTAAATTATTTCTTTTTTGTTTTGTTATGCTTATCAAGAACCGCGTGAATCTTCTTGGACTGATCAAGAAGATGGCTTATCGTCTGATCATGGTTAAGAGTATCTATAATATACGCGACATATTTGCACATATTAACCTCGGAATACCATTCTCTTTCAAGAAGCTCAGGCTCTCTGTATACAAGGTTGGTTGTGAAGATTCTTGTAAAGATACCGTCCGCATAAGCCTTGTCAATAGTCTCGTAACCGTTGCAGAAAAGACCGAACGTAGAGAATACAAAAATACGCTTTGCGCCTTTATCCTTAAGCTGCTTAGCAACATCGAGAATCGATTCTCCGGAGGAAATCATATCATCAACGATAATTACATCTTTGCCTTCTACGTCTCTGCCGAGATATTCGTGTGCTACTATAGGATTCTTACCATTTACTATGATAGAATAGTCGCGGCGCTTATAGAACATGCCAAGATCTATACCAAGAACGGAGGAATAGTACATACACTTACCCATACCGCCCTCATCAGGAGAAATGATCATAGTGGATTCGGGATCGATATCGAGATCGGGATATTCACGCAAAACAGCCTTAATCATCTGATATGCAGATCTTACGTCCTCAAAACCGGAAAGCGGAATAGCATTCTGAACTCTCGGATCGTGAGCATCAAATGTAATGAAATTGGTAACACCAATATTTACAAGCTCCTGAAGCGCAATTGCGCAGTCGAGAGATTCTCTGCCGGAGCGCTTGTGCTGTCTGCCCTCATAAAGCATCGGCATAATTACGCTGATACGACGAGCCTTACCTGCAATAGCGCCAATAATTCTCTTGAGATCCTGGAAATGATCGTCAGGACTCATGGGCACAGTCTTACCATACATATTGTAGGTTACACCGTGATTGAAAACATCGGCAATGATATATACGTCATTACCTCTCAAGGACTGATGGATAGTTCCCTTTGCCTCACCGCTACCAAATCTCGGGCAGCTGGCATCAACAAGGAAAGTCCCCTCGGAATGATGGCGACGCCAATCCTTAAGATAATAATCAACCTGACTTGCGAATTCCTCGCACCCCTTCATACCGATAACACTAAGTTCACCGTACAAGCTATCCTTCATCATACACCCCGCTGATATATTTATTTAAATTAATATGCGCTAATTATATTATATAACATTTCAAGAACCAAAGTCAAGTGGTCGAAATTTAAAAAAAATCGTCATAATTTGGCGCATACTTATCAAAAATACACAACCGGAATAAAATAAAGTATAAGAATATGAAGGAGCATATAATGTACTACGAAGATTTTGGAAATATACGCATAAGAACATATAAAGCTCAGGAAGCGCTACCTGTGGAGGGCGCACTTGTTAAAATATACGGCTCAGATGAATATGACAGGGATATCGCATACTCGCTTTTAACCGATTCCGATGGAATGACAAGGTCACTTTCGCTTCCTACCCCCTCAAAAAAATATTCTACAGCTCCTGGAGCCGCAGAAACGCCATACTCTGTTTATAACATTGAAATTGTAAAAGAGGGATTTTACCCTAAAAAAATAGATAACGTACCTATATTTTCCGGAATTTCCGCCGTATTACCTATTGAAATGCTGCCGCTAATTTACAACAGCAGTGGAGAGATAACCCCTCAAAGCAACCTTAATTCCATAGTTTACGAAAATGAGCATCTACATTGAAGGAGAACATAATGCAACCGCAAATACCGGAAAACATCGTCATACATCTCGGAGCGCCTAACTCAAATGCGCCAAACGTAACCGAAACATTCCCAAACTATATAAAAAACGTTGCTTCAAGTGAAATATACCCTACATGGCCGGAGCAAGCGATACGCGCTAATATACTCGCTCAAATTTCAGTAGCGCTCAATCGTATCTACACAGGATTTTATCGAAACCAAGGGAAGGATTTTGATATAACAAACTCCCCTGCATACGATCAAACATATGTTTACCAAAGAGATATTTTTGAGAATATTTCGGAAATAGTAGACGAAATATTTAACAGTTACATCAGAAGAAGCGGAAATATCGAACCGTTGTTCGCGGAATTTTGCGACGGAATAGAGGTGCAATGCAACGGATTGTATCAATGGGGATCCGTAGAAATGGCAAACAACGGGGCAAATTATCTCGAGATTTTGAAATCGTATTACGGAAACGACATAGAGATTGTCGAGGGCACAGAGACAAACGGAATCGATTTTTCTCCTCCAACAACTCCGTTAAAGATAGGCGATAGTGGGAGTGGTGTAGAATTAATGCAGATTAGATTGAACAGGATCTCAAAAAACTATCCCGGTATTCCGAAAATATATCCTGTAGACGGATTCTTTGATACAAGCACGGAAAATGCCGTAAAAAAATTCCAAGAAGTTTTTAACTTAGAGGTTGACGGTATAATAGGACCTGCGACATGGAACTCGATTAACTACATATACAATGCGGTTAAAAGACTATACGCAATCAATTCAGAGGGGCTTTCTTTATCAGAAATTAACACTTCGTATGAAAAGGAGCTTAAACTTGGGGATTTCTCCCGTAACGTATATGTGCTTCAATACTATCTTGCGTACATTTCCCTGTTCTATCCGACTGTAATAAGTCCCGCAACCGACGGAGATTTCGGACAAATAACAGATGATTCTGTACGATCTTATCAAAGAACCTTCGGTCTACCTATAACAGGTATTGTTGATCAATCAACGTGGAACAGCATACAAAGCACATATTATGAGATACTCTCGCGCTTTCCGTACGATTTTTCAGATGGGCTAATACTTCCCTATCCCGGACGAATACTAAGAATCGGAGTTGACGGAAACGACGTAAGAGCAGTACAAGAATATCTGAATTATATATCAGACATCTACCCAAGCATACCAAAGATTTCAGTAGACGGAGTGTACGGAACGGCTACGGCCAACGCAATTAATAAATTTGCTGAAGAATTTGGAATTCCAAATAGTAACGGCCGTGTAAACGCTCAGATATGGAATGCATTGATCAACGTATACGACGATATATATTCCGGAAACACAGTAAATCCCGAACAATTTCCAGGATACGGAATATCATAGGAGTAATATGTATAGAATCGAAGATAAGGCATCTGCAATAAAAGAAATTCAACGGTTGCTTAAAATAAATGAAAGCGGTTTTTATGATACGGTAACACGTGATAAGGTAAAGGATACACAAAAACAAAACGGTATCGAACAAACCGGCATCGTTGACTATACCACATTCGTCAAAATAGTTAACGATCATAAACGAAGCTCCGATAAAATATGGAATAGTAACTATCTGTTTTTGCCAGATTTTCCGTACCGAACTACAAATATCGGAAGCAACATTACTCGCATTAATGACGCATTAAAAATAGTACTGAAGGATTACCGATACGACGGTATTATTCCAGCTGGCGGTTACTTTGGCAACGATACGGTAAATGCTATCCGTTTTTTACGCAAAGTATTTATGTTAGATGATTCAGACGAAATCGACGAGGAGCTTATGAACCGTATACTTTACGAAATCAGAGGAATTGAATTAAAAAACATCTATGGGTAATATTTCCATATATCAGTGTCAATAATACAAATAAGAAAATTATTTGGAGGATAAAATGAGCGACAGATTTACAGAAAAGGCTGAAAAAGCGCTTAATAGATCCGTAAAAATTGCCGAACGATTCGGGCACACTTATATTGGCTCTGAGCATATTTTACTTTCCCTTGCAGAAGATGAATCCTCCTGCGCCTCCCTGATTCTTAAGAAAAACGGTATTAGTAAGGAAATTGTAAATACTACAATAAAAGAGTATTCCGGAATCGGAGAAAAAAGTAAATTATCCTCAAAGGATCTGACACCGCGCGCTAAAAAAATCTTAGAAACATCATATAACAACGCTGCAGAAAACGGAAATGGGATAATTGGAACAGAGCATATATTACTCGCCATAATCGATGAGAGGGATTCGGTAGCTATCAAGTTGCTGACAAAAATGACGTCAAGCTTAAACAGTATACGTGAAGATATAAACACGCTTATCAAAAGTCGTGAACGAATCGTCTTGACCTCGAAAAAACCTGCTCGAACCGTAGCTTTGAAGCAATATGGTAAAAATCTATGTGAGCTTGCAGAAAACGACAAATTTGATCCTGTTATAGGCAGAGATAAAGAAACCGACAGAATAATACGAATTTTATCAAGAAAAAACAAAAATAATCCCTGCCTTATCGGAGAGGCAGGGGTTGGAAAAACCGCATTAGTTGAGGGCTTGGCGCAGAGAATAATACAAAATGACGTCCCACCCAACCTAATCGGAAAAACGATCATCAGCATAGATCTGACCTCAATGGTTGCCGGAGCAAAATACCGAGGCGACTTTGAAGAGAGAATCAAAAGTATACTTAACGAAGTTGCAAAAGAAAAGGATATAATACTTTTTATCGATGAAATACACACAATCGTCGGAGCCGGAGCCGCTGAAGGCGCTATCGACGCATCAAATATATTAAAACCTCAATTAGCCAGAGGAGATATACAAATAATCGGCGCTACGACATTTGAGGAATATAGAAAATATATTGAAAAGGACGCGGCGCTTGAAAGAAGATTTCAACCGATAAAAATAAACGAACCGTCAATAGATGAAACTATAAAAATGCTGAATGCGTTAAAGAAAAGGTACGAGGAGCATCACGGAGTGATAATAGAAGATGAGGCAATACGCGAATGTGCAATCCTATCCGATAAGTATATAAGTGATCGTTTTTTGCCGGATAAGGCTATAGACATGCTCGATGAAGCCTGTGCTATGGCAATAAACAAATCGATATTTTGCGTAAATTCCGATAATAACATTAAGCAGTTTGACAACTTGCAAAACGCGAGCGTAGATGGCGAATTTGACATAAAGAAAATTTGCGAGGCCGAATATCCCAACGAACAAATATACAAAGATCAGTTCAATTTCCCAAAAGTTAATGTTTCAGTCATAAAAGAGGTAATTTCCGAAGCATGCGGAGTACCTGTAAGTATGATAAAAAAAGCATTAGATTACGATGAACTTGAAAGTAACCTAAACAACGTGGTTATCGGCCAATCCACTGCTATACACAAGCTTGTAACATCAATAAAAAGATCCGACCTTGGTTTTTGTAAAAATGATGGAGCGCGTGGAATGTTTATGTTCATAGGAGAAAGTGGAATTGGAAAAACAACGTTAGCTACCGAGCTTGGAAAGCATCTATTCGCATCAAGCGCTAATACGATACGCTTTGATATGTCAGAATATTCGGAAAAGCAGTCAATCTCAAAGCTTATAGGCGCACCACCCGGATACGTAGGTCATGGAGATGGCGGCGCTTTAACCGAAGCAATCCGAAGAACCCCGCATTCAATTGTCTTATTCGATGAAATAGAAAAAGCTGATAAGGATATTCTGAATCTCTTACTGCAAATTGCCGATCACGGATATCTAACTGATTCTTCGGGGCGCCACGTCAATTTCAGGCATACTGTAATAATCGCTACATGTAATATATCTATTACAAAAGCTTCAAACCCTATAGGATTTGATAACAACAAAGTGAAAGTAGAAGAACGAAAGCATATTGATTTGCTTAAAAAGCTATATAGCGATGAATTTATAAATAGATTTGATGAAATTATATACTTCTCTCCCCTTGACGAATCATCTCTAAAAAGGATATTGATTAAAAAGCTTGATTCTATAAAAAATTCCCTGCGTTTACAGGGGTTCGAATTCATCTATAACAATTCTGTTATTGAAAAACTAATTACTGAATGTGATAATAACAATGCTAACGCTCGTATAATAACTAAAAAAATCGGTGACGAGATTGAAATGAAAATTATAGATATAATTATGTCACGAATTAATGAAATAAGCGTTATCGAAGCAGACGTTATAAACGGAGCAATTGTTTTCAATTCCGAATATTCCGCCAAAACGTAAAAAAACACACTCATAGGAGTGTGTTTTATATTATGGGGTGAAATAAGGGATTCGAACCCTCGACCTCCAGGGCCACAACCTGGCGCTCTAACCAACTGAGCTAATTCCACCATATGGCGTGCCTTGAGGGATTCGAACCCCCGACCTACTGCTTAGAAGGCAGTTGCTCTATCCTGCTGAGCTAAAGGCACATAGCTTTGCAACGACAATTATTATAGCAGACAATTTTGGGTTTGTCAATAGGTTTTTGTATTTTTTTTGTTTTTCTTAAGTTTTTTTGAGAAAAACAGTAAAACACAAGAATCTTGTTATATAAATATATTAAGGAAGTAATTATTCCTTTCGACAAACCGCCTTAACACCCTCGATTGCAATTATTCTCAACACTTCGCCACTTTCAAAGACATCATCATCAAACAGTCCGCGCGCAGACCAAAATTGCCCCTTCACCTTTACCTGACCACAACCGGCAAAATTATCTATGGTTTCCGTGACAACGCATTTTTGACCAACTATGGTGTCTATAGTAGTTATTCTGTTAGAAAACATGGATGCCTTCTTGATCAAAAGCGCTACAGCTGTTAAAGCAAGAGCCCCTACTACTGCTATAGCAATTATCCATCCCTTCTCCATTATACTTTCACCTCTAAGAATATTATATTACAATTATAATTACTGTGAGCATAAATGTCAATAGCAAAGCGAAAACATTTTTCAAAATAATATGACATTTTTTTGTAAAATGTCTGCTAAAAAATGTAAAAAAGATGTAAATTTGAACATTTTAATCCAATGAATATA
>JAZOUM010000134.1:0-8819 GCA_045658205.1 Eubacteriales bacterium | reverse complement strand
TAAGGGCATCAATTTTCTCTTGCGATTCGGTTATAACTGCATCCTTTTCTGCTATCTGCTTTTTAAATCCGGATGCGTTAGCTTCGCACTTATCAGCTTCTGCCTTAAGTTTTACGCCTTCTTCTTCATATTTCTTGATTTCATCTTCAATTTCTTCAGACTTGGAGCCATCGGAAATTCTCGCGTTATCAAGAACGTCCATTCTAATTTTAAGATCGGTGGAAAGATTTGTTTCTACCGTAATATCATCAAGTGCCTCGTTGAGTCGTCCATTCAGAGCATCTATCTCCACAGTAAGGCGCTGCTGCTCGTTGAGATAATCAAGTCGAGTATCCATATGCTCATCAAGCACATTTTCAAACTTGGTGCGCTTCTCAACGTACTGTCCTTTGGTAAGTCCAAGAGAATACTCGGTGCGCTCTATTTCCGCGATTCTGATATGACAATCCTCGATCAATTCTGCGGAATGCGCAAAATTAGACTCTGCAACTCTCAAAGAATTATCCAGCGCGTGTAGCTTCTCGGTTGTAAGTTGGATTTGCTCAAGCAAATCTGCGGACTTAAGCTTATTGGACTGAGTCTTGTTATAGAGTGTCTCAAGCTGAGCCTCAAGATCAGCGATAACCTGACCGGCAATTTCAAGCTCGTGCACCGAAAGTCGCCATGTCTTATCCGCCTCGTCTATTTCCTCTCTTATCTGCTTAGTATCATAAAGCCAGAGAGAAACATCAGCCTTTTTCTTTTCCTCGAAAATAGCAAGACCTCGTCTCGCCTTTTCAGCCTCTCTCTCAAGAGGACCTACTCGGCTTTCAAGCTCAAGTCTGATATCGTTAATTCTATCAAGGTTTTCAGAAACTCCTTTGAGCTTTCTTTCCGCCTCTTCTTTTCTATATCTGAACTTAGATATACCCGCTGCTTCCTCAAAGATATTTCTTCTTTCATCACTCTTTTTAGAAACGATTTCTGCAACCTTACCCTGTCCGATGATCGAATATCCTTCACGTCCAACACCGGTGTTCATAAAGAGCATATGTATATCACGTAAGCGCTTTTGCTCCTTATTGATAAGATATTCACTTTCTCCCGTTCTATAATATCTTCTTGTAACGGTTACCTCATCAAATTCTGAATCGAGTCGGTTGTCGGGATCGGTATTATCAAAGGTAACGGACACCTCCGCAAATCCCATCGGTCTTCTATCATCAGTACCACCGAAAATAACGTCTACCATCTTTGTACCACGGATATTACGACTTGATAATTCTCCGAGTACCCAACGCATTGCATCGGAAATGTTTGACTTACCACTTCCGTTAGGTCCTACTATAACAGTAGCTCCGCGCTCAAAGGTAAGTACCGTTCTATTGGGAAATGATTTGAATCCATGAAGCTCCAGTGATTTTAAGTACATTTCCTCTTCCTTTCTTCATATATCTTAAGTTCGTAACCGGAGAGACATTCGTCCTCCTTGAATTTTACATCGGCAAATCCGAATTCGCGAATTAGCCTGTTCTTATTGTTTCTTTTTTGTCCTATAGCCTTAGAAATAAAGCCTTTTGCAACGCTTACCGTCAATTCGGTATCGCTATAATCGCTTTCTTTATTAAGACTATCAACAATCATATTATATATTAATAAGCTCTCAACCAGCTCTCCAAGAGCCGGATGATTGGGACCAGCATAATATTTATCCTTATCACTTAGATTTTCAGATGCGCAAAGTCCTATCCTAATAACCTCTACGTTATTCTTTATGAATATTTCAAGCACCTTTGCCGAACGTTCTACCGCTTCCGAGCAATCTATAGGCACGTATTCTCCCGATAAAGACATTCCGCACAGCTCCGTATCGTGAAATACGACGGTTGGATAAATACGCGCTCCGCTCGCTCCGGAATCCACTATAAATTTGGCGGTAGCAATCTCATCCTCGAGTGTTGACTCGGGCAAGCCTATCATCATTTGACCTACCAAATTAAATCCGCTCTCGATAATCATTTGACAAGCTCTCTGTTCATCATAATGCGTGTGTCCGCGTTTTGATGCGGCGAGAACCTTGTCGGACGAGCTTTGAAGACCAAGCTCGATAACCTTAACTCCGTATTTTTTCAGTATAGCTAAAATTTCTTCGTTAATATAGTCCGGACGCGTTGAACATCTAATAGAAGTAACGTCACCTTTTTCAATAAAGCTATACGCTTCCTCAAGTAAGGAAACCATAAGATCTCTGTCAATTCCGGTAAAGGATCCGCCAAAAAAGGCTATTTCGACCTCTTGAGAATCATCGATGGTTAAAAGCGCGGTCTCTATTTCATCTCTTACCCTAGTTGCATCGAAGCATTTTACTCCGGAAATAGTTTTCTGATTGCAAAAAACACATTGATTAGGACATCCGAGATGCGGAATAAATATAGGTATATTTACATGTCTTTTCATATCAAATTATACCGAATAGACGAAGCGCAACCTTAGCCGCTTGCATCTCCGCAGCTCTTTTTGTACTTCCCTTGCCATCTCCTACCTTGTTGTTGTTTATATACGCTGTGGCAATAAAAGTTTTTTCGTGTTCAGGACCGCTTTCATCTATATCGTATCTCAAGAGCGCGTCGCCGTTTTTTTCCACAAACTGCTGAAGCATGGTTTTGTAATCTTTATTTCCGGCTTTCAAGATGTTTTCTATTTCTTTTTCAAAAAGGCAAATAATTACCGCGCTGTACAGATTTCCGTTAGCGTTAGTTCTATCGTCAAGATACACAGCGGCTATCAATGCTTCGAGCGCATCAGCAAGAATCTTTTTCCTTTTTCTTAACCCGAGATTTTCTTCTGCAGTTCCAATGTGCAAATAATCGCCCAATGATATTCTCGTTGCGATTTTTGCAAGTGTTGACTCGCAAACTATGGTTTGACGTAGCTTTGACAACGCTCCTTCACCGTGCTTGGAATACCTATCAAATAGATATTCGGAAACAACGATTTCAAGTACGGCATCACCTAAAAACTCAAGCGCCTCATTAGATTCTGCGCGAAACCCTTTTTGTCGCATTTCGTTGGTATAAGAGGAATGGGTCAAGGCTGTTTCGAGAAAATCGGTATCAGCGAAATTATAGCCTATGCTTTTCATAAGCTCAAAAAAATCTTTGCCTATTCCCATATTACCTCCTATTATGATTAGAATTTGATATTAGATATCGCTGAAGTTCTTTTCTGCGTCCGCAATCAACTTTCTTTCATCGTAGTCTCTTGCAAATGCAATTATATCATCATTTACTCCGGAGGCGATGAAATTAATAGCCTGTCTGATAGCATTCTTAATAGCGTTTGCATCCGAAGAGCCGTGAGCTTTTATTACCGGCTTTGAAATTCCAAGCAAAGGAGCGCCTCCATGCTCGGAAGCATCAAATCTTTGCTTAAGCTCCTTAGTATCCATCGTAAGCGCAGAAAGCTTGGTTGCGATGTTAGACATCAAAAGCTCCTTAAGCGTCTTTAAAAGGAACTTACCCATTCCTTCAACTGTCTTGAGGAATATATTTCCGGTATAACCGTCAGCGACGATTACATCGCATACATCAAACGGAATCTCTTTGCCTTCTACGTTACCAACAAAGTTAAGACCCGATTCCGAAAGAAGCTGGTATGATTCTATCTGTAAAGCATTTCCTTTGTTATATTCTGCTCCATTGTTAAGCTGACCAACGCGAGGTCTATCAAGACCATAGATCTTTTCCATATATTTAGCGCCCATAAAGGCAAACTGGCATATATTATCAGAGCTTACCGTAAGATTGGCTCCGGAGTCCATTAAAAGTATCGGGTTACCTAGAGGTATAACCGATGCTATTGCGGGACGGTTAATGCCAAGTATACGCTTAACTATGATAGTTGCTCCGGTGATAAGAGCACCCGTATTACCGGCACTTACAAAAGCATCTACCTCACCGTTAGCAAGCGTCTTAAGTCCGACGCTCATAGAAGAATTCTTTTTATCTCTAACAACGCAAATAGGATTATCCTCCATAGTGATAACCGAATCAGCGTGTATTATCTCTATACCCGCGATATCTATCTCATTGGTTACGGCAATGTGAGATATAACATTTTGGTCACCGACAAGAAGTATCGAGTGTTCTTTATATTCCTTAGCGGCAATACTTGCGCCCTTGAGAATTTCAAGTGGAGCGTGATCACCACTCATAGCATCAACTAATATTTTCATTATAGTTCAAGAAAGCGAAATCCGACTTAATTATCTCAAGTGAACGAGTAGCATAAGCCTCATTTCTGTTTTTCTTTCCCCCTTTTATTTTTTTATCAAACGGAGCAATAATTCCAAAGTTAGCATTCATCGGCTGGAATGACGAGCTTACACCACCTTCGCTTACATAAGCCGCAAGCGCACCTATCTCGGTTTCTCTTGGGAATACTACGGATTCCTTACCAAGAGCTTTAAGAGCGGCGTTTATTCCGGCTACAAATCCGGATGAGGTAGACTCAATATATCCTTCAACACCGGTCATTTGACCTGCAAAAAATACATTTGGATGCTCACGCATTGAATAAATATTTGTCAAGAGTCCGGGAGAATTGAGATAAGTGTTTCTATGCATTACGCCGTATCTGAAAAATTCGGCATTTTCAAGTCCCGGAATCAATCCAAAGACTCTGCGTTGCTCTCCAAAAGTCAAGTGTGTTTGGAAACCAACTATATTGTACATAGTTCCCTCTTTATTCTCGCGTCTTAACTGTACCGTAGCAAATGCATCCTCACCTGTAGACGGAACAGGAAGTCCTACGGGCTTCATCGGTCCAAATCTCAAAGTATCGTATCCGCGATTAGCCATAACCTCTACCGGCATACATCCTTCAAATACCGTCAAATCCTCTTGCAGCTCTTGATCAAATGCCTTAAGAGGCGCTGTAGCGGCAGAAGAAAGCTCCTTGTGGAACACTGCGTATTCCTCCTCGGTCATAGGACAATTGAGATAATCCTCAGGATCTCCTTTACCATATCTCGATGCGAAGAACGCCTTGGATGTGTCTATAGAAGAAAAATCAACGATAGGTGCCGCCGCATCAAAGAAATGAAGCTCTGTTCCTCCCGTTATCTCCGCAATTTTCTCTGCTAATTTTTCCGAAGTAAGAGGTCCGGAAGCCACGACTGTTATAGAATCGAAGCCTATATCGGTAACCTCTTCATTGATAACGGTTATATTAGGGTGATTTTTGATTTTATTTGTAATATATTCGCTGAAATCATCTCTGTTAACAGCGAGTGCGCTACCAGCCGGAACCTCCGTTGCGTACGCGGCTTCAAGTATGAGGGATCCCATAAGTCGAAGTTCTTCTTTTAGAAGTCCTACAGCGTTGCTTGTGGCATTGGATCGAAAGGAATTAGAACATACAAGCTCTGCAAAACCCTCGCTATGATGTGCGGGAGAAAATTTTATGGGCTTCATCTCATAAAGCTCTACATTCACTCCCAATTTAGCCGCCTGCCATGCCGCCTCACAGCCCGCAAGACCTGCGCCTATTATTTTTATCTTAGTATCTGACATTATTCAATTACCGTCATTTCTTCCTCTCGCTTATAACCGCAAGACTGATTTTTACAAACAACGTTTTTTCTGCTCTTTCTATAGAAAAGTCCTGAACCACAATCGGGACATTTTTCAAGAAGAGGCATATCCCAAGATGAGAAGTCGCATTCGGGATACTTTTCACAGCTGTAGAATAGCATCTTTCCTTTTCCGTGTCTTGCCACAACCTTAGAAGCGCATCTCGGACAAGGAACGTCAAGCTCTACAATCTTCTGCTTAGTGAATTTACACGTAGGATAGTTAGCGCAAGCATAGAAAGAACCGTATCTTCCGCTACGAATAACCATTTCCCCACCACAAGACTCACATTTAAATCCTGCAAGCTCTACTTTTTTCTCCTCTGCTTCAACAGGTTTTCCGTCTTTGCTGAGAGCCTTTGTGTTTTTACAGCTCGGGAAGTTGGGACAAGCCAAGAACTTACCAAACTTACCCTTTTTGTATACCATCGTAGCTCCGCATCTATCGCAAATCACGTCGCTTTCCTCATCGGGAATGGAGACTCTTTCCTTATTCTTTGTTTCCTTGGAAGCCACCTTTAGCTCCTCTGCAAACTTATGATAGAATCCGGAAATAACTCCCTCGATAGTATTCTCGTCGCGCGCTATAGAATCAAGACTCTCTTCCATTTGCGCTGTAAATTCATAGTCGATTATCTCAGGGAAATACTGCTTTGTAAAGTTAGTGGTAACCTCGCCGAGAGGAGTACCTACAAGGAGCTTTCCTTCTCGTTTTACATAATCACGCGTTGTAATTATCGATATTATAGGAGCGTAAGTGGAGGGTCTGCCAATGCCGTTCTCCTCGAGGAATTTTATCAACGATGCTTCCGTATATCTTGCCGGAGGCTCTGTAAAGTGTTGTTCCTTTACAATTTCTTTAACTGTAAGGATCTGCCCTTCTTTAACACTCGGAAGCTTAGTAAGGCTGACCGAATCAGGCTCCTGATTATCCTCATCCGACTTATCCTCTACGTACAGCGCTAGATATCCTTGCTTTTGTACAACGTATCCTCCGGTTTTAAAGACGTAACCGTTATTCTCAATCTCAACAGTCACCGTGTCAAGAATTGCAGCAGCCATCTGGCTGGATACAAAGCGCTCCCAAATCAAGCGATAAAGCTTGTACTGATCAAGCGTAAGCATTTTTCTGATTTTTTTGGGAGAAATATATACGTTAGATGGACGAATTGCCTCGTGCGCATCCTGAGAATTAGAATTTCCTCTGAAAACTCTCTTGGTTTTGGGAACTGACTCGTTACCAAAGTGTTCCTTTATAAACTCTCTTGCAGACTCCTGCGCTACATCGGAAATTCTCAACGAATCAGTACGCATATACGTAATCAATCCCTGGACACCGCCAAATTCCGATCCAAGGTTTAAGCCCTCGTAAAGCTCCTGAGCGATACGCATTATCTTCTGAGTTTGGAAGCCAAGTCGCTTTGACGCCTCTTGCTGAAGTGTAGAGGTGGTAAACGGAGGCGCAGGGAGCTTCTGCTTTTGCGCGTGCTTAACCGATACAACCTTAAACGTTCCGCTTTTTACGGATTTTTCAACTGTATCCGCCTCGTAGGCATTCTCAATTCTCTGCTTACCGAACTGATCTCCGTAGAACTTAGCGTAAAGCTGTTCACCGTCCTCGTCAATAAGAGTAGAATCGAGAGTCCAATATTCCTGAGGAACAAAGCTCTTTATTTCATTCTCACGCTCGGTGATAATTCTTGCAGCTATCGACTGAACTCTTCCTGCAGACAAGCCACTTTTTACGCTTTTCCAAAGCAACTCAGAAAGGTTGAAGCCTATGAGTCTATCGAGTATTCTTCTTGCCTGCTGTGAATCAACAAGCTTAGTATCTATAGTACGAGGGGCCTTAATAGCCTCCTTAACCGCACCCTTTGTTACCTCATTAAACGTAACTCTGCAAGGAGTTTCGGGCGAAATTCCAAGCTGAGAGGCTATGTGCCAAGAAATCGCTTCTCCCTCGCGGTCAGGGTCCGTCGCGAGAAAAATCTTACTCGCCTTTTTTGCCTCTGCGCGAAGCTCTTTTATAACGTCGCCCTTACCACGGATATTTATATAGTGCGGCTCGAATCCATTTTCAACGTCAATTCCGAGTGTGCTTTTGGGGAGATCTCTGATATGTCCCTTTGATGCCACTACCTTATAGTTAGGGCCGAGATATCCTTTGATTGTATTAGCCTTTGCAGGCGACTCAACTATTACTAAATACGACATATGTTAACGGTGAACCGTACCTTTCATCTTATATTTCTCTTAACTCTCTCACCGGGAAGCATAACTATAAACCTTCCCATTTCAAGCTTAAGTAATAATTTCATAACCGCTCTTAAATTGGTCTGGTCATCCGTTAAGGACTCGACCGTGCAGTCACCATTCAGCGGTATTTTTTTATAAAGTTTTAACAAATCGGCGTCAAAAATTGGCATTTCCGGTAAAAGATTTTCTTCCGTCTTAGTTTCAATCGTTTTTTGTGATGCTTCTCTTGACGATTCGATTTTTTGTTTTTCCTTCTTTGGCTTTGGAATAGTATATATATCATCATTCGGTGTAAGCGCCGATATCTTCAACTCTCGCAAAACATCTATTATGTTCACTGCAGGGCGTGTTTTTAGAAGAAACGGGTTAAGCGCTCCGAGATATTCCTTTTCAAAGCGTCTTATAATATCCTCTGCTCCGGTACAAAGCTGCGCGCCGTTCTTGATAAGAAGATTGGTGCTTTGGCTTCCGTCACTTCCTACATTACCCGGAAATGCGAATACCTCTCTGCCTTGCGCTTTTGCATGGCGAGCTGTAATCATCGAACCACTGTTCTCTTTCCCTTCAACCACTACCGTAACCGGACATAAGCCGCTTATCAAGCGATTTCGTCTTGGGAAGTTAAACTTTTCGGGCTTAGTACCTGGTGCATACTCGGTCAAAACACAACCGTTTTTAACAATATTGCGAGCAAGGGTAAGATGTACCGATGGATAGCATACGTCAATTCCGCTTCCTATTACCGCGACCGTAACAGCTCCGGCAGCAATGGCTCCCGCCATAGCAACTGCATCAATACCGATTGCCATTCCGGAAACAATTGTCGCGCCCGCGCATCCCATATCGTATCCGAGATTGAACGCATTTTTTCTTCCGTAATCCGAAAGACTTCTCGTTCCTACTATTGCGCAACGAAACCCTTTGTTAAAATCGGGAAGCTTACCCCTATAAT
>JAZOUM010000133.1:0-21945 GCA_045658205.1 Eubacteriales bacterium | reverse complement strand
CGTCGTGGAGTCGTCATCGTCGAACACGCTCTCCTCAAGCGAACGCGGGGCAACGTCTATAAACATTGCCGAGGCGACGTCCTGGGGTGTCATACCGAGCGACTCGGCGAGAGAATAGACGTCGGAGCAAAGCCCGAGACTCTGCCTTCGCTCGCGTTCCTTGTTGATAAGCACAGCCACCCGTTTTTCCTCGCGTGACACCTTGATAAATCCGTCGTCACGTAAAAAGCGTCGTATCTCTCCGAATATCAGAGGCACGGCATAGGTAGAGAAGGCGCAACCGCGATCCGAGTCAAAGGTCTTGATAGCCTTGACAAGCCCGAGAGTACCGCATTCTATCAGGTCACCCATATCAGTCGCGCGCTCCTTGAATCTTGCAGCTATGCTATAGACAAGAGGCAGATTCATCTCAACGAGCGTATCGCCCGCCTCCCTGTCACCGTCTCGATAAAGAGCTATCAGCTCGGGATTTTTGTCATACGCTTTTGTTTTTTCGTTCAGCTCGTTCATTTTCCCCCGGTGGATACAGGCGAGAGTTTTTTTCTCATGAGGACGCTTGTTCCCTTACCTACCCGTGATTTCACGGTCAGCGAATCGGTAAAGCTTTCCATAACGAGAAATCCCATACCACATCTCTCACTCGGCTCTCCGGTCGTAAACATGGGGGTACGCGCACGTTCGATATCCGCGATACCGCACCCGTTGTCCGACACCTCCACGCTCACCTCGCGTGACTCGTAGAGTCTGACCGATATGTAGACGTAGCACCTTTCAGCCTCGGTATCACGGTAGGCGTGTACGATACAGTTAGTCACCGCCTCCGATATGGCGCAACGCAGATCGCACAGCTCCTCCACCGTCGGATCAGCCTCTGCAATAAAAGCCGAGATACACGAGCGAGCTACCGACTCGTTTACGCTTCTTGCAGGCAGGCGCAATTTCATTTCATTTAAAATTCTTTTCATTTCCCCTCCCGTTACATCTACAGCGATACCGTCAGATTTTTTATTCTCTCGATGCCCGAGAGTCTGACGAGCTTAAGAAGAGTAGGCGTTAGCCCCTCCAGCTGTACTCGTGCGCCGACGGCGCCCGCGCTCTCTACTCTGCCGAGTATCAACGCGATACCGGAGCTGTCCATAAATCTGACCTCGCGAAAGACGAGGCGCAGGATCTGCGGTCTGGTGACAAACAGCTCGCGATCTATCCGTGAGCGCAATCTGCTCGCCGTATGGTGATCTATCTCACAGCGTATATAAGCCGTGAGAGTAGAGCCGGAATGCGAGAAGGATATAATCTCATTTTCCATTTTCTTCTCCTTGATTTTCATATCAAAGACTCGCAAACTCATCAAAACACGCCGGACGTGTAAAATATCTTGTCGAGTTCGAGCCTCTTTTTTGAGTATTATACCAAAGAGAAATCAAAAAAAGTGTCGTAAATCGGGGTAGAAAAATGTTTTATTCAGTCGATAAGATGTAGCTTTTTAGCTATGTTTATCTTTACCTCCTTTTTAGTTCGTTTATATTCAAATTCGGAAACGCCTTCGATAAGGCTTCTTGCATATCCTATGCCTGAGCCTATCTCTTTTATGTAGATTTCATAATCATCTCCCGCGATCTCCTTTGCCGCGTCGGAAAGACAAGTATTGAGATACTCGTACTCCATAAGGGTGCGGCGGCAAAAGATCTTGTCGCTTATCGCCCTCTTACGCTCCTCGTAATCGCGGCACATCGCGAGTATGATACTGTCAATGCTGTCGCGATAGCCAAAGTCAACTAAATACCCAACGCCCATCTCGTATCCTCCAATTCCTCAAAAAGACAATCCAGGGACTGTCTCAGCCTTTTTAATTTATCGAGAGTTTCCTCCGCATCGGCTACGATCTCGGACAAAGCGGCTATCCACTTTTCGGGTTCCCCATCGGCGCACTCATCGATCAAGCCGGTTAGTACGCTCCTGATATTAAGCATCGAATCAACAGACTCAATTTTCGTCTTTATCTCAAAGATGTCCTTTCTTATACTCTCGGGTGAACGGTAGAGTCTTGCGGGCTCACCCTCGTACGTGCTGTAGTTTCTGAAAAACACAGTCACAGCTCCTTTCCTCTCGTTTTAGACATCCCCCCGCGCGGGGCTGAGCGCGGAGCATTTTTGTTTAAATACCGTTGTAACGATTAAGTCGCTTTTCTGGCACGGTAAAGAAGTGACGGAAGGATATACCGTCAATCGTAATGAGTGTGGAAATATACCAAAAAAGTAACCTGACACGCAAGGGAAAAGACGTGAAGTAACTCGTTACGTGACTATTCTAACACACCAAAAGTCACTTGTCAAGTGATTTTTGCATTTTTTCTCAAAAAGGTATTGCATTTTAGGTGACTTTATGATACAATGATTTTGTCGAATAAAGAAGAAAAATAAAGTACCGCGTCAAGTCGTATCGCCCATTGAAGATTTGTGTAAAAATCTTTATGCATAAACGTGACGTATATGGTATATATTTATCGGATAGTCACATTATTGAAAGCTGTACTTTACATTTAACTGTTTAAACAAGAGGAAGGGTGTGAAAAATGAAGTCGAGTAAACTAAAGGAGTTAAGAAAGTCTAAGGGTATGACTCTCGATAATCTCGCAGAGCTTATCGGCACGAGCAAACAGACCATACACCGCTATGAGAACGGAACCATCACTAACGTACCGCCGGAAAAGGTGGAGAGTCTGGCTATGGCGCTTGGCACTACTCCGCAAGAGCTGATGGGTTGGGACGACGAGCCGGAGGTCTCGTATAAAAACGTTATGCCTATGTCGGTAACTCAGCTACCGGTGCTTGGTGACATCGCCTGCGGTATGCCGATATACGCGGAGGAGCGACACGAGAGCTTCATAAACGCGGCGGGTGGACTCAACGCCGACTTCTGCCTTAAGGCTCACGGCGACTCTATGATAGGCGCAAGGATATACGACGGCGACGTTGTCTTTATCAGATCCCAGAGCTCCGTGGAGAATGGAGAGATAGCCGCAGTTATCATCAACGATGAGGCGACGCTCAAGAGAGTGTACTACTATCCAAATGAAGCAAAGCTCGTTCTCTCGCCTGAAAATCCACGTTACGCGCCGCTCGTTTACGTCGGTCGCGAGCTTGAGGCAATCAAGATCATAGGTAAGGCAGTCGCCTTCCAAAGCGCGATCGTATAAGTCAAACCGGAGCGTATCGGTGTGCAACCGCGCATATCTTTACATTTTTTGAAATATTTTGCTCTTATATATTGAATTTTTGTTTTATTAATGATATAATATATGCATAATTCTCTTACTGGAGGTAAAAATGGAATTAATTCAGAAAGTAAGCGAAAGCCTCTTGACCTTTGCGGGAAGATTTGGTATGTTTGCAATTCCCCTTGCAATACTCGTTTCCGCGGCGCTGTTGCTTTTCGCTAAATATAGCTATAAGTTCTTCAAGGTAGTGCTTCCCACGGCTGCCGGCGTTCTCGTTGGTACATTCGCGGCAGATATGTTTGCCCCCACTCTTGCGGCAAGCTTCCCCGGTATGGAAAAGGTGCTTGATCCCTACATTATCGCGGTAGTGCTTATCTCCGTATTTGTTGCGATCCTTTGCGCAAAGCTCCACACTCTCACCATCCTTATCATCGGCGCGGGTGTTGGTTATACGGCGCTCTCCTTCCTTATGCACAAGCTCCTTCGCAGCACCGTATTCGTAAAGAGACTCCTTTGGCTCCTTCCTATGTCTGACGCGGCTCTCTTCAGTACCATCGTATCCGTTGTATCGGCTATGATAGCGCTTCTTCTCTTCAAGAGATGCTTCAAGACGGTATATATCGTATCCACATCTATCGCCGGCGCGGTAGCAGCTCTCGGTATATTCTCCATCTTCGTATTCTCTATGACTCCCTTCGCGCTCGTAGCTACCGAGGTAGCTATCGCGGTAGGTCTGCTCATTGGTATAGTATTCTGCGAAAAGCAGTTTGTAGATACCGTATATTAATAACAATACATATCTAATATTAATAGTAAAAAATCCCCTTAAGGTAGTTGCCCGTCGCTTGGGCTTCAAACTGCTTTAAGGGGATTTTTTTGTTTTAATTTTGCGCTATGCGGTATCAGATCAGTAGCGCATTTTTAAAAGTTCGTTAGAAAAAATGTGCCTTAGCGCAAAAGTTCCTATGAAAAAGTGTGCTGTAACACAAAAGTTCCTATGAAAAATGTGATTTGTGTCTTTGCTGCATCACAAAATGGGCGATTCTCCCTCATCCGATTTATCGGATTTCATCCTGCAAGGATTTCTTCCACCTTTGGTGGATATCATCCGTCCACGACGGATATCATTGCGACGACGCATCGTTGCCGGTTACCCCATCCATTTGCGCATTTTGTCTATCGCCGACTTCTCAAGCCTTGAGACCTGCGCCTGACTTATGCCTATCTCGTCTGCTATCTCCATCTGCGTCTTGCCATTATAATAGCGCCTCATTATGATATCGCGCTCACGTCCGACGAGTCTTCCGAGCGCCTCCTTGAGAGCTATATTCTCGATCCATACCTCGCTCTCTTCCGACTCGTCTGAGAGCTTGTCTATGACGTACATCTTGTCGTCATCCTCGCCGTATACACTATCAAAAAGCGACACGGGCTCAACGATGGCCTCCATAGCCTCGCCGACGGCGCGTTCGCTGACACCGAGCCCCCTTGCTATCTCAGAAATCGTAGCCTCACGCCCCTCGCTCTTAGACACTTCCTCCTTGATCTGCAGGGCGCGATACGCAAGATCGCGTATCCCTCTGCTGACTCTGACCGAGCTGTTGTCCCTCTGATATCGCCTAAGCTCTCCAATAATCATCGGCACGGCATACGTGGAAAATCTGACCGAAAACTCGGGATTGAAGTTGTCTATCGCTTTGATAAGTCCGACGCATCCGACCTGAAAGAGATCGTCCGCCATATCGCGCTTAGAGTTAAATCTGCCGACAACGCTGAGTACGAGCCTCAGATTTCCGAGTATAAGACGCTCTCGCGCGGCCATGTCTCCCGCGCGTGTCCTTTTCAGCAGCTCCTGCTTTTCATCCTCTGTCAAAGTCATAAGCGTAGACGTGTCAACGTTGCATATCTCAACCTTATTAAACGACATCATAACCTCACTATCATTACTGTGTGGTTAGTATTGCCGAAAAAGGAGATAAATACACGAAATATGCATTATTTTTTAACACGGTATACCTTTTATAGTTTTAAAACAAAAAACGAGGTTGAGCCTCCTGCTTAGCTAAAAGCATTTGACTCAACCTCTTTTTTACAGTTGAATTACAACGACTGTTATGCCAAATGGCAATTTATAAAAGCGCCGTTGCAATTTATTAAATTAAATGTACTTGCTGTATCTGTTGATCATTTCTACGAGCTCATCTACCGTGAGATTGCCCTTAGCGATGGATATCTTAAGATATGCGCCGCCTGCCGCGTTGAACATATCCTCGGTGAGAGGACAGATCGCGTTAAGCTCCTCGTAGGTGTAAAGACCGTAGGTCTCGATATCTCTTGCCATAGCCTCATAGTCGTAGGTCATGGTATCCGTGTCAACCTCAAAGATGTTGAACAGACCGCCTACGCCGCCGGGCATAGAGAGCATACCGTTTACGAAGTAGCAAAGGTGTCCTACGGTAACAGGGCTCCACGCGCTATTGATCTCGGTAACGATCTTAACGTCAACAAGCTGAACTCTTACAAGCTCGTCACCGTTCTGCTTAGCGAAGGTGTGACCGATGTAGTCAGCCGCAGTCTCATCAAGATATACGTACTTGCCAAGATCGTAATCCCAGAAGCCGTGCTCGTAAATTACCTTTACAACAGTGCCGTCGGAGAAGTGGAGATAAACTACCTGACACTCTGCCATAGCCTCGCTATCAACGAACATAATGGGTGCGAAATCGAAGCTACCGGTCTCAAGATTCCAAACGAGGAGAAGCTCATCGCCGGTAAGAGAATCCACACGCACCTGAGTGCCGTCCGCAAGGGTGATCAAGGTATCGGGAGTAACGCAACCGCTGTTGCCGCCGCTGTTGCCGCCACCCTCCTGCTCCTTCTCAGAGGTCGTCGCGTTAGCTGTGATAGCAGCTCCGGAATTTTCCGAGTTGACGGTCAGCTGAAGAGTTACGGTAGTCGAACCGGATCCGGTATTGGTATACGCGCCGTTCTCGTAAGAGCCGCTGGTAGCCTTGATATTGGCCTGATCGATGCCGCTTACGGTTACGGATATGGTAACGTCGTAGTTATTCTTCTTGTAGGTCTTGCTGATCTCAAGAACGATATAAGCCGAGCTACTCTCGGGAGAGTTATCGGTGCTTAAGCCGTAGAGAGTTACGGTACAGCTGTCAAGATTGCTGTTAAGAGTGAAGGTAGGAACGTAATATACGTTGGGAAGATCGCTAAGACTCGACTTCCATACTATCTCACAATCGGTACGAGCCATAAAGGCGTCAAGGCTCGAGAAGGTGTAGGATGATGTAGCGTTATCAAGATATACGTAATTCTTACCTACGATAACGGTTATATCAACGTCGTTGGGGATCATAATGGTTCTGTCAGTGCCGACAAGACCAACGGTAGAATGCTCTCCGTTATTGTCGGTCCACTTGAGATCGTAGTAATCGGGAACCGTGAACTCAAATGCGTCAATCGTCGTCCAAACTCCGCCCTCTGAGACGTAATCCCTACCTACCTCGCAAGACAATGTGCTGCTACCGTAGTAAAGAACGGTGGTGTTGGAAACCTCGTAGTACTTGGTGGGTAATACCGCGCTGGTAAGCGCCGCAATGCCGCCCGCCTCGTAGAACTCGGAGATCTCCCAGCTGCCAACGGTAGTTGCGCCGGTGATCTTTATCTTAGCTCCGTCGGTCTCGGTAAATACCTTACCACCGAGCTTGTTGGCAATCAAAGTGCCGTTGACGATAAGGAGCGCGTCGCCCTTGCCGTCGGGATAATGGAGTATCTCGCAAATGATCTGAGAGTGATCATCCTTATTTACCTTATAAATTCTCTCCTGGAACTCACCGCTGTAAATATTTATAGAATCTTCAACCTTAAGAGTAGTTCCCTTTTCGACAACGATCTTAGCTCCGGGCATCATCTTGTATTCACTCGTCATGGTGTAAAGAGCGTTTTCCTGATCGTCAAGCTTGTTAAGAGATACGTTGTAATGATAAGTAAGGGCGAAGGTATACATACTGGATTTAACTTCGCCGATAAGACCACCAATGGAAATTGAGAGGTTATAAAGAGTAGCGCCACCGTAAAGGTCAACGTCCATAACCTCGGTATCAACGTCATACTTAGCGGTCATATATCCTCTCTCAAGGCAGAGGTAGAAGTCGCTCGTGGTTCCGACAAAGTTGAGTGTACAGTCGTTGATCGTAGAGTTCGCGTAAACATTTACAACCGCGTACATATTACCGCCATACTCGATCTTTACAGAGGGAGAAACGTTCATAAATATGAATCGGGTGAAGGGCGCGAACCTATGAGTCCACTGCTTTCCACTAAGAAGTCCGCCGTATTCTGCTGCCGCAGTCATATAGTTACCGGTTCTGAAATCGCGAATAACAAAAGGCTGATACAAGGTGCCGTCGGCTCTGACGTGAACGCTACTGCTATTATTTTCAGATACCTCTCTGATAAATCCAAGAGCGTTTACCAAGCCGCTTACGTCAACGGTAGAATTCTTCTCAAGCTGAAGAAGAGCGTAGTAACGAGCCGTATGTCCCGCAAAGTTAAGGTAAGTAGCTGTGTATCCACCGCCGGAAAGCTCACCCGCAATATCGAGGGTACCGCCGGAGGCTACGGTTATCTTCTTACCCTCTGCGAGAGTAACGAGAGTCTTAAGGTATTCGGGAACGGTCTCTGCGGAGGCATCCACCGT
The DNA here is from genome assembly GCA_045658205.1 of Eubacteriales bacterium. Taxonomy (GTDB): domain Bacteria; phylum Bacillota; class Clostridia; order Oscillospirales; family CAG-272; genus UBA1740. The sequence goes on along the minus strand of JAZOUM010000133.1, from coordinate 14,017 downwards.
CTTGTCGTTATCGTAAGAAAGAGCCGCCTTGTAATCCTTGTTATAATCATCTGCTCCTGCGCCGTAGGGAAGTCTCAAGGTAACGCCGCTCTTTATCGTAACGTCCTTGATGATCCTTACGTTGCCGGTGGTATCGGGAATTACCCAAACCACGTCTCCGCTCACCGCATTTTCAAGAGCAGATTCAATGCTGCCGTACGCAACGCCGCCGTGTCCGATGGTAGCGACGGTCTTAAGAGCTACGGTAACGTTGATATCAGCTGAGATGAAGTTTACGGTATCCTTAGGAGTAACCGTAAATACGTAAACGGTAGATGCTCCGTTGAAGCCTGCGGATGAAAGCTTATAGGTGTAAGAGGTGATCGCGACAGCCTTGCCGCCGTAGGTAACGGTAACTCCCGTGGGAGCGAGGAGATTCTGGTAATACTCGCCGTTATAGGAGGGACTGCTACCCCAATTTACGGTAGCGCCGTCGGGAGTTGCCTGATTAACTGTAAATGTGAATACTTCGCTTTCTACTCTGTCGTAGTTAGCGGTAGCGTTTACAACAGCCTTAACGCTGTAAGTACCGGTGTTGAGTCTGCCGTCGCTGTTTCTGAGAGTATCGATAGAAACGAACGCGCCGCCCTTGTAGCTGAAGAGAAGCTCTGCCGTGATACCGAGAGACTCGGACATCTCATCGAGCTTAGCGTTGGTGACTACTCCCTCTGCGTCGGTGTAGGTCCATACGCTCTTATCGATAGAGGGAGCCGCCGTGATGGTGACTGTCGTCTTGGTAACGGTTGCCGTAAGAGTTACGGTAGCACCGTCAATACCCTGCCACTTATAGTTTCTCGTATCCGTAAGCTTGATTATGGCGTATACGGAGTCGCCCGCGTTAGTACCCTTTTGCTCGGAGTCAACGTAGTAAAGAGTGCCAAGATCCGCGCCATTTATCTGCACGCTCTGCGCCTTGCCGTTATATACGAGAGTAGTGAATGCCGCCGTGGGAGGCGCGATCTGCTTTTGTACGATCTCGATAGTTCTCTCTGCCTCAAGGCTATCGTAGTTGTCGTCGGTAACGGTGATAATTACCTTGTAAACGCCAGCCTCAACGGGCGCGTCTACAACCTCGCCGTTAATGGTGTACACGATGCTGACTGTACCGTGCTGAGCCTCGGCGATCATATAAACCGCTTCTCCGCTATATACAACGCCGGTGATATTCTCGGGCTCGGTGATCCAAGCGTTGAGCGCCTTACTGATCTTGTAGCTTCTGCTGATGGACTCTACGTCCTCGTATCCACGCCACTCGTAGTTTACGTAATCACGGAGAGTAAAGCTGATCCAATAGTTACCGGCATCGGTAGCGGAAAGATCGCCCGCAACGGTATAGATATCGGTATCGGAAAGTCCGGTAGAGATCTCCTCGCCGGTATACTGCTTATCGGAAATGGTGGGAACGTCTATCGCGATCTTCTTAACGGTAACGGTAACGGATACCTCGCGGGGCAGATAGTTGCCGTTTGCGTCGGGAGTATAAACCGCGGTAAGAGTCTTAACACCCGCAGAGCCAATCTCGGTCTCGAGCCACGACCACTTACCCTCGTTGTCCTCGGGAAGCTTAAGCGCGTCAAGCGAGTTGCCATAGGTTGCGGTCTGCTCGGTAAGAACGGTCTGGGTGTTTTCTATCGCGTCGATCCTTACGGTTCTTTCAATGGTCTTGCCAAGGTAGTTTGCGCCCTCGGTAACCGTGATAACAACGGTATATTCTCCGGCGTTAACCATCTCGGATACCTCGACGCCATCCTTATAATACTTTATAGCAAGCTCGCCGTCGGTGTAATACGCGGTAATGCCGGAATTCTTTATATCAAATCCGGTCTTGTCGTAGGACTTGAAGTAGGCGTCAAGCACACCGTCAACGGTAAGCTCAGCCTTTGCGACGGTTACGTTAAAGCTGCCGTCAACCAAAACGTAATTATCGGTATCCTCGGGAGTAAAGCGAGCCTCAAATACGAACTCACCTGCGCCTGAAAGCTTTGCCTCGGGGTTGATCCACGCGTAGCCCGCAGGAAGAACGATAGAGCCAATAGTTATATCCTCGCTCCATACGGTTGCGAAAACAGTAGTGAAGTCGGTGGTGGGTACAGCCTTCTCAATAGTGAGGTCAAAGGCTACGGTACCCTCGTATCTGTTATCCTCTATATAAAGAGTTTTTCTATACACGCCCGCGTTGGTCTCGGGAGCGTTGCCCTTAACGTTAAGCTCGGTGTAAACGTCCGAGTAAATGCTGCCGGATATCTCGTACGCAAGCTTATATTCCTTACCGGACTCGTAAACGAATACGCTCTCGGTAACGGTTATAGTCAAGGTCTTTTTCTTGACATTGCTGATCTCAATGGGAATTCTGACGGGATTGAGGTTGGGATCGTCGTGAGTGAAGATCGCGAAGGCGGTCATACCGTCTATGCTGTCAACAACGGTCTCGGGATTTTCCCACGCCCAAGTACCGAGGTACTTGCCGAGGAACTCAACGTCCGCGAGAGTATCCTCATAGGTAACCTCTCCGATCTCGGGAGTAGCTACCTCACGGTCGCCCTTAAGAACTACAAGAGTACCGGTATTTATAACGTAGTCAACGTTGTCGTTGGTGTAGGTAACGTCAATTACGTAAGCGCCGATCTGAGACGCGATGGCGGGAGCTACTATCTCGATGCCGAGAAGCTCTACGTTCTCAAAGCCCTCTACGGTATAGGTAAATTCCGGAACAGCCTCGGGATAAACGATGGTCGCTGAGGAAACGTTTACAGTAACGGTAGGTCTTGTGATCTCATAGGAACCGGTATAGCTGCCGAAGTAGTTGTCGTCTACGATCTCAAGAGTATACTCGTAAACGCCGGGTACTGTGCCGGCATTACCGATCACGAGAACCTCTACGCTCTCGGAAAGAGAGTAGCTCGGGAAATGAGCCTCGCCGTCATATACAAAGCTCTCCTCGCCTATCTCAAAGGAGAGATACTGCTTATCTACGCCAATATCAACGAAGTCGTACTTGTAATAGCCTTGATCATCATTGAAAACGTACTTTACCATAAAGCTGTTAACACCGGAATTACCAACAGGGGTATCAAGAGCGTCAACAAACTGCCAGCCGCCAAGCTCGTTGGACGGAAGGGTGAACTTTGCAAGAGTATCTCCGTAGGTCGCGGAAAGAGGCTCAAGCGCGGGATAATCTATTTCCTTAAATACGGCGTTAAGCTGAATATTGCCGCTTATGCCCTTGGAAAGATCGTAATCCCAATGTGAGAAGTCGTAACCCTGCTTGGGAGTGGGTGTGGGAAGAACAAGCTCCTCCGCGTTCAATACGAGCTGAGTATCTATGATCTGATCGTAAGCCAAGAACTCTACTCTGTACTTTACCTGGAATTCAACGGTAAACTGCTTGTTGTTGTGTTTAAATACAACGCGCTTGGTTCCCGAGGAATCAACGTCGTCAACGCTTACTATCATATCCTCGGTAAGCGTAGTCTTACGGAGTCCGAAAACTCTGTTGTCTATGATTTCGATATCCTCGAATATAAGCTCGTCGCCACATTCAACGACCGCGGCGAACTCCTCCGAGTTAACGGTGTACTGTCCCTTGACGGACGAGTTCGTAAGCGCTGCCAAGCCAACTATATCAAAGGCGATAAACAGTATCCAGAAGGTCGCCTTCAATATTCTTTTCATTGCTATTGACATATTTTTCTCCTTAAATCCTTTGCCGACGCGATATCGTCGTTTTTATATTTTAAACGGTCTTACTTTGCGTAGAGGCAATCGTATTTACCGGTCATATTTATCTGAGTCTCGTAGGTGAATGTTCCCTTACTGTCGTAGAGGTAGAAATAGAACGCCTTGTCGCCGCTCGCCTTCTCAAACAGCTCCTGCTTAACGTCCTTAAGCGTTACCTCATACTCCTGAAGAGCATGGTTGAAGGTGGTGGAGGTGATCGCGTTTTCTACTACGCCGTAATTTTTACCGCCGCCGAAGAATGCAATTCCGGCGTGTATGTAATCCACTCCGTTGTAGTTGAAGAAAACACCGGAGTAATTGCTATTTGTAGTTACGAGAGCCTTGACAAGCTCCTTAATATCAAACTTGAGTCCAGACAAGGAGTTGCTTGCGGGAATGTTGTTTTCAAAAAGGGTGCTTGAATCTATATCGTCAACAGGCTTCCAGCTATAAAGTCTTACGTCCTTTTTGAGCGTAACCTTAGCGCCGTAGCTGGTCTTTGCAAGGTCATACCAGCCCTCAAGCATTCCGTTAACGAAGCCTGAGCCATCATGAAGAGCGGGACCTGCGAAGTGAGAATCAATAGCGATGGCGAATACTCCCGCATCCTCAAATACTACGTTCTCAAAGGTAACGAAGGTGTTGATATACTTTTCATCATAAGCGGATTTCTGATCGGCGCTCATAGAATTGTAGCTCTTCTTTACGTTATAATCTGCTCCGGTATCGCCGGGGAGATTGGGAGACGCCTCGTTTTCATCAAATACGAAGCGATTGCTTCCTACACGCGCGTTGAACTCACGAGAGCCCTTAAGCACACTGTTTCTGACCTCAACGTCGATCTCCTTTTCGGCATCCTTCTCGTCGCCGAACGCTCTTAAGACGGTACGACCGTTCATAAGTCTTGAATACTCGATGATTACGTTGTCGCCGAGAATCTCAACCGTCGTTCCCGCGTATTCAAGCTGAGCGAGATTGATCTTTCCGTCCACGACAGCGGGATCACAGCTCTTAAGCACTACGTTGTTGAGCATTACGTTTTCGTATACTCCGAAAACGATGTTGTCCTGTCCCTTACAGCTTACGGCGCCGCCTGTTTGAGCAAGGGATACGAAGTTGAGAGGTCCGTTTTTGAAGAGAGAATTTTCCGTAGGCTTACCCGTCGAGTCGTGAGAGCCGATGGTTGCGTTATGAGCATTTATCTCATAGCCGTTGCCGTAAACGTTACTCTTAAACTGAAGAAGCACCTTTACTCTCATATCATCCTCGGACTTGCCGATATTGTAATAATAGGTAAGGTCGTAGGTAGACTTCATCCACACGAAATTGGTAGCGGAGAAATCTTCCTTTATATTGTTTTGAAGAACTATAGGTCTTGGATCTGAGCTTTTGGTCTCGGCGTAAAGCTCTGAATAGCTGTACACGTTGACGCCGTTGTAAACGCAACGCACCTTCATAGGCGCGGATTCTACGGTAACGCCCTTATATCCGAACACCGCCTTGATATCGACGAGGTCGGAGGGAGCCGTATTCTCGGCAAGAGTGATCACACCGTCAGCAGATATCGATACCTTATCGTTGCCGCTTACCCAAGACACGTTCTGATAAAAGCCCTCGCCGATCTTTTCGGGGTTAGGTACGGATATCGAAAGGCTCGGCAACGCCTCGGCGTTATGTCTGCCTATGGTCCATACGTCCTCGATGCCGTATTCCACGGTATCGTTGGTGATATAGAAGCCGCCGGGAGCAACCACGACGTACTGCTTGATATCTATGCACTCAAGCTCGTTGGTAGAGTTTACCGCTCTTACGGTAAGCTCGGTCAAGCCCGCCTTGATAACGTCGATAAAGAGATATCCGTTTGCCACAGCTGCATTGACGTTAGCATTGTCGGAGGTTACGGAATACTTAAAGGCTATACCCGTGTCGGAAACGTTTATCTTCTGCGACTCTCTGTTACTGCCAAGAGGAATTGCTACTGCCTCAGCGCCACCGGATATAGTAAGCGCGGGAGCGTCCGTTTTTTTAACAAGCCAGCTCTTAGGCATTACTCCCTCTCCGTAGATCGCGATCTTAACGCTACTCATACCTCCGAGAGCGTAATGTATACTGCCGGAAGCAAGATCCGCACTCGCTATGTTCTCAAGCGCATTGCCCGCCTCATCGGTAACGGTAAGATTAAGACTTGCGCCATCGGAAAGATAACCGTCAAGATTGATAACGCCCTCTCCGGTCCAGGTATACGCGTTCTCCTCCTTTGAGGAAAGCGTACGGAAGATAGCGTCTATACGCAAATTGGAGGTAAGCGCTGTGGGAAGCTGAATAGACCAGGAATCAAACTGCTTTCCCGCTATGACCGGTATCTCTGGTACTACTATCTCGCTAATATCGGTAACGAGCTGTACCTTTTCAAATTCACCGACCACGTAGGTAATCCTATACCTTACGGAATAATCCACGGTAAAGCTCTGACCGTTGTAGGAAACGGTAAACTTTTTCGAGCCTATGGTAGAGGTATCTATACCGTTTACCATATCTCTCGTTACGGTGACGGTGTTTCCGTCCGACCCAACGAGCTTAAGCCCGGAAAGTGACAGCTCCTCGCCAAATACGGCGACCGAGTTAAAGTTGGTGTAATCAAGAGTGTAGCTTGTTACAGGCTCTTCAACATTCTTATTTTTACAGCCAAAGAGTGTAAAAGCCATAACGACGGTTAGTAAAGTAGCCGTCAGTAAGAGTAAAATCCTTTTCATTTTCTCTCCTTTTGTCTTTCGACGTAAATTAACATATATAATTAATATACTACAACGGTTATATCGTCAAGAACCGTTGTCTTGCCCGTATAATTATCACGGACGGTAAGCTTTATCGTAGTAGCGGTAAGCCCTATCTCATCAAGTCCCGGCTCATACTCGCCTCTGAGGACAAGGTAGACTCCGGATGATGATGACTCAAGCTCTACCGAAAGATATCCGCCCTCCGAAACGTACCTTACGCCCTCGACAAGCTCAAAGGCTACGCCTGAGGTGACGGTACCGATGACGTCGGTCACGGCGCTGTATGTGAGCGTTATCTCATAAGAAACGTCGGCGCCGAGAGGTCTGAGATCAATGCCAATGCGAGATCCGGCGGAGTCGCTGTTGAACACCGTGTACTCTCCGCTGCCGCTACGGTCTGACCAATCTATACTGATCTCGCTGATACGGTGCAGGATATACGATTTAGTCACGGGAGCTTCACCGCCATTGGTAAGCGTGAATCTGATATCTATATCTCCGACGAACGCCTCGTCAATAAAGCGATATAGCAAAGCGCCCTGCGAGGAGTCGTACGTAAGCTCTACTACGGAATCGCCAAGAGGCTCTCCGTCTGACAAGAAGGCATCTACCGAATAGGTAAGACCCGAAAGCTCGGGATTTACGACAACGGGGATCTTGCCCTCGTTGGTAAGCGCAGTAATGTAGCCCTCGCTATCGGGATAGTCGAACACTCCCGAGCTTACGACGTCGACGTAAAGCTCCGAACGAGCGTCGGGGTTATCCGAGGAGATCACCACGATAAGCGCCCTGCCCACGTTCAACGCCTTGACCACGCCGGAGGAGGATACCGAAACGACACCCTCTCCCTCCTTGACTTTGTAAGTGAGTCCGGCATCTCTGACGACGGTGGGATTGTAATCGGTTTTTATCACAGCGCTCTCGCCAACCGTCAAGGTGGTATTCTCAAGCGAGGAGCTGATGCTCTCAACTTGCTTTGAATACACTATAACGTCAAAGGAATCACGGTATCCTCCGTCCTCGGTCTCTACCGTAACTCGAGCCGAGCCGTAGGAGGTAGGAGTTATCCTGTCGCCGTCTACCGAAAATTCCGCGAGCTTTTCCTCGCCTATTTGGCTAAAGGTGACGCGCACGTCCTTGCGCTTGGCTTCTATAGGAGATATCGTATAGGGTATCTCAAAGCTCTCTCCCTTGTCAAGATCCAGCTCTATCATCTGCTCTACGGTAACGTCTATACCGGTTACGGGAACGTCAACGGCTATACTCACGACGCTCGTCGTAGTATAAAGGCTGAGCATAAGAACAAGCGGTAAACAAAGGATCAGCAAAATTATCATTATTACCATATCCGTCGCCTCCTTACAAGGTCAAGCCATCAAGGCTTTTCTCGATCTTAAATCCGTAGTAAGCCACAGCGGAGCCGAGATATACAAGACTTATCGAATATGGGAGAAGGTAGGCGTGTACTCGCTTCAGACCAAGCTCGGCTATCACAAGCAGACTTGAGCCCTGCGCGAAGATATACGCCACGAGCGAGAGAAGTCCGGACGCAAGAGCAAGAAGAAGTCCGAGCGCCACGACCTTAGCTATCGTCCTGTTGCTCGCGCTCTTCATCTGCGCAAGATTTGAGGAAAGGCGCGCGCCGTTGAGATCCATTCTCGTAGCGATGAAGATCTGCGCCGTAGAAAACGCGATAGCCATGGGTGTGAGAATGAGCGCGTCCACAATGCCGAGCGAGTCGGTAGCGACGAGCACGGTAAGGCTGGCGATAACGGAAAGCGAGCTTACGATACCGCAAAGCAGCACCTTTGAAAGAAGTATGGTCGACGCCTTAACCGGGAACATCTTCGCCTTCATCGCCGCAGCGCCGTCTCTTGTGACGTTGTTGGCGCAGAAGGTATTGGTAAGAATGCTGAAGATGAGCACCACGGTTACAGCCAATGGGAAGCTGACGCTCATACCTATCATATTGAGTATAAGCGACTCGAACATACTGTAGCAGCAATATACCATAAGTGGCATGCTTGCCGCGATAGCGAAATATGAGAAGAGGTTTTTAGGCTCTCTGAAAATCGTAATAAACTCCTTTTTAATCAAGGAGATGAGGGGAGAAAGCTTTCTCGGCTTTGCCGATATTTTAGCCTTGCGGACCTTGCTTTCATTTTTGTAGAGTGTCGCGACGAAGAGTCTGTGAGAGATCAGGCAGACTGCCAAAGCGGATATCGGCGCTATCAGAACTGCTATCGCCAAAGAGGGTAAAAGCTCCGTAGCCATCGCGATACAAGCGTAAGAGCGAGCGGGATAAGCCCATTTTAGAAGATCGCCGAGCGTGTTGACGAAGCGCTCGTTAAATAAGAACTTGATCGATCCGGTCTCAAGCAAGGACCTGAGCGTCTCAAGAAATTCGGAATAAAGAAGAAAGGCGCCCATAACCGCAGCGCTGACTGATACGAACATTAACAAGTATCTGCGTCCCAAAAACTCTATCAGCTTAATGTAAGGGACGAGTAAAAGAGTGGAAAATAAGAACGATGCCACAGGCATAAGCAGCCATACGACAAACGACGTAAGCCAAAACGTAGCGGGCAGATCTACCGAGAGGTAGAATATAAGGCTTACCGATCCGATAAGCAAAAATGCCAAAAGGTAGCTTGATATAAGAAGAGTCAGGAGCTTGCTCGCAAAGATAGTCTGCTGCTTTACCGGTATGCGCAAAAACAGCACGCTGTGCTTTTTCTCGGTAAGAGTTCTTCGCATATTTTCAAGTCCCGCAAGAGTGAGAACGAGTATCAGAGCCATATAGCACACATTGAGTAGCTCCTTAGTTCTCATGATGGGATCAAGCACGTTATTCACCTTAACCAGCGCGTAATTCGAAACGACCGAGGATAAAATCGTTACGAATACCGCCGAGATCATAATTACCATAAGCACCGATAAAAGCGCGCCGAGGAGGTCTACCCTCTTGCCCTTCTGAGGTCTCAGAGGGAACTGCATTTTCATCTCGTGCTTAAACAATACCAAAAATTTGTTCATATTACACCTTTTCATCTGAAGCGAGATAATGAGAATGTCCGGCTAAGGAGCCGTGGGGCTTATACTCTTGCCTCTCTTTGAGTAATGGAGAGGAAGTATTCCTCAAGATCTCTGCCCGACGCTTTAAATTCGGCAACGTTGATATGCTCAAGTATCCTGCCCTGGTCGATTATGTATACCCTGTCGCACAGCTTTGCGACAACGTCGAGATTATGAGAAGAAAAAAGAACGAGATTGCCAGATTCGGCATGTTCCTTGAAAAAGCGCTTAACAGAGTTGGCGGTATACGGATCAAGACCGACCATGGGCTCGTCAACGATAAATACTCTCGGATTGTGGATCAGGGCCGCCATAAAGGAGATCTTCTGCTTCATACCGTGAGAATAGGAGGATATAGGGTTGTGGATAGAGTCGCCGAGGGCGAACAACTCCTGATAGCGATCAAGCCTTGCTTTTCTATCCTCAATGGAGACGTCGTAAAGATCTGCCATAAAGTTGACGTACTCATATCCGGTCATTTTTTCGAATAGGACGTGCTCGTCGGCAACGTAACCAAAGCTCTTTTTTGCCTCAATAGCGTCGGTCTTGAGATCGTGTCCGTCGATAACGACCTCACCCATCTCATAAGGATGCATACCGGTAACGCACTTTATCGTGGTGGACTTTCCCGCGCCGTTGTGACCGAGAATGCCTATGATCTCGCCGGCGTTGCCATGGATGTTTATGTCCTTTACGATATAGTCAGCCTTAGAGCTGTATTTCTTTGCCAAGTTATTGATACGGATCAACATGCTACCTCCGTGAAGCCTTTCGCACATACGCACACGCCTCAAAATAAACATAATAAGATATTTTATTATATAACCGTAGTGTTGAGAAGTCAATAGAAAGAATATATCTTCATCGCTTTTTCTACCTTATGTACAACTCATTTTCTACTTTTTGTTTAGAATGCCCTATGTTTTTTCCATATATTTCCAAATATTTTAAATATATAGAAAACGCCCTATCGAGCCGACCTATCAAAAGCCGAGCCGCGAAGGGCGTTTTTTAGCAAATATAGTGTAAAATACGGCGAAAGCCGCGTATTAGACGCTAAGTTTACGTTTTTACGTTAAAAATCAGGCGCGAAATCAATACCGTGCGCAGTTTTTTGCCGTTCATTCGCAAATTAGCATCTAATAGCAAAGACACTCACTAAATGCGTTTTTGTTAATTATAGTTTACAAATATTACAAAAAATGCTATCCGGACAACATTTTACCTAATTCAATATTTTAAGCTCTGCTGCTTTTGCATCATCCTCCGTCAAAAAGCCATAGGAGTATATCGGGACGAGATTATCACCGCTCTTTACCATTATTGCGTCGTCTACAAATATTCTTCCAAGTTTATCCATTTCAGGCTCAAGCGTTAGATCACATACAAGCATATCCGCGTTTCTCGTATACTCAAGTAAGCCCTCTGCATAACGCATCGTACAACAGAACGGAGCCTCGTACATAGATACTCGAAGGATCGGTTGATCGGGTGTAACGCAGGTGTTGGGTCCGGCGCCTCCGTTTGCTCTTTGGCAAAAGCCGAGACCGTTTAGCCATACGCGTCTTGCCAAGGTCTTATACCTTTCCTCACTTGTGATGCTGTAAAGCTTGGACGCGAGAATAAAGCTATCAACAACGGCGCATGGCTCGGTCCAGGTATCAGGTCTGCCGAACCAATTATAGTTCTCATAAGTTAATGTCATGCCTTCGGCGATATATACGTCAAGCTTTTCTCTGACTATGCGTAGGTACTTATCGTCATTGGTGGTTCGGTAAAGCTCAAGAATACCTCTCAAGGCTGTGAGGGTGGTATGCGTCTGCAATTTATATTTTACAAGATCAACCGTGATGAAAAGGTCTATTACCGCATCCAAAAAGCGCTTTACTCGCTCGTCGCGAGTGGCAGTATAGTAATGCGCGAGTCCGTCCACGCACATAAACGCGCAACCGATGTCGCTCGAAAGTCTCCAGCCGTTCACGGTACCCGTGACGCTTCCGCTTACGTCGCCCTTAGCTTCACCGCGCTCAAGAGGATAGCGAGAATACCACTCGATAGTAGGAAGATAGAGCTCCTCCACGGTGCTTCTTGCAAGTCTCATTGCTATATCACTCTTAAAAAGCTGCGCGTACTTTATGAGTCCTCTCAAGTACCAATTATGTCCTGAGAGCTGCTGCTCGTCTACCGTGACACCGTCAAACTCCTTACCGAAATAGAAGAGTCTATTAGTTTTCTCCGGTATCATTTTGAAAAAGCTGTGCAGATGAGGGATTTCTCTTCCGTTTATCTCGTAGTGGCAAAGAAAGGCGAGTAGCGCCCTTCCCTCCCAATCTCCAGGCCAATCATAGCTCTCCGACTGAAAAAGCTTATCGAGAGCGTAAGGCTCGTCTAAGAGACGTTTAAAGTTTAAATCTATGCTTTTCATGCTAATAATCCTACCCCGTGTAAAGATATGTTCCTTTAATCTCCGAAATATATATGGCAATATTCTATCAGATCACCGTAATAGCCGAGATGCCCAATGGGATTGTGTATCAGCATGTGGTCGGAGTCTTCAAGATAAAGGTATTTATGTGTGACGGAGAATTCGTTAAATTTATTGAGCAAGGACTCGGCGTTACCGGGTGGAACGGTAGTATCTCTGCCCCCGTGTATGATTATCGAGGGTATCGTCTCCTCGTTCACGTAGGTTACCGGAGATATTTTGGCAAGTAGCTCGTCGACCTCGCCGGACAAGACCATCTCCTCGGTTATCTCACTACCTGACAAGATAGAGGCGATGCGCGCAGTCCTGTACGTGTCCCATATTTCAGGCGAAATATCCGCAGGTCCTGCCATATTTGCCGTGAAGCGAAGGTCCATCACCGACTCATTAGCTCTCGAATAGGAATAAAGCATCGAAAGATGCGCCCCGGCAGAATAGCCCGACGTCGCCACCTTGTCTATGCTTATACCTTGCTCTATGGCAAAGCTTTGGATCCTTGAAAGCGCCGCGTCTATCTCGTCAAGCACCGTGAATACGTCGTAATCCTCCGATTCGCCGCAAAGAGTGTAGTTCATCGTTACGGCTACGTAGCCGTGTGCGGCGAGCAGTCTGCATCTTGCCTCCTCCTCGCTCTTGTCTCCACCCGACCACGAGCCACCGTGGATGAAGAGGACGCAACCGTTGCTCTCCCTCTCGTACGCGTCCTTTGGAAGGTATATATCCATAACGTTAGCCTCAGTGTCGCCGTAGCTGATGTCACGGTATATTTCATAGCCTGTAAAATAAGCGATGAGGGCGCATATAAGCGCAAGGACAAGTAAATATGCGATAGCGATAAGCAAACGTTTAGCTTTAAAAGTCCGTTTTTTCATACACATCCCCCTATGTTTTTTATGCAAATGCTATAAAATGTTATACTTCAACGTTTTATACTTATATCCGATGTTTTTACGGTAACGTCTCCGGTGACGCTTGTGTCAAATAAATCGTTCAAGGTTGCGCAAACGCTTAATATTGCGCTTGTCCCATCCTCGCAATTAACTAATTCATCAATTTCGTCCTTGAAGCTCGTTCCTAAAGAGCAGCTTTGTTTTCGGATATTCAATCCCCTGTTCCTTCACGTGTAAAAAACTTAACTCTACTATTTTGCAACGTACAGTTTACAAATCTAAGGTTATCTACCAGAGTAAGAGATTGAAGCAAAATAGGAATATCTGCATTTTCTACGACAATATTCTCGAACGTAAGATTGTCCTGGAGAGGAGGTACAGAATCGGGATAATAGCTCCTTGACCATGCATCCTTGTCAAAATGTATCGAGAATGCGATGGGACGTTTCTTTTGAAGGTATATATTCTTAAAATGTATATTACGACAACCGAATGCCGTGACGAACCGTAAATTTTGATCCTACGCCAAAATGAACCGCGTCCTTGAGTCCCTCGATCCTAAGGTTTTCAAGAATCGTGTTTTCAAAGGTACATATTTGAATACAGTAATCACTTGCGGGAAGATCATAGCATTCAAAACTCTCAATTATAAGATTTTTGATATAGAATACACGCCGGGAGTTGATATATAAATATCTCCACCTCCCCATACGGCATCCTGCAAACACTTAGCGTTTGTTGTTGAGTTGTTATCCGGAGAAAAGCCATAATGCTCAGCTATCTTCATTTATATGCCCTCCTTAGCGTGTTTTTACTTTGAATCATTATATCACAACCTAAAAAGCATGTCAATAACTCGGATTTTATCCGCGTAGCAATCTTAATAGTGAGATTTAACGTATGAGGCAAAAAAATGAAAAAACACCACCCTGTTGGGTGGTGTCGTTCTGGTAAGCCATTCCCAAGCTTAATCGAACTTTTAGACCGGGAATTTCATCAAAGATGAATATACCCACACCCTGCGCCTTGAAAGC
>JAZOUM010000132.1:0-25339 GCA_045658205.1 Eubacteriales bacterium | reverse complement strand
GGTTTGCCTCGTTCTCAAACTGCTGTGGTACCCATACGTTCGGATCCTCTTTTTGCATACGAAGGGCGGTCTGCAGACATTCGTCTATGCATTTACCGATATCTCCGTCATCGTGCACAAGCACAAGCTCTGCGCCGTATGCGCGCACAAGCTTTCTGCGTTCCTCACTTACTGAGTCTGGCATAATGATGCGTACCTTATATCCCTTTACCGCTCCTATGAGAGAGAGACCTATGCCTTGGTTTCCGCTCGTAGGCTCAACTATAATTGTGTTCTTATTGATAATATTTCTTCTCTCAGCGTCGCAGATCATGCTGTAAGCCGTTCTCGTCTTTACAGATCCTCCGACGTTGAGTCCTTCATATTTTACAAGGATCTCGGCAGAGTCCTCGGGGACTATTTTGGAAAGCTTAACTAAAGGTGTGTTTCCGATTGCTTCGAGTATGTTGGAATATACCATGTTGTTCTCCGTAAGAAAAATGCGATTAATATTAGTTTATACATTTTAGCACAAACGGAGCGTATATTCAATAGCATTTTTCAAATAAAATTAATTCTCGCACTATAACCAAGAGCTATTGTGCACTTTTTCAGTATAGTTTCAAAAAACGGCAAAAAATCAGTAGATGTTAACAAGAGCGTAATACTTTAGTAAAGATATAAGAACAATTGTTATCTATAATTTTCTTTACATCAACTGTAAGGAGACTTTATGAAAAAACGATACAAGATATTAACCGGTAAGGGATTGGTGGAAAAGGAATATAACCATATCCCGATAAGATATCTGATAGCTGTCGGCATAGCTGTACTTGAGATACTTGCGATCATCGGCGTAGTGTTGGCGCTGTGTTATTATCTGCCGTGGTTTTACTTCTTAAGCCTCGCAGTCAACGCGTATTGCGTAGTTAAGATCATATCCTCGGACGACAATCCGGACTATAAAATACCGTGGCTATTATGCGTCATAATTTTGCCTATAGCCGGATTTATGCTATATTTTATGTTTTATTCACGAAAGCTTAAGCCTAAATTTTTGCATAGAGTAGGGGAGCTTTCAGCTTATAAATATCATTATGACGATTCCGCAATCTTTGATAAACTAGAGAGAGAGGATCGCGTAGCTTATTCCCAAGCAAAAATGCTGACAAAAATATCTGACGCGCGCATTTTCACTAATACGTCAAATACGTATTTTCCCTCCGGAGCAGAGATGCTGCCGTCACTTCTTAGAGACCTTGAGGCTGCGGAGCAATTTATTCTTTTAGAGTTCTTCATTATAGATGAGGGAATATTTTGGGAGAGCGTTCTTGATATTCTCAAGCGCAAGGCTTCACAAGGCATCGACGTTCGCGTCATGTACGACGACATCGGATGTATGTCCACTCTTCCGGGAAATTACGATAAGATCCTTCAAAAGCACGGGATCAAAAGCGTTATTTTTTCCAAGCTGAGAGGAAGCGCTGATAGCGAGTTTAATAACCGCGATCATAGAAAAATAATTGTCATAGACGGCAAGGTTGCCTATACCGGTGGGGTAAATATTGCCGATGAGTACATAGGCGAGAGGATCCGCTTTGGAGAGTGGAAGGACTCGGCGATCAGAATAGAGGGAGTGGCAGCAAAGGAATTCACAAGGATGACGCTGTCATTGTTCGGCATTAACTCAAGGAGATTACCTCCGCTTCCGACCTTAGCGTATCCCGAAAACTTAGTATATGACGATGAGGGATATATCATTCCGTTTGGCGACGGTCCTCGTCCTCTTTACAAGCAGGGAGTTGCGAAGAGCGCTATACAAAATATGATAGGCGCCGCCATAGACTACGTATATATTACCACGCCTTATCTGATTATAGACAACGATTTATGCTCGGATATAGAGAGGGCGGCGCTAAGAGGCGTTGACGTAAGAATAGTCGTACCGCATATTCCCGATAAAAGAATCGTTTTCGGAATGACACGTAGCTTTTACCGACGTCTTATCTATGCCGGTGTGAAGATATATGAGTACGAACCGGGATTTATACATTCCAAAACTTACGTAGCCGATGGTAAATACGCCATAGTAGGAACCGTAAATCTTGATTATCGCAGTCTCGTGCATCACTTTGAGGACGGCGTATGGATGTATAAAACGAGTAGCATATCCGACGTTAAGGATGATATAGACTCGGTGATCAAAAAGAGTATACTCATAACGGATAAAATGCTGAAGGCAGGGGTGCTTCGCCGCATTTTTCGATCCTTGGTCAGGATATTCGCGCCGATGCTATGATATGTTGCCGTTATATTTGCTAAATATTTTTGACGAATATACTAATTGAAACGACGGTGAGTTTGTGTTATACTAAAAATATAATAACATCATGGAGAATACTATGCATATAAAAACGATACGACTTATACTTTTAGCCATATTGCTTATTTCAATAGTCGCGTTAACCGTATCCTGCGGATTTTCTGCAGGAACAGATGGGGATGACAACGGCGGTGATACCGTTACACCGGTCGACACGACACGTTATTTACCTATTACCTCTGCCGGCGATCCCAAGATCACTATAGTAAGCGCGTATTCAAAGACCAAGGAATTCGGTGACGCCTACCGTGAGCTTACGTCTGTTTTCAAGGAAGCCGGAATCAACTTTAGCTATACCTATGCAGCCTCGGAGGATAAGGATGCTCCCGAGATACTTATCGGCGGCGGTATAAGCGCTAAGGGCGATTATTACGTAGATCCTCATTCTCTCGGTAACGGAGGATACGTTATACGTGTAGTCGGTAACAAGGTTATTATAGCCGGAGGCTCCGACAGCTCCTTGGCAGAGGCAGTAAGACTTTTCAAGGATAGCGTTTTAAACCTTGATGACAAATCAACCGATGTAAAAAATCTCGCGATAGACCGTTCTACCGATATTTTAATAAGAGAGGATTATTCGATCAGCTCTGTTCTTGTCGGCGGCAACGATATCTTTGGATACGATATAGTATGTGACACCAATGATCCTGACCTTAAGTATTGTGCAGACACGCTGCATAATATGCTGTATTCGGATGCCGGATATTGGCTCGACGTAAGATCCACGAGCGCCAATCCCTCTATAAATATCAATCTTGTCGATTATGCGGGCGAGGATGGCTTCAGGGTTTACGTTGAGGGGACAGATCTGATGATAGATTGCGCATATCCCACGTTGCTTCGCTCAACGTTTGATCGCTTTATCGATGAGTATTTCACCTCGCGAGGCGGCGGAATAGTAATTTTCGGAGATCTTGAGTATACTATTCATATCAGTACGGTCAGATATTCAGATTTCGGAGCCGTTGGCGATGGCGTTACGGACGATTATGATGCTATTGAGAAGGCGCATAACGCGGCAAATCCACACGGTCAGACCGTTGTAGCCGATAGCGGAAAAACCTACAATCTCGGTACTCACGCGTCAGCAATAACGGTAAGCACCAGCGTTGATTGGACAGGCGCTACGTTTATTATAGATGATAGCTCTCTTTTACCGAATAATGCTGCCAGCAACTCTAACGTATTCTTATTTATGACGGACAATAAATATACTGTAAGAGGCATAACCTCCTTGAGTAAAGGGCAAAAAAATGTGGGAGTCACCTTTAGCACTCCCGTGATTTTGCACATCAAGGATGGCAATAAGATGCAGTACATCCGACAGGGAATCAATGCTAACGCGGGCTCGCCTCAGCAGGAGATCATACTCGTTGATAAGGACGGCAACGTCGATCCGTCAACACCCATTCTTTGGGACTATGAAACCGTTACGACGGCTTACGCGTACAGCGCCGTTGATACTCCTATCACCATAAAGGGAGGACATTTTATTACCGTAGCGAATGCGGCTCCGCGCGAGTCCTATTACTACAAGCGAGGAATTGGTATATCTCGCTCCAACGTAACCGTTGACGGTCTTAAACACACTATCACAGGAGAGGGAGCCGAGGGATCGCCGTATACAGGGTTTATAGCCGTTTCATATTGTAACAACGTTCTTATAAAGGATACTGTTCTCACCGGACATAAGGTATATTATATGGCCACAAATGAGAGCAATCCTATGGGTACCTACGATATTTCCGTAACTAACGCAAATAACGTTACCTTTAAAGACTGTACTCAGACAAACTCCATTACCGATAAAACCTATTGGGGAATTATGGGTAGCAACTATGCCAAAAATCTTACCTATGACGGATGCGTATTCTCGCGCTTCGATGCCCATAAGGGTACGCATAACGCGACGATAATCAATAGCGAGATAGGATATCAGAAGCTGAGTATAATCGGCTCCGGTACGTTGCGTGTAGAAAATACGACAATTCACGGCAACAATATTGTAACGCTCAGGGATGATTACGGAAGCACCTGGGACGGTGATATGATATTCAAAAATATCACTATGAAAAACACCGGTACCGTAACGATTATAAGCGCAAAGTGGGTGAATCACTACTACGGATACACCTGTTATCTTCCGGCAAATATCACAATAGACGGAATTACTCTCGCAAGTAAGAAGGATATTTACGTCTTACCAAATCTTTCAAATGGAATTGACGGAGATACAGTGTCCGGAAGTACAAACAAAAATAAGGTAGTTCTTACCGAAAAGGTAACTGTATTAAGCAATCCTAACGGATATACTTATTATTTATCCAAGAATACACAGCTCTTCGCAGACGTAGAATTTATTAAACAACAGTAAAGCGCAAGGGAGATACGACTATGTCAAAGCTTACATACGGCTCTTACGGGGCGATCGGCGACGGAGTCACCGATGATTTCGAGGCTATCAGGGCAGCGCACGCTTACGCCAATGAGCATGGACTTACGGTATATGCCGATGAGGGCAAGACCTATTATCTCGGACAGCATACCGACGCTATCGTTATAAAGACGGATACGGTGTGGTATAACGCCGAATTTATAATAGATGACAGAGGTATAGTGCCTACCGATCCGACACGCGGTAAATGCGTATTCTATATCGGACCTGATGCCGCATCGTATAGTATAAGCGAAATAAAAGCGCTTAAATCGGGGCAGAGCAACATAGGCGTAAAGCTTGAAACTCCCGCGCTTCTTTATATAGCTAACTCGAATGTAAAACAATACATCAGATACGGCGAGAACGCGAACGGTGGTATGCCAAGGCAGGAGTTGGTTCTCGTCGACGATAATGGCAACGTTGATACCTCCACTCCTATAATGTGGGATTACGACGACGTTACCTCTGTGGTCGCTTATCCTGTGGGCGATACCCCTATCACGATTTCGGGCGGTCGCTTTGTAACTCGCGCCAATGCCGCTCCCAGAGAATATACGTATTATGCGCGCAACTTCCTTATCAAACGCTCAAACGTAACTCTTAAGGAAATTACGCACCTTATTACAGACGAGGGAGAAACAGGCGCTCCGTATAACGGATTTTTCAACATAGCCTTTTGCAATAACGTTCTCGTAGATAATTGCGTCTTTACTGGCCACAAGGTGTATAAGCTTTCATCCAATGCCAATAATTCTATGGGTACTTATGAGCTGTCCGTAAATTCAGCCAATGCCGTCACCTTCAAGGATTGCAGACAGACCAACTCCATTACCGACATTTCATATTGGGGTGTTATGGGCAGTAATTATTCTAAGAACGTCACCTACGACGGATGCGTATTTTCGCGCTTTGACGCGCATCAGGGCACGTACAACGCCACGATAAAAAACAGCGAGATAGGGCATCAGAAGCTTAGCGTTATCGGTAACGGTACTCTTTACGTTGAAAATACCGTTTTTCATAGCGATACCGTCGTTGCTTTGCGCGGAGATTACGGAAGCACATGGCATGGGGACGTAGTGCTGAAGGATATTACCATAAATAACGTGGGTACTCCCATTCTTGTTAACGCGGGTTGGACCAACCATTATTTCGGATATACCTGCTATCTTCCCAAGAGGATCATCGTAGATGGTATAAAGCTTTTGAATAAGGATTACTTCTACGTATTGCCAAAGCTTGCTCCGGATATCGATAAAAAAGTGGTAGATGGTGTGGAGAACAAAAATCCTATAATTCTTCCAAAAGAAATACGGATCAAAAGCAATCCCGAGAAATATAGGCATTTCGTATCTGTTAATACCGAGCTGTTTTCGGGTGTTGACGTGATTGTAGAATAACTTAATTCAGGGGATCGTATATACCTATGCGATCCTTGAGAAAATGGCATCTCAAATGCAACCTGAGATGCCATTTTATTTTTTACAAAAAAGCTCTTGACAAATTGATATCAAAATGATATCATAATAATGTAAGGAGCAATTTGCTCAAAAAATAAAAGGAGAATAATATGAACGAAAAAATACTTAAGACTAAAAAGAACGGTATGTCCGCCCTTCTTCTTATTTCACTTGGACTTCTTGTATCTATCGGCCTTATTGCTTTTGGCGGCATTAATATGGATAATGGAAATGAAGCTCTTGGCATTCCTTTCTTTGCCGTAGGCATCGTATGGCTTTGTCTTGGCTGGATCCCTTATCTTGGCTTGAAGGTGCTTAAGCCTCAGGAAGCGCTCGTGCTTACTCTTTTCGGTAAATATATCGGCACTATCAAGGGCGAGGGCTTCTACTTTGTAAATCCCTTCTGCTCGGCGGTAAATCCTGCGGCTAATACCAAGCTTAATCAGAGCGGTGACGTAAATACTGTTATTGAAAATCCTCTCGCGGCTAAGGGCATGACAACGGCAACTGTCGTTGATAAGCGCCTTTCTCTTAAGATCATGACTCTTAACAACAACCGTCAGAAGATAAACGACTGTCTCGGTAACCCCGTAGAGATAGGTATAGCTGTAACCTGGAGAATAGTTGATACCGCTAAGGCTGTATTTAACGTGGATAATTATAAGGAATATCTCTCTCTTCAGTGCGACACAGCTCTTCGTAACATCGTGCGCGTATACCCCTACGACGTAGCTCCCGGTATCGACACCACCGGCGACGGTATTGCGGATGACGGTAGCCTTCGCGGCTCCAGTGAGGTTGTCGCAAACCGTATCAAAAATGAAATTCAGGAAAGAGTTACCGATGCCGGCCTTGAGATCATTGAGGCGAGAATAACCTATCTTGCATACGCGACTGAGATCGCGGCTGTAATGCTTCAGCGTCAGCAGGCATCTGCCATCATCGACGCGAGAAAAATGATAGTTGACGGCGCTGTTGGTATGGTAGAAATGGCTCTTGAGCGCATCGAGGCTAACGGTAGCATCACACTTGACGATGAGCGCAAGGCAGCTATGGTATCCAACCTCTTGGTAGTCCTTTGCGGCAATAAGGACGCACAGCCCGTAGTAAATTCCGGTAGTCTTTACTAATGAGCGATAACGTAAAAAAACAGGTGCCCCTGCGACTCTCACCTAAGCTCTATGCCGCAATATCCGCTTGGGCAGAGGATGATTTTCGCTCTCTTAACGGTCAGATAGAATATCTTTTGACCGAGTGCGTAAAGCAGCGAAAAAAGAACGGCAGACCCGTACCTCACGAGCTCGACGTTCCTCCGGAATTGGATATAGAATAATGTAAATTGATCTAATACAAGTGGCTCTTATATGATTAAAGCGGAGTCACTTGTATTTTTTTGCCTTTTGTGGTATAATATCGTTAATATTTTGTTGGAGGTCTCGGTAGTGAAGGAATATTTAAGAGGATTTATGCAAGAATTTGAGTATCCAAAAGATGCGAGAGATCATCTTCTTGCGGATTACGGTAAGATAGTAAAAAGCTCGGCCGATGCTCTTTCCGTGCTATTGGCAGAGTATGACATCAGCTATGATATCGATTTTAATGCCGCGCTTGAGAAAATGAAGGAGATCTCAGCATTGGCAGGAGTTCACGAGTATACGGGCGCCTTGCTTCTTTTCTTATGCTATACAAGACGGCTTCGTGAATATTACGCCGAGGCGGGTATAGCCGATGAAATATTCAAAAACAGCATGCTTGATCTTAAATACAAGCTCCAGGAGTGCAGATTAGTACATGGAGTCTACGGCTCGTTTGTCGCTTATTGGTTCGCGGGATTTTTCAAGCTTGACCGATTTGCGCTCGGCAGACTACAGTTTGAGATAGTGCGCTTCGGCGGGGATCTTACAACTCAAGGGGTTACACTTACACCCGACTCCAAGCTTATAAACGTTCATATACCGAGGACGGGTGAACGCCTTGATTACGGCGCCGTCCGCGAGTCGTACAGACTTGCGTCGGAATTTTTCAGCAATAGACTCGGTAGTGTGATAGCTTTTGTATGTAGCACGTGGCTATTTTTCCCAAGGCATAAAACAATGCTGAGAGAAGGCTCAAATCTTTTGTCGTTTATAAACGATTATGATATTTTCGCATCCGGAGAATACGCAAATTATAACGAGGTATGGCGTCTCTTCGACTGTATCTACGACGGCGATCCCGATCATCTACCCGCTGACACCTCTCTGCGTCGCTCATACGTTGAGCTGATAAGAAACGGTGAGCGTACCGGCTGGGGCAAGGGAATATACGTTTATAAAAGCGGTATTAATTAAGGTGAAAAAACAAACGCATAAAAAGCAGAATTGCTATTGAATTTAGCCTTGCGAGGTGATATAATATCCCTTGCTTTAACTATTACAATAGAGGATATATATGAATAACGTAAAACGCATAAAGTTCGCATGCTATTCGATGAACGTTTCGATGGCTGTGGTAGGCAATCTTCCTCCACTTTTATTTATAACGTTTCATAACGCGTACGGGATATCCTACTCATTACTCGGACTTCTCGTGCTTATCAATTTTTCTACACAGCTGCTTATAGACCTGGTCTTTACCTTCTATTCGCATAAATTCAATATTGCAAAAACGGTGAAATATACGCCGATGCTCACGATGATAGGTCTTCTGGTATTTACTATGTGGCCTACCTTGTTCCCGTCGAGCGCGTATATAGGGCTTGTAATGGGTACCGTCGTTTTCTCGTCCTCTGCAGGACTTGCCGAGGTGCTTCTCAATCCCGTGATCGCCGCATTGCCAAGCGACAACACCGAGAGGGATCTCAGTATGCTCCATTCATCTTACGCATGGGGCGCTGTCGGGGTAGTTGTGTTTGGCGCGCTATTCTTACTCGGATTCGGTTCGGTAAATTGGCAGATCCTCGTTATGTTTATGGCTTGTTTGCCACTTTTGTCGTTCTTCTTGTATCTCGGGGCAGATTTACCTAAGATATCGACGTCGTCTGACGGATCCGGCGCATTGGCTACTCTTAAAAATAAGCAGCTCTGGCTTTGCGTGGTTGCAATCTTCCTCGGCGGAGCGCTTGAGTGTACTATGGCGCAGTGGTGCTCCGGCTTTGCCGAGATAGCTATCGGTATTCCTAAGATATTTGGCGATCTCTTCGGAGTAGCGCTGTTTTCGGTTATGCTCGGTACGGGCAGAACTCTTTATACTAAGTATGGTAGAAACGTTGAGAAGGTGCTTCTTGTCGGCGTTTTCGCATCCTTTTTCTGCTACCTCACAGCCGCTCTTTCCGGCAATGCCGTTGTTGGGCTATTAGCTTGCGCCTTTACGGGACTATCGGCTTCTATGCTTTGGCCCGGTAGCATTATTACGGTATCAGAGCGCATCCCTACGGGCGGCGTTATTATGTATGCTCTTATGGCTTCCGGAGGAGATCTCGGCGCATCCGTCGGTCCCGAGCTTGTTGGCATTATCACCGATACCGTGGCGGCTAACGCAAGGCTCTGCGCATTTGCCGAGAGCGTAGGTCTCACGGCTGAACAGCTCGGTATGAAGTGCGGATTGCTCATAGGCGCCTTGTTCGCCCTTATAGCGATACCTATCTACATAATACTTTACCGCACGCGCGTCCAAAAGCAGATAGATAAATAGTAATATAGAATTCCCGAGACGGATTTGCTCGGGAATTTTATTTTTTTCTATTGAAAAAGCACTTCTACTGTGATATAATACTTACGAACAAAAGAATAAACGCAACTCATAGAGTCCATAGAGGCTCTTTGTCGGGCGCAGTTTTACGCTCGGCGATAAGGAAATCGGGGTGCAAATCCTCGGCAACAGCCATTACCGTAATTGAGCTATGCTCTTAAGTCGGAATGCTTATCGTTTTGCGACTCGTAAGACACTCTTGGGCAACGTGGAGAGTGGGTGAGTATACGGATACGGCAGGGTATCCTTTTTCGCTCGTCCTTCTTTCACGGAAGGGCGGTTTTATTTTATCCTTTTGTAAAAAACGAAAGGAATTTATAAAAATGAAAAAGACACTATCGATTATTCTTATCGCTCTTATGCTCCTTTCCTTCACCTCGTGCGACGTATTGAAGAACGGTTTGCAGTCTCTCCCTCTTTTCAATACCGTTGAAAAGACAGGCGCTTGGGAAAATGCTACCTATCGCAAGGACGTAGAGTTCGGCAAGGGCGCAAAGACAGTTCAGGTTGAAGTAAAGGCAGAGGGGGAGTCAATTACCGTAACCCTTCATACCGATAAGGAAACACTTGGAGACGCTCTTATGGAGTATGATCTTCTCAAGGGAGAAGAGGGCGCTTACGGTCTTTACGTAAAGTTCGTAAACGGCATCGAGGCTGATTATGATAAGGATCAGACCTACTGGGCATTTTACAAGAACGGTGAGTATATGATGACCGGTGTAGACACTACCGTCATTTCCGACGGCGAGCACTACGAGCTTTCTAAGGAGAAATAATTAAATGGGGCATAGATCGTCAAGGCGTACGAGCAATGCTCGTGAGATGTGTATATTCTCTATGCTCGGCGCTATAATGTATATATCAAAGCTTATTATGGAGGCTTTGCCAAACATCCACCTGCTTGGAGTTTTGACAATAGCTTATACCTTGGTATATCGCAAGAGAGCCTTAATACCTATTTACGTTTACGTTATGCTAAACGGACTTATGGCTGGCTTTAATTTTTGGTGGTTGCCATACACTTATATATGGACTATATTGTGGGGCATAACTATGCTTCTGCCTCGTAATATGTCTAAGAAAGTGGCAATACCTGTTTATTCCTTAATATGCGGCATACACGGATTTGCATTTGGTACGCTCTATGCTCCTGCTCAGGCGTTGATGTTCGGACTCGACCTTGACGGTATGATAGCCTGGATAATCGCCGGCATTACGTTTGATCTTATTCACGGCTTTTCAAATCTCGTGATCGGATTTTTAGCCGTTCCCATCGCTAATATGCTTTATAAATTATCCAAAAAGTATATGGACGCATATAACGTCTGAATAAAACAATAAAATCTTTGCTAAAAGCCCGGCGTTGACCGGGCTTTTTTTAGTTGTAAAAGAAAAAGGAGAGCCGAAGCTCTCCCTTATAAGCTATTATCAAAATCCCAATTCACTTAATTCTTCGCACAAATTGACGTAAAAATCAAGTATTTTACGGCGATTTTTTCTCTTTGCCAAGAGGTCTACTATTTGCGTATGCGACACCGACTCGTCAAGGCATTCTCCTCGGTAATTAGCAAATTTCGCCGACTCCTCGGATACTACGCCGTCGTTGTCTATACCCTCGGTGTGGTCGTATATTGCCATAGGCACAGCCATCAGAACGCAGTCGCGCTTGCGTCTAAGCTTGGTAGAGTAACTTTGACAGTATACGCTCTCCGGTACGGATATCTCCACCTCGACCTCGCGCTTTTTTAGCTGCTCGCATACCTTCAGCGAGTCGGGGCGTGTATCGCCAATCAGCTTGTAGAAGGTGTTGATAAAGAATGCAAGACATTTTTTTACAAAGCTCGGCAGTCTCCATATCTGCGATGCGATAGCCGATCCCTTATGCGGAGTGCATAGCGTTGTCAAAGAAGCTATTTTGTCAGACATACCAAGCTCGGTGATCATGTACTTAGAGTCGAGACCACCCTTGGAGTGGGCGATGATATTTACCTTATCCTTACCCGTGTCATTAAGAATTTTGAGTATTATTTCCTTTAGTTGCTCTGCATTGCTTTCGATGGTGCCAAAGGCATCGGTGCCTGCTGTATACGCATCATATCCGGCATCCTTTAGGGTGCCCTCGATTTTACCGAAGGCGCCTCTGAGCTTTAACTCCCTTATGGCGATGCCGTGCACCAATATAATAGGATACCGTGTCATTTTTAGAAATTGAAGTAGCTCTTCGCGTTGTAGTACGAAATTCCTTGTACGATCTCGGTGAGGGTATCAAAGTCACTGGGATATTCGCCATCCTCTACCCATCCTCCGATGAGATTACACATTATACGTCTGAAGTATTCGTGTCTCGGATAAGAAACGAAGGAGCGGCTGTCGGTGAGCATACCTACAAAGCGAGAGAGCATACCGAGGTTGCCGAGCGCTCTCATCTGAGATACCATGCCGTCTCTCTGATCGTTGAACCACCAGCCGGAGCCGAACTGTATCTTACCTGCTGTGGGCGCCTTCTGGAAGTTGCCGAGCATAGTACCGAGCACGTAGTTATCCTTGGGGTTGAGAGTGTAAAGTATAGTCTTGGGGAGGGCATCCTTGTACTCAAGGCTGTTGAGTAGGTTAGAGAGATCCTCCGCGATGCAAAGGTCGTTTATTGAGTCAAAGCCGGTATCAGCGCCGAGCTTTTCGTACATTCTTCGGTTATTGTTACGCAATGCGCCAACGTGGAGCTGCATTGTCCAACCGAGCTTAGCGTACTCCTCTGCGCATACGGTGATTATAGCTGTCTTGAAGGAGTCTGCCTCTTCCTTAGTGAGAGCTTCTCCTGCAAGTCTCTTTTCAAACGCCGCCTTTGCGTCGCCGGTAGCGTAGGGAACGTACTCAAGACCGTGGTCGGAGAGACGACAGCCGAAGGAGTCAAAGTATGCGATTCTTTCTCTTACCCATGCTACGATACCGTCGTAATCCTTGATGCCGACAGCCTCAACGTAGGGGAGGAAGGTCTCCTTGCCTATCTCGACGAGCTTGTCGGGACGGAAGGTGGGAAGCACCTTTGTAGAGAAATCTTTGAGCGCCGCGTGATATTCGAGAGTATCGAGGGGATCGTCGGTAGTGCAGATCACTTCAACATTTGAGCGCTTGATGAGATTCTGAGCGCTGAACTCGGGCTTAGCAAGGCACTCGTTAACCTTGTTCCATATAGCCTCACAGGTATTTTCGGAGAGAGTTTCGTCTATGTCAAAGTATCTCTTAAGCTCAAGGTGAGTCCAATGGTACAAGGGGTTACCGATGAGATAGGGCATAGTAGCCGCAAATGCCTTGAACTTCTCGTATTCGTCGGCAGAGCCGGTGATGTATTCCTCGTCTATACCGTTGGTTCTCATCTGACGCCACTTATAGTGGTCACCGCTTAAGAAGAGGTCGAATGCGTTTCTGAATTTATAGTCCTCAGCTATCATCTTGGGACTGAGATGACAGTGATAGTCGATGATCGGGAGATCCTTTACCGCATCGTAAAGTCTTTTTGCGGTCTCGGTTTTAAGCATAAATTTGTCGTTTATAAAGCTCATATTTCTTCATCCTTACGTTTTTTTGATGGTAGAATAACAGCCCACCAAAATATATTATATACACATTATGCGCGTATGTCAAGTGCGTATGGATCGCTATTTTGCGAAAAGCTATTGCCTTTTGCTCTTGAATAGTGTATAATATGCTTTAGTTGTGTCGTTTTTGACGATAGTTATTTGACATTTTGAACTGAACAGTAACGATAAAATTGCGAGGAATTATGGACGTAAATTATAAGAATCCTAAAAAGTACAAGACCGCAAAATATCCCATAAGACAGCCGAGATATCTCACCTGGCTTATCCAAATGCTTTCTAAAATGATGCTTATCGGCAAGGAGCATAAGGTAGAAAAAATTAATATGGAGGGGCTTAAGCCGCCGTATCTTCTTCTTAGTAACCATATGTCGTTTGTTGATTTTGAGATGGTATCGCTCGGAACTTATCCTCACAGAGTAAACAACGTTGTAAACATTGACGGCTTTTATATGAGAGCTTGGCTTCTCGAATGGATAGGAGCTATTTGTACGAGAAAGTTTACCACTGACCTTCATCTTATCAAGTCCATACGCAAGGTGCTTGAGAGAGGCGACGTGCTTTGTATGTATCCCGAGGCGAGATATTCTCCCGCGGGCACTACGTCATATCTTCCTGAATCTCTTGGTATGCTTGTAAAGAAGAGCAAGGTTCCCGTTGTCATCGCGCTTCATCACGGAAACTATCTTCATTCTCCCTTCTGGAATTTCAGAAAGAAGAGAAAGGTTCCTCTGTATACCACCTTCACTAAAATTTGGGATCCCGAGGATCTTGAAAAGCTTTCCGTAGAGGAAATAAACGAAGGGCTCAAAAAGGCTCTTACATACGACGACTACAAGTACCAAAAGGGAAACGGCATACTTATAACCGAGCCGTATCGCGCCGAGGGACTCAACAAGATACTTTATCAGTGTCCTCACTGTATGACTGAGCATAAGATGAGCTCCGAGGGCGCAGAGCTGTTTTGTACAGAGTGCGGTAAGCGTTGGTATATGAACGAGGACGGCTCGCTTTCCGCTCTTGAGGGAGAG
Organism: Eubacteriales bacterium; assembly: GCA_045658205.1. Taxonomy (GTDB): domain Bacteria; phylum Bacillota; class Clostridia; order Oscillospirales; family CAG-272; genus UBA1740. The sequence continues at coordinate 10,724 of JAZOUM010000132.1, read as the reverse complement.
ACCGAGTTCTCGCATATTCCCGATTGGTTTGAGTGGGAGAGAGCGCAGGTACGCGCCGAAATAGAGAGAGGCGAGTATTCATTTGAGGATGACGTAGAGGTATACTCATTGCCAAGATGCTACAAGTACCATCCACTCGGCTTTGCCAAGCTTAAGCACGATCCCGAAAACGGCTTCGTCCTTGAGGGACACTACAGAGGAGAGGATTATCGCATACAACGTACACCCTTGCAGACCAACAGCCTACACGTAGAGTACGACTTCCTTCGTATAAAGCCCTTTGACCTTGTAGATATTTCTACCGAGAACGACTCCTTCTATTGCTATACATCAAAAAAGGACGTTATCACCAAGCTTGCTTTTGCAACCGAGGAGATATACAAGATAGAACTTGAGAAAAAGAGAACGTTGACAAGACGTTAAAATAAAAAAACGCTTATGAATGATGCCAAAAAGCATTATCCCGTAAGCGTTTTTTGTTATGTAAAAAAGATTTTATTCTGACAAAGCCTTTGTCCAGAATTTTTTGAGGCTCTCGACGTATCCGTCACGGTCGACGGGGAAGGCAAGACCGTGTCCCGCTCCCTTGATGGTTATCAGCTCCTTTTTGCTCGATTTACAAGCATCGCAAAGTCTTACGCTCATATCGTGGGGCACAAATGCGTCGGTATCACCGTGTACAAATACGATTGGAAGAGAGCATTTTTTCACAGCCTCCATTGGTGAGGTTTCTTCAAGATCAAATCTGCCAAAGATTCTTGCGCCGAGCTTTATGAATGGGTAGAATAGTTTTGGCGGCAGCTTCATCTCGCGTACAACCTTTTTTATTATCTCCTCAGCAGAGGTATAACCGCAGTCGGCAAGCACGCCTACAACGTTTTTAGGTAGGGGCTCGCCGGCAGCCATCATTACCGTCGCGGCTCCCATAGATACACCTCCAATGATAAGCTTAACGTCATCTCCGAAATGCTCTATAGCGAATTTAACCCAACTGTGACAGTCGCGTCTTTCATTTATGCCAAAGCTTATTACGTGTCCTTCGCTATTTCCACTCGCTCTTTGATCTATCAAGACAACGTTTCTGCCAAGACGGAAGCATCTTTCTACGCCTCCGGAGAGATCTCTTTCCGCATATCCCTTATATCCGTGAAAGAGTAACTCTATCGGAGCGCCCTTTTCATATTCATAGTATTTTCCTCTGAGCTTCAGTCCGTCAAATGAGGTTATCTCAAGATCCTCGTGCGGCATCGAGCGTATGCTCTTTGTCCACGCGATCATATCCTCACGGAATACCTCGTAGATATCTCCCTCCGGAATTTCATATTCATCATCACGAAGCTGCTTTCGCTTTGGCGAATAGAAAACCATAAGAAAGCAAACCAAGGATGTTAAAAAAACTATAAGCGCAGCTGCACAAACAGCTATAGCGCACCAAATAGCCCAATGCATAATACTTCTCCCGATAATTTAAGCTATAAAAAGTATAGCACAAAAAGGCGCCTGTGTCAATAAATCACAGGCGCAAATCCTTACAAATAAGCTCTCATTCTTTCTCCGAGATCGGACTCTATTTTGATAAGTCGCTTGGCTATATCCTTAGATCTTTCACTTGCCGCCTTGTACTTGTTTAAGTACTCGGAGAGCGACTTTACCCCCATATTACATCCATCGGTCATCAGGTCGGCTACGGTAGAATCCGTGTTGTGCATGCTGAGCTTCATATTCGTCTTCATCCATGACATTCCTGTGGCTATCGGATTAGGTGATTTTCCGTCATCTCCGTATACTTTCAGTAATGCGTCTATTTCACCTTCGAGCTTTTCATGCTCTCCTTTGCACTCGGTAAGCAATCTTTTCATCTCGGAGGATTTCACGTGATCCTCAACGTCGTTTATTGATTTTATCCCCATTTTGATCCCCGCGTCGCATTCTCTCAGCAGCTTTATTGTATCTTGCTCTATCATAATATACTCCTTTTTCGTTTCTACCCATAGTATTTGTTTTATTTTCCAATATATACGTTGTTGCATTTTGTTTTTTTATATGGTATAATTGTTGCAGTTGATTTCCAAAGGAGATTGTTAAAATGATAAGACAGCTTGACAACGTATTCGTTCTCGATACTAAAAATACAACGTACTGCTTTCGCGTTATGGAAAGCGGTCATCTTGAGCATCTTTACTACGGTAAGAGAATAGCTATTTTTGCCGCTTCTGACGTGGATTCTCTTGTGGAGAAGCAATCATTTTCATCCGGCAGCTCGATTATGTACAGCGACAAATATAATACGCTTTCTCTTGAGGACAAGCGACTTGAAATGTCATCCTATGGCAAAGGAGATATCCGTGAGCCGTTCATCGAAGTCACTCATCACGACGGAAGCTATAGCTCGGATTTCCTTTTTACAAGCGCTGAAATAAAAGAGGGAAAGACACCTCTTACAACTCTTCCGTCCTCTTATGAGGATAACGGTAGAGTTGATGAGCTTACGGTAATACTTAGCGATGTCGGATACGGATTAGAGCTTGAGCTTCATTACGCAGCATTTGAGGACCGTGACGTAATCACAAGATCGGCTAAGCTTATTAATAAGTCCGATGATACCGTTAAGCTTCATAGACTTATGAGCGCGCAGCTTGATTTTGAGGACTGCGGATACGTTTTCACCAGCTTCAACGGAAATTGGGCGAGAGAAATGTATAGACACGACAGAACTGCCGATGCGGGTAAGATTGTCAATTCGTCTTATGCGGGTGTTTCGTCAAGCCGCGCCAATCCCTTTGTTATGCTTTCCCGTCCCGAGACCACGGAGGATATGGGACTTTGCTACGGTATTAACCTTGTATATAGCGGAAATCACTATGAGTGCGTTGATATCAACTCTCACAAAAAGACAAGACTTGTAACCGGTATCAATCCCACGAGCTTTGAGTTTCTTATAGGTAAAGGGGAGAGCTTCGAGGCGCCTGAGGCTGTATTTACCGTATCCGAGGCAGGATTTAACGGTATGAGCCGCAATATGCACGCGTTTGTAAGAGAATGCATAGTCAGAGGCGAATGGAAGAAAAAGACGCGCCCAGTGCTTCTTAACAGCTGGGAAGCGGCGTATTTTGATATAAATGAGTCCAAGCTTTTGAAGCTTGCGAAGGCTGGTAAGGACGTCGGCGTCGAGTTATTCGTTATGGACGACGGATGGTTTGGCGAACGTGATGACGATAAGAGATCGCTCGGAGATTGGTTCGTTAATGAAAAGAAGCTTCCGGGTGGTGTAAAGCGCCTTGCTGAGAAGGTAAACGCGCTCGGACTTGATTTCGGTATTTGGGTTGAGCCCGAGATGGTGAACGTAGACAGCGAGCTTTACCGTAAGAATCCGGAGTGGTCTGTAGAGATTCCCGGAAAGCATCATTCCGAGGGCAGAACTCAGCGCATACTTGATTTTGCCAATCCCGATGTCGTAGACTATATGCTTGAGGAAATGACTAAGGTGTTTTCCTCCGGTAATATATCATACGTCAAGTGGGATATGAACCGTATCTTCTCCGACTATTATTCGCAATATCTTCCCGCCGATAGACAGGGCGAGGTAGCGCATAGATACGTACTTGGTCTTTACAGACTCATGGGCGCTTTGTGTGAGAGATTCCCACATATTCTCTTTGAGGGATGCGCCTCCGGTGGTAACCGCTTTGATCTTGGCATTCTTTCCTACTTCCCTCAGATATGGGCAAGTGATGATACCGACGCTATATATAGAGTAAAGGGACAGACGGGCTATAGTTACGGCTATCCTATGTCTACCGTTACTGCTCACGTTTCCGCGTGTCCCAATCACCAGACACTTCGTATGACTCCTCTTTCCACAAGGTTTGACGTTGCCGCATTCGGTGTTCTCGGATACGAGTGCAACCTTTGCGATATGAAGTCGGAGGAATTGAAGGAAATTAAAAAGCAGATCGAGCTTTATAAGGCTTGGCGTGAGATCCTTCAGTTTGGCACGTTTTACCGTGGCAGAAGCGGTAATTTCTATGAGTGGACATGCGTTAGCGAGGACGGAAAGAAGGCTGTGGGTATGGTACTTCAGCTTCTCGTAGAGCCTAATACGGCATTTGCTCAGTACTTCCCGAGAGGACTTAATGCGGATAAGAGATACAACTTCTACAGCTTTGAGCATAAGGTTGGAATAAAGCTGTTCGGAGATCTTGTAAATATGATCTCTCCAATACACATTAAGTATGATTCCATTCTTCACAGGGTGATAGACAAGTTTGTGAAGATGCCCGGCGAGGTCGAGGGATATACTACCTCGGGCGGCGTTCTTATGAGTGGAGTCAAGCTCAAGGGCGCATTTGCGGGTACTGGATATGACGAGAATACCCGTTTCTTTGGTGACTTCTCATCGCGTATGTACTTCATGGAAGAGGTAGAGGAATAATATGCATTGACTTTATGAAAGGAGACGTTATGAATAATCACAATAAAATATTCAGAATGGTTCTTTCTGCGCTTTTTATTGCTCTTGCTTACGTCTTGCCGTTCTTTACGGGGCAGATAGCGGAGATAGGATCTATGCTTTGCCCTATGCATATTCCGGTTCTTCTTTGCGGATTCATTTGCGGATGGTATTGGGGATTTGCCGTTGGCTTAACAGCGCCCTTGCTACGATCATTGACGCTTGGTATGCCCGTTCTTTTTCCAATGGCTTTGGCTATGTCGCTTGAACTTGCTGCATACGGCGCAATATCCGGGATCGTGTACAAGATCCTACCTCGTAAAAAGCCGTTCGTATATCTTTCTTTGATTGTGGCAATGCTGTTAGGTCGTCTTGTATGGGGCGTAGCAATGTTTACTCTTCTTGGAATTTCGGGCTCTCATTTTACATTTTCGGCATTTTTTGCGGGCGCAATAACAAACGCCATTCCGGGAATTATTTTGCAAATAGCTTTAGTACCGGCGCTCGTTATTGTGCTTGATCACCTAAGGATCCTAAGATATAAAGATTAACGTATGAAAAACGAATTTATGGATAAGTTAGAGAAAACGTCTGCGCTTTATAGCGAATATCCCGAGCTTTTGCCCATTTTTGCAGATATCAATGAAATGCTTAAAAAGAAAAGATGCATAATTGCGATAGAGGGAAGAGCCGCGGCGGGCAAAACAACTCTTGCGGGTATGATTGCCGAGGTTTACGGCGCCACGGTTTTTCATCTTGACGATTTCTTTTTAAGACCTGAGCAACGTACTCCGGATCGATTGGCAGAGATCGGAGGTAACGTTGACAGAGAGCGATTTCTTCTCGAGGTGCTACAGCCTCTTAGCGCGGGCAAGGAAATTATGTATAGACGCTTTGATTGCTCGATACGGCAGATCTTGCCGCCAACGCTAATAATCCCGGAGCGGCTTGTTGTAATAGAGGGTGCCTATTCTATGCACCCGGATCTTCGAGGATACTATGATTATTCGATATTTATGGGTATAGATTCGGATACTCAGCGTTCAAGAATACTTAAGCGAAACTCTCCCACGTTGGCTAAACGATTCTTTGACGAATGGATACCTCTTGAAAACCTTTATTTTTCAAGCTTAAGCATAAAAGAGCATTGCTCACACGTATATGAAAAGTAAAAAAACAGGAGCTGAGGCATAAGTCCTCTGCTCCTGTTTTTGTTTGTTAAAAGGATAGATAGAATTTTATCATAGTGGAGTTCTTTAAAATTACATTTTAAACTATCCGTTATTGCATACGTTTTATAGGATTCTTGATAAAAATTGTCTCGTTCTTTCCTGTTTTGCGTTTCTGAATATCTCCTCTGGAGTACCTTCCTCGACGATATATCCGCCGTCCATAAAGATGACTCTATCAGAAACCTCTCTTGCAAAGCCCATTTCGTGAGTAACTACTATCATTGTGTAGCCCGATCTTGCGAGATCTTTCATTACCTCGAGAACCTCGCCTACCATCTCGGGGTCAAGCGCGGACGTGGGCTCGTCAAAGAGTATTACGTCGGGATTCATAGACAAAGCTCTCGCTATAGCGATTCTTTGCTTTTGACCTCCGGAAAGCTGAGAGGGCTTAGCGTTGATGTACGCGCTCATTCCAACCTTGTCGATAAAGTCGAGCGCTATCTTCGTCGCTTCTTCCTTAGTGCGCTTAAGTACTATCATCTGAGGCTTTACACAGTTTTCAAGCGCAGTCATGTTATTAAACAAATTGAACTGCTGGAATACCATTGCAACCTTAGCTCTATACTCAGTGAGCTTGACTGATTTATCGTGTATGCTGAGTCCCTCGTAGAGAATATCTCCGCCGGTAGGTGTTTCCAAAAGATTTATGCATCTGAGCATAGTACTTTTACCGGATCCGGATGATCCGATTATCGAGATTACCTCGCCTCGTGAAACCGAGAGGTTGATGTCCTTGAGTACCGAGTGGTCACCAAACGCCTTCTCAAGATGCGATAGGGTTATAACTGAATTTTCAGACATCTTACGCCTCCTCCTTCACGTGTATTTCCGCGTTCGGATCGGATTGAGATCCGCATATAGTATACGAGTTAGATCCGGCAAGCTTTTTTTCAACCATACGAAGCAGTCTTGTGATAGAGAAGGTAACAACGAAGTACATGACGCAGATAATGAGATACGTCTCAAAGATCAAATACGTCATAGTCTGGATCTTTGTGGCCTGATAGAATAGCTCCATAACACCGATTACGTTGAGAACGGAGGTGTCCTTAATATTGATAACAAACTCGTTTGCAACCGAGGGGAGAATATTCTTCATGACCTGAGGTATGATTACGTGGATCATGGCCTGAGGGTGACTCATTCCTCAGGAGTACGCGCCTTCAAACTGCCCCTTGTCGATAGAAATTATACCGCCTCTTACGATTTCGGTCATATATGCGCCCGTGTTTATCGATACGATAAATATACCTGCAGGTATAAGAGGTAGGGTGTTGCCGTTATTTGCAAATGCGAATCCCCAGTAAATTACCATTGCCTGTACCATCATAGGCGTTCCTCTGAATACCTCTACGTATATATTGATAAATACGTTTACGCATTTTTGTAACCTTGCTACAGCCTTACTTTTGGACTTCGGTATAGTTCTGACAATACCGGTACAAAGACCAATCATAAGTCCTATTACCGTACCTATAAGTGCTATAAGCATTGTGTATCCAAGTCCCTTAAGTAGTATGGAAGAATGCTTACCTAAAATGTCTGTTACGTTGTTTATAAAGTCTATAAATTTCATTACTATCCTTTTTGTAACCTAATATTTACTTTTTGTAGATAATTACGAGGTTGGAGTTGTAGTAGCAATCGGTAAAGTCAACCTGATTCTTTCTTTCTGCGGTGGGAGACATACCTGCGATAATTCCATCGTACGTACCTGCCTGCACACCGGGGATGAGAGAATCCCAATCAGCCGCGTAGATCTCAAGCTTAAGTCCAAGCTCTGCTGCTACGAACTTAGCGATCTGTACGTCGTATCCGTTTGCATAAAGTTCGCTGTTTGCGATCTTAACAGCGCCGTTGGCATTGGTTGTCTGTGACCAGTTGAAGGGCGCGTATGCGCACTCCATAGCAATTCTTAAGGTACCCTTTGAGGTGTCTGCATTTGATGATGCGAGAACAAGATGCTCGTTGATTGCCACATCGGGATTTGCGCTAATGGTAACTACCTGCTGCATAAGCTTAGCTCTTGTTTCTTCGCTGATCTTTGCGAGCAGGATGTTCATATCCGGTACGTATGCGCTACCTTTTTGGAAAGCGATAGCAATACCGGTGTCCTCGCTGCTTGCTGTGAAGCCGGTGTCGTTGTTCTTAAGTGGAACGTATGCGAGATTAGGATTCTTTTCAATTACTGCGTAAGCTGTGGGCTCCTCTGCCACGTAACCGTCTATAGCTCCGGAGTTGAGAGCTACCAAAAGCTGTGTGAAATCGGGATATTCTCTGACGTTAACACCGGTTGTCTGAGAAGTGAGGGCATCGATGTGGAAGGTACCGGTTTGCGCCGCTATAGTCGCTCCGGTAAGATCAGCGATGCTATTCACCGACGTCATATCAAACTTTTCCTTCTTATTTCCGCAGGAAACAAGCGATGTAATTGCGAGGGTGGCTACTAAAATTAATGCGTAAAGTCTTTTCATGGTTTTTTCATCCTGTTTTCTTGTATTTGAAAAACGAACAGTCGAAGCACGATGCGCTCCGACTGTTCATAGATATAACAAGAACTCAATCGAAAGCAGCACTCCACAATAAAATTGTGACAGTCAAGGAGATATTATCTCATCAACCAACAAAAGCTACTCAAATAGCTTCCATTTCGGCAGATAACCCTTTCGCGTACACACCATAGACCGTTTGAGCGATCGGTGAGCAGCTACTTTTGATATCCGCACCTCTAACATTCTTTGATTCGATTATTCAATTTTCATATTGGCATTATATCACAGGAAAACGCGTATGTCAATAGCAAAACGAAAAAACATGCTAGATGTGATAAAAACTTTATCGTACGGTAGAGTTTATTCTTCTGAGAATTTCCATGATGATATAACGTATACCCCCTCGGTATCACCTGCAAAATACTCCACAGACAATACGTCGCCTATGCGTATGCGTATCAACGACTCATCTGCCTCAAGGTATCCCTTGTATACGTTGCCGTCGGTTGCAGTGATATATACGGTAGAAACGTCTGATACCATGGCAATCCTTACGTTTTCTACGGTTACCGTACTATTCTTATTACCGTCGCCGATACCGATATTGTTTTGCTGCAGTAGCTTTTTGTAGGAGCTCATTACAGCTGCCTGCGTGGTACCGGTAGCAACGATGCTATAGTTTTCTACGTTTACGAGAGCGTACAGCTTTACTATTCCGGTATCATCCTTCAACACCATAATGTACGTTGCCTGTCCCGATACGTTTACCAAAGAGGGGAAGGACGCAACGTATCCCTTTTCCTGGACCTGACCTTCCGCAGCTGACATTGCCGAATGCTCCTCTGCGCCTATTACGGGGTAGAATTTATATTCTCCGGTTCTCGCGTTTGAGAGCATAAAGCCTACGTTAGACTTGTCTGCAGTAACCGAGGTAACGCCGGTAAAGTACCATACGTCATCCTCGAGCGCAACGTAGCCAAAGTCGTCGGTTGTCTGCTTACATCCTACGTTACCGATTATGCTGTTGATAAATCCGCCCGACAAAAGTCCTTGCCAATCAAATTTTTTACATGCAAGGTCTCCGGTGAATACTATGTCTACCCAAGAGGGAACGTCCTCAAGAGCGTATAACGTGCTTGTTCCGTCACAGGGGTTAAAGATGATTACTTCATTTATATCCTTTGCGCCGAAAAGATTAACCTTAGGCTTTACGCAAGAAACGATGTAGTAAGGATTTTTGTTGTCATCGATTTCAAATGAAATCGAGTCAAATATTTTAGTGGGATATTCAAAGCGAAGCTTTCTTGTCAGATCCTGTCCGAAATAGGCGCTGTCAACGTAGGTCATCGGAGACACGAGCTCTATATATTCCGCGTCGCTCTTTACGGGATCAACCATAACCATGCCGGGAACACCCTTTGAATTGTTCGCTATCCATTTGAAGAAATCATCATATTCAAGATTGGATACCTTTTTTGGAGCGCCCATAAAGTTTATCTGAGTGTAGTAGTCGCTTACGTCATACTGCGATATTACGTCAGAGAGCGCGCCTAGTGTCTTGTCGCCGAGAGTTTGCGCAGATGCGGTATCCATCAGCGCTATATGTGTTATCTCGTTTGTTTCCGGCATATCCTCGTTGAACTTTGCCTCTGTCACGGTAATGACGGATGCGTAATTTCTTGCTTGTAGCGCGGTGCTTGACAATATCGTACCGAAGAGAATAACGACCAATGGCAATGCTACGGCAGACAATGCTATTATAGATGATCTTTTAAAGGAAAGTGTTACATTATATTCCTTTCGCGCGGTTTTTGATAGCTTGGCTTTATTGATATTTGCTATGATATCCTTAAAGCTTACGCCTATCCACGGAATAGCAAAAGTGCCGATAACCAGCGTCAAATACAGCCAAAAGCCGTAGGAATGAACGTTTATCGCCGGTAATGCAAAGTAATACGATATCAACGCTACGGGAATACCGATTATAGCGGAAAGTATCGGCTTTGTTTTATCAATTTTTTTCATTCTTACCTCCAAAACACTTGAATTTTCTTGCTTGATAATTAAATTTTATATTAAATCGCATAATATGTCAAGAGCATAGTCTAAAAAGCATTGACATAAGGATAAAAAGGTGTTAGAATGTATAGTAAGAATAACACTTCTCGGAGGAAATATGAAATCTATAAGAGACGTATACAAAATAGGAAAAGGACCTTCCAGCAGTCACACTATGGGACCCGCTCGCGCAATGGAGATTTTTGTGAGCGAGAATGCCAATGCCGACTCGTACAAAGTAGTGCTTTTTGGCTCTCTTGCGGATACCGGTAAGGGGCACGGCACCGATCACGCTATCAGTATGGCGGCGGGCGACAAGCCTTGTGAGATAATTTTTAACACAACCGACCGTGATCTGCCTCACGAGAATACCATGGATATATACGCTATACGCGGAGATAAGGTAAGCAAGCCTATGCGCGTTATGAGTATAGGCGGCGGAGAAATTCGTATAGGGGGACGCGACGTAGCTAAGAGCGCTCCGGACGTCTA
>JAZOUM010000131.1:0-35404 GCA_045658205.1 Eubacteriales bacterium | reverse complement strand
GACAGTTATCAACTGTCATTCACTACCGCTCCTACTTCTCGCCACGAGCTTTTTTGAAAAATGGCGACTCGGATGGGGCTCGAACCCACGACCTCTAGCGTGACAGGCTAGCGCTCTAACCAACTGAGCTACCAAGCCATTTTTCAACGTGAGATAAAATCTCTTGGTGGAAAGTACAGGGCTCGAACCTGTGACCCTCTGCTTGTAAGGCAGATGCTCTCCCAACTGAGCTAACCTTCCGTAAACGCTCCACTATTATATCAAATAGAAGAACGTTTGTCAATAGGTTTTTGAAAAAAACTTTTATTTTTTTAAAGTTTTTTTTATCGACCCGTTTTTAGCCCTTAAAAGCACGTAATCGCTGACTAATCCGTAGATAATGGTCAATGAAACGATACCTCCCGCCATTCCGAGAGCTATAGCACCGGCTGTAGTAAGCTCTACCATAGCGGACGGTGTCATACCGCATATATAATTACGAACACTACGGTATAAATATCCTCCCGGAACTATCGGAATAACGCCCGGGATCAACATAACTATGGATGGCGCTCTGCTTATCCTTGCATTAACCTCCGCAAAAAGCGCCGTTACCGCGCTCGATATAAATGCCGCCCAGAAAAGAGATGCCGTCAGAGTAAATACGCCAAAATAAGCTGCGTAGGTAAGGACTCCGGCTATACCGGCATTTATAAGATGCCTTTTATTGATTTTGAAGATAATGGAAAACGCTATCGATGTAACAAACGAGGCAACGATCTGAATTAAGAACAGATCCTTTTCTCCATCACCAACCTCGGGGATAAGTATATCGCCGATCAAGGCGTAGGATAGCATATATCCAAAGCCTATCATCAAGGTCTGTATAATCGCCTGCAAAATTTTAAGCGTACCGGCAATCAGATCGCCGCACAAAAGATCTCGCATAGCGGTGCCAAACAGTATTCCCGGTACAAGAAGCATGATCGATCCTATGATAATAGAGTCCACGTCTGCTCCTGGAATAAATTTATACGCCAGTCCGGCAACAGTCGTAGCAAAAAATGCCGCAATTACGGTTTTTGCCATGCTGTTAAGGCGGGTAGAAGGATAGTCCAGGATCAACGACATTGCCATTCCTACGAAAAAGGTGATAACCGCATCGATCACCCCACCGCCGAAGAATAGGCAAAAGGCGGAGGTAGCAACAGCTGCAGAAAACATGCAAACAACCGGCTTATATGGTTTTTCCTTTTTTAAGTCTCTGAGCATTCCGTCAAACTCATCGAGCGACGGCTTGTCCTTACATATCCTGCGAGATATATCATTCAGTCGCTCCAGAACGTTTAGATTATTATAGGTCTGCTTAACACGGCGCAGCTGTGAAGAATATGATCCGTCGGGCATTCTTATAGCCGCGTTGATCATAGATATAATGGTAAAGACCTCAACGTGTACTGCCCCGTACGCACGGCAAATACGCTCTATCGTATCCTCTACCCTCGAAACCTCGGCGCCGTTTTTAAGCATCCCCTCACCAACGTCGAGCGCTAAGCACAATAAATATTCGGTAAAATCATCCTTGTATATTTCACGAATCTGATTTTCCACGTCCTACCTCGAAAAAATTATTTTACCAAAAATTCACAAGAGAGGAAAAATTCCCCAGCCTCGGTTGTATCGGTCTTGTTCGCCCAATAGGATTTGACGACACGGTATCTGCCCGCAGGCAAAGCGCCATACCTATCTTTAAAGTTAAACGTATGAGTCATGCTTTCACCGGGCGCAAATATCATAAGCTCCATAGTGTTGGCAAACTCGCCTATCTGAGTCACCTCGTACCACTCGCCGTCACGTTGCGCCTCAAGTCTGTAATCACGCATATTACCACTCTGCCACGTTGATGCTGTGCCGTTTGTTATTTTAACCGTAAGCGAATCCGATGCGCTCGATATATACTTCATCTCAGCTCCCTCATACGTTGATAAGACCTCATCAGCCTTATCTCCGAGTGTCGCCGTCTTACCAAGCAAATTATCTATCTCGCCGCAACCGGTAACGGTAGCGAGAAGGAGAACAAGCGACGCTATAAAAATTAGTTTTTTCATAAAAAGCCTTTCTGTAGAGTCTTTTCTTAATTCTAACATATAGCCAATAAATGTGCAATACGTTCTTATTATATTTTGGAAAGTATTTTAAAGTGAATACACCGCTGATAATACGTCTATAATCTCCTCATCACGGTCGCAAAAGCGTCCTAAAACCAGGAGGTAATTATGTCACCAAAGGAGCTACTCTATATCGAAGATACGCTCGGACACGAGAAGCAGATCAAATCGACCTGTCAGGAAAGCGCCAATGTACTTGAGGATAAGGAGTTATCTAATTGTGTGTCCGATATAGCGCAAAAACACGTAGAATGCTTTAACAAATTTTACAAGCTCATAGGAGGTTAAGATGCAAGACAAGGAAATAATGGAAAACATTTTGTTGAATTTAAAGGGCGAGTGTGATCTGCTGATGCATGGCGCAATAGAATCCGCCACTCCCGAGGTGCAGTCCACATTTAAATCTGCGTTAAACGAAGCTCTGAATATGCAAAGCACGGTTTATTCTATGATGGCTAAAAAGGGATGGTACCCATCATCAATCGCAGAACAAAAGCAAATAAACACCGTGAAGCAAAAGTTCGCATCCGGTTGTTAATTTGTTTTTGACAACTATAGTTATAAAATAATTAAAAAACGAGAGGATAGACGACCTGGGTCGCTTCTATCCTCTCATTACTTTTTAACATATCAATTCTTTTTCTTGATGTTGAGTAATCTTACTACCACAGGGCTGAGTATAACGTTTAGCACAAGCTCAATTAAGAAGTTTATACCAATCATACCAAGGAAAATATATGCAAACGCATTCTCATATCCTATTCCCGCGCCCCACTCTCTTATGGTATCCATAAAGAAAGCAAGACAACCGAGAACGAAAACTCCGGTATTAACTATAGGACACGCAACAGCCGCAAGCAGTACCGCAAGATAGGTGTTCTTCTTTTCAAAAAGCTTATAGACACACGCCGCAGCAAGACCACTTACCGCGCCCTTAAGCAGTACCGTAAGAAGTGTACCACCGATGCTTATCGCAAGGAATGCCGCCGCATCACCACTGATCAAAATTGCAAGACCTGACGCAAATCCAAGCCAAGCGCCGACGCCAACGCCGCCAATTGCCGCGCCTATAACGATAGGAATAAGCACGAGATTTATAGAAAATACCGGCAACACAACTCTGGTAAGTATCGCCATCACTTGCAAAATCACTACAACCGCAGTCAGCAAAGCAGCCAACACGAGTCGCTCGGTTTGTATAGAAGTTCTTTTTACGTTCATACACCCTCCGTATATGTTTATTACAAAAAGATTATAACACCACAGGTATGGTTTGTCAACCTTTTATTTATTCTCAAATTCCTTTTCAACCTGCTCAAGCAGATCCCTTACCTTAAGGTGCTGAGGACACGCCTTTTCACACATACCGCACTTGATACAATCACTTGCTTTTGGACCGTCCTCGGTATGCACCTCATAATAGTAATCCGTATTCCAATTCTTGAAGGCGCGTCTTCCGTTAAGACAGGCAAAGAGCGCCGGGATCGGAATATGCATAGGACAGCACTCCATACAATATCTGCAATCCGTACAAGGAATTATATCCTTAGAGCGAAAGATGGCGCAAACACGTTCTATAGCCTTCCACTCTTCCTCCGAAAGAGGCTTAAAGTCGATCATATAGCTAAGGTTATCGCGCATCATTTCCATATTTCCCATACCGGACAGCACCATCGCTATGCCGTCAAAGCTGGCGGCAAATCGGATAGCGTAACTGGCGTAGCTTCCACCTCCAAGAGCGTCAAAAACAGCCTTTGCCTCATCGGGAAGATTAACAAGGCTTCCGCCCTTAACGGGCTCCATAACAAGTACGGGCTTACCGTGCTTTCTGCACACCTCAAGGCACTTGCGAGATTCCACAGACGCATCCTCGTAGTCGGCATAGTTAAACTGTATCTGCACAGCCTCGACCTCAGGATAGGTAGTAAGTATTTTCTCAAGAACGTCGGCGGTATCGTGGAAGGAAAGACCTACATGACGTATTTTACCTTCTCTCTTAAGCTCAAACGCCGTCTCGTACGCCCTGCACCTCTTGTATTTTTCAAAGTTGCTTCTATCCTGCGCATGCATGAGATAAAAATCAAAATATTCTACTCCGCAAGCCGCGAGCTGCTCCTCAAAGAATGGGCGAATGTCTTCCTCGCACGTGAAGAAATTGTTAGATAGCTTGTTGACAAGAACAAAATCCTCGCGAGGATATCTTTTCACCAAGCAATCTCTTAACGCAGTCTCGCTCTTTCCGCCGAGATATCCGTGCGCAGTATCAAAATAATTGAAGCCTGCGCCGATAAACTCGTCTATCATCCTTGAGAATTCCTCATAGTCAACCTCTTTTGTATTCTCGTCAATATTCTTCATCGGAAGTCGCATACATCCGAACCCGAAATTCTTTTTAACCTTATCAAAATAAGCTTTCATATCAAGCTCCGTAATCAAATTTATTCAAGAGGTACGACGTGATCGTCCTTGCTCTCGCGTACACGCTCGGTAAAATCGTCCGTTTCGCCGAGAAGGTCAGTGATAAGTCGCGCAGTCTCATCGGGATCATACGTAAGGTAGTGAAGATGAATAAGATCACCCGCGTCTATCGAACCTGCGTGATGTTTTGCGCTATCTGCATTCTTGTGCACGGAAAGAACCGTACAGGTCGGAGGCCATAGAATATCTCTTATCTCCATACCGATAGCAAACGCATTATGATGCACCCTTACGTGAGCGTCAACCACCATAGGCGTCTTGCCGACGTGAGCATCGTGCATCTTGGCTTCTATAACCGTATCGGTAAACGAAAGCTTACCGGTAAGCTCGGCGACGATGTACGCTACCACGACACCTACCACCGCGGGGAGAATATTGCTCGCAACGCAAAGCCCTTCAGCCGCAAAGGTAAGAGCGGTAAGAGGAATTTTTGATGAAGAAGAGAGGAACGATGCCATACCAACAACTATAAATATCGCGTAATACTCCGCGTCAACCAAGCCAAGCGCAATAAGAGCATCAGACACGAGCGAGGCTATCATAGCTCCGAAGGCAAGAGTGGGAACGAAGAGACCGCCGCTCACACCCGAGTTATTAGCCCAGATCATCGTCACGGATCTGACAAGAAAGGCAATGAGTATGACGTACCATACAGCGTGTCTCTCGATGATCTTATCTACAAGCGCGTGACCGGAACCAACGAAGTCCTCGCTGATAAATCCAAGCACGGCAACCGCCGCAAAAATCACGACGATGTTTACCGAGAATGGTATCTTAAACGAGTGCTTTTTAGAGGTGTTTCTTATGTAATGGTAAAGTTTAGTAAACAAATTAGCGCAAATTCCGGACGCTATACCGATTATAGCCGCTACCCAAAGATACTTGATAGGCAATATACCGTTAATGGAAAGATCAAAGAAGGTCGTGTCTATACCAAAGGCTCCCGAGAGCAGCTCAGATGTCATAGTTCCACTTATGACCGATATAGACGCTACCATAAAAATTGTGGGAAAGAAGCGTCTGTGCGCCTCCTCCATAGCAAATACTATACCCGAAAGAGGAGCTCCGGTCGCTATAGCAAAGCCTGCGCAAGCGCCACCGGTCATATTGTATCGTTCCCAAGCGCGACGTCGTTTACCTAATATACCTGTCGCGCCCTTTCCGGTAGCCGCACCCATCTGAACACTTGGGCCCTCGTTGCCAAGAGGAACTCCGACGCTGTACGTAAGAAGCGCTGAACCAAACAATGCGAATAGTCCCTGAGCCCACTTCATAGGTATAAGACCTCTGATAGAGGCTACCGCAGTAGGTATTCCACCTCCACGGCATTCCTTAGCTCGTTTGAGCAAAAAGGCAGACGCCACACCAAGAGCGCAGGCGCCGAGCAAAAGCAACGGGAAATATTCAGGATTTTCTCTGACGTATGCGTACACCTTAGCTGACTCGTGCATCACGTGAGACGAGGCAAGCTTAAAGAGAAATATCAATACTCCGGTAAGCGCACCCACAATAGCCGGAAAAATACATAACGGAACCAGCTTGTCCATAATTGTTTTGAGATTAAGTTTTTTCACATCTTTTCTCTATAGACTCACTAAGTCTATAGTCCTTTTATTTTTTATGCGTTAATTATACTACTAATTATTGCCTTAGTCAATAGCTTTTATAAAGTAAAAGCGGCTATCTCGAATATAAGCTCCGAAATAACCGCTTATTTTTTATTTACCGCACTGTATAAGTGTTCCGACTGTAGTATCAGTAGAAAGCACGTATACGGTTACGACGTGAACGGACTTATTGCCCGAAAGGTCGGTAGCCGTAAGCGTTAACGTATGTACGCCCTCACTGAGTCTGCCACCAAAATCAATAGCGCCCTCGCTCCACTCCTCTACAACCTCGACGTCATCATAGTTATCGATAGCTACAAACGCCATACGGTAGAAGGTTCCTGTGGGAACGTATATCTCGCTCGTTGTGAACTTGATTTGCGGAGCCTCAACGTCGGGAGGACCTACGGTGATGTTTAAATCGATGTAGGACGTGTTGCCGTAATAGTCGGTCGCGCTCACTCTGCAGGTGTGGTTACCCTCAAGCATATTTCCGTCAGCATCAACCGCACCTTCACTCCAGCTGTATTCCAGCGCGATTTCTCTGCCTTCCAACTCGTCATACGCGGATATCTGAGGAGAGAAAACCTTGCCGGAGCTTGTGAGAATATCAGTTTTGCCCGTATAATTTATCACGGGTGCTAACTCATCATCATTTTTCAACTTAACTACGATGCTGTCAATATAATAGTGATCATAAGTACCGCTATTTCTACCGATAAGGCAGAATGAACCAAGGTTGCCATCATCGTTAGCAAGTGTACCCATACCGGTCGCGCCAAAGAAGTTTGTTCCGTCAGCCTTCATAACTACCGTAGTCCAAGATCCCGTAACCGCCGCGGAGGTTCTTAAAATCCAGTCTGTTGTATTACTGTTTCTCATTCTGAGCTCGGAATAATTAGTCGGCATAAGCACGTTAAAGCTAATGCTATCAACAAGGCTTATCGGAATAGCATACTCCGAAAAATCTATACAAACTCCGATATACGACTTACCACTATTATAACTGATCTCGTACACAGATCCATTGTATCCCGCGGGAAGACCAGCCGCTGCAGCCTGCTCAGAGGTAAGCTCGGTTACGTTACCGTCATAATCAGACGGTACTATCGATGTGCTGTGGGGTATGTGCGGAATACTTTCAGCCCTTATCACAGAACGGTCCTGAGCAACGGTCACGGTAATCTCGATAGATGACGCGTTACCAAATCTATCCTGAGCCTTAACAACGCAGGTATGAGTACCAACGTTCAAACCACCCGCTCCATCTATAGCTCCGGTGCTCCACTCATAAGAGAGAGGAATCACCGCATTGTCCTGCTCGTCAAACGCCGTAGCGCCATCAAGTCTGAAAACATCACCTTCCTTGGCAGTAAGAGACGTAGGACCGTCATAGCTTATAACGGGAGGGATATTATCCCCCTCGACTACATAATCGTCAGAAAGCGATACGGTTATGCTGTCAATAAAGATGTTTTTCACGTTTTTAGATCCAATACCAAATATGCCGAGATTTCCGTTACCGTCGTCAAAATAGCTTAAGGTAGTATTGTTTAATCCTGTACCGTCCGCCTTGACGGTGTAATCTACCCATGTATTAGACTCTATTGTACTAAGCACCGCCCAGTTAGCGGATCCCTTATTACTTAATCTTAATGAAGTGCCGCCGGCGAGATAAACTCTTAAGGTTATAGACTCGATATAGCTTATAGGCAAATTCAAAGAAGTGGGGTCTATAGTGACTCCGGCATACGAGGAATTGCTTCCAACTCCAACCTTCGTAACCATACCTGTATATCCCGAAGGCACGCCCGCCGCCTGCGCCTCAGACTCCGAAAGAACGGAAACGACGCCGTCATACGGAGACACACCCGATATAAAATCGGTAACGGGAAGATTGTCAATAACCAAAGTATTTGTACTCTTCATAGTATCACCTACAGCGTATACCGCGCTCGATCCGGCAAGGAGCGCAAGAACAAGTGTAAGCGCAAGCGCTTTACGTAAAATCTTCATATTACTCCACCTCCTCAAGCATTATCGACTTAATAGACGCGATCTCCTCGGCCGTCACACCGATGTCGAGAAGGAAGTCCTCCACCTTCTCGGAGAAGGTATCGCCGTCGTAGTTATCATTGATGTAAAGATAAGTGTTGTGTATATTGTTTCTATGTCCTGTGTTGAAAGAAGAACTGCCGTAGGATCCCCAATATGAGAAGACCGAAAGCTCGTACTCCATCATAAGCGTATTCTCATCAAGTCCGAGAAGCCCCTCAAGCACCATAGCGAGAGTGCCGGTACGGTCACGACCGAGAGAGCAATGGAAAATAATCGGATAGTTATCGGGATCGGCAAACACCTTTACAGCCTTTGCAAACTCCGTCATATTATATTCGTCAAGCCAAATGTGATTATCGCCCGAGGAGTACCAAGGACAAGCCACAACTATATGGTTGAGCTCCGCGACAGGATGCGTCGCATTTTTGTAGTAATCGTTTCTATCACCTCTGAGGTCAAGATCGGTCTTTACACCGAGAAGATTGAGAAGCGTGTATTTACCAACCTCGGTAATATCATCAAGCTTTGCCGAGCGGTAAACCATACCCTGCTTTATTCTCTTGCCGTCTACGGTCAGATATCCGCCGATATCACGAGAATTGCTTACGCCGTCGATATTCACGGTGCGTGGAGACGCCTCGGTCTTAAATGAGAACACCTCGCTTCTCACGGTATAACCGTCGTATACTGCATCAACGAGCCAGTAGTAATCCGTAGCGGCGTAAAGATGCTCTACCGAAAGCTCGGTGCTTGAGGTAAGGTAGCACTGAGCGCCGTACATATCCTCACTCGTTGAAAGATAAAGCTTGTAGTAGTTTGCGTTCTCTCCTACTGTCCAGGTAAACAAGGGGGCAGAGGGAAGGAATATATCCTTATCGAGCTTATGCTCGTCGGTGTTGGTGGTTCTGAAATCAAAGCTCTCGTACCAGGTCTTGATCCTTGAGTTAGCAAGGCAGAAGGTTGTATTTTCTTCCGGTGTCTTTGCCTCTATTTTCCAGTTGATCACTATCTCGGGCTCCTTATCGTATTCTGCCATACAAATCTCGCACTGCGCTTTTGAGGCGCCGTCCGACTCGCCGCCGACGTGCGTACCAACGTCCTTTTTGTCACCGCAGGATGCGCATTCTATCCAATGCGCGCTCTCGTTGTAAGTGTACACATTATTGTAAGAATGCTTTACGCTTCCCTCGGTCATACCGCAAAGCTTACACGTCTTTGGGGCAGTACAGCTTGCTTCTGTAAAATCATGCTCAAGAGGCTCGCCAAACGTGAGGTGGCATCTCTCACATTTCTTTGCACTATCACAGGTAGCCTCGACGTATGAGTGATCGAGCGCCGCGCCCTCGGTAACACCGCAGAGCTTACAGGTTTTCGGCTCTGTGCAGGTAGCGTTGTTGAAGCTATGCTCAAGAGGCGCGCCAAAGGTAAGACCGCATCTGTCACAGCTCTTTGCAGAGCCGCAAACGGCGCTTACGTAAGAGTGACCGAGCTCTTTGCCATAGGTGATGCCGCAAAGCTTACAGGTCTTTGCCGTCTCACAGGTAGCATCTGCATAATCGTGCTCTGTCAGCTCGCCGTATTCCACGCCGCATACTGTACAAATCGCGCCGGAGGAGCAGGTATTGGTTCCGCCGGAATGCTCGTGCTCACCCTCGGGAATCTTATCGGCTTTCATGCCTTCAAGCAACTCGCATCCCGTTATCGCAAGAGCGAGGAGCGAGATCAAAAGAGTAAGTAATAAAAGCTTTTTCATTTCATTCTCCTTAGTAAAAATCCAATATTATGATATGCGCTTACACGTATATTTTAAAATATTAGCAAACATCTGTCAATTATCAAAGTAACCAAACTTTTTTAGCTACTATTAATACCTCTACACCTTGTTTTTAAACAAAACCGAAAAATAAACTTGAAAAACTCAAAACGTAGTGATATAATTTAATAAAAGTCACAGCAATAAAGGAGACGTTATGCAGACAGTTCGCTTAGGAAGAACAAATCTTACAGTAAGCAAAAACGGCTTTGGCGCCCTTCCCGTTCAGCGAGTATCAAAGGATGAAGCGGTAAAGCTCTTAAGAAAGGCTTATGACGGTGGTTTTAACTACTTTGACACCGCAAGATTTTACACGGATAGTGAGGAAAAGCTCGGACTTGCGCTTTCTGACGTAAGAGAAAATATAATAATTTCCACAAAGACTATGCAGACAACCGTCGAGGGCTTTTGGCGTGAGCTTGAAGAAAGTTTATCTCTTCTCAAAACCGATTACATAGATATCTACCAGTTCCACAACCCCTCATTTTGTCCGAAGCCCGGTGATGGAACGGGCCTTTACGAGGCTATGCTTGAAGCAAAGCGTCTTGGTAAGATAAGACATATCGGTATTACAAACCATCGTCTTGCCGTCGCTGAGGAGGCGGTGCGCTCGGGACTTTACGATACCCTTCAGTTCCCATTCTCGTATCTTGCGAGTGAAAAGGAGGAGGCTCTCGTAAGACTGTGCGAAGAGATGGACGTCGGCTTTATCTGTATGAAGGCGCTGGCAGGAGGACTTATCACTCGCTCGGATGCCGCCTACGCGTATCTTAGCGACTATCCCGTAGCTCCTATATGGGGAATACAAAGAGAGTGCGAGCTTGATGAATTTCTATCTTACAACGAAAACCCGCCGAAGATGACCGACGAGCTTAAGGAGTTTATTCAAAAAGAAAAGTCGGAGCTATCCGGCGAGTTTTGTCGCGGATGCGGATACTGTATGCCCTGCCCTATGGGAATACAGATCAATAACTGCGCGAGAATGTCGCTTATGATACGTCGCGCCCCTGTTGACGCTCAGCTTTCGGAGTCGAGTCAGGCTATGATGAAAAAGATAGAGGACTGCATAGAATGCGGTAAATGTAAGAGCATGTGCCCATACGGTCTCGACACTCCAAATCTCTTAAAGAAAAACTACGAGGACTACAAAACATTCCTTTAATGGCGATTTTGTAAATAATAATTTGCATTTCTTATACAAAAAGAGTTGCCTTCATCTTACGCGAGAGCAACTCTTTTTGCTTTATTTTTCCATCGCCGAAAGGACCTGATCCTTGATCTGCTTCATTCCAAGGGATGTTGGATGTCCCTCAAGCTTATCTATATCATGAAGAAGTATGGGCGTAGCTCCTATCTCTCGCGCCGCCCTTGCCATTGTGTCAATGATTCTTTCGTTTATATCGCAATTACATATAACGTATATGTCGGCGCTCGGGAACGTGGCTCTGAGATCGGTGAAATAATACCATATAGCAGGCAATACCGAATAAAGATCCTCTTTGCTCCAGCCTTCCTTGATTTCTTCGCCGATTTCAGCGCCGCACCATGAATCGTTGGTTCCACCGAAAACGATAACGGTGTCTATTTTATTTTCATTAAAATACCCTTCCTCGCGGAGCTTTCGAAGTCTGAAAATAAACGAGCAGGTCTCGGATACGTCGGTCTCGTTATAACCTCTATAGCATATAGGCGAGCCACTCCAGCTATCGTTACGAACAAGTCGATATGGGGCTTCGTTAACAAGCATTCCCCACCAGCTTTCATCAGCCGAGGAAATATCGGGTACACGTTCTCCAGTACCGGTATAATACGGAGCGTACCCCTCTGGGATTGATCCGGCAAATGTTGAATAGCTGTCACCGAATATGATAATGTTTCTATTTTTCATTTTTTCTCCAATTTGTGTCGCATTTTTAAAATCAAAGCATAAGATTTCTAACTTCTTTCATTCTTATTCTATCATCTAATCCGAGCCGAGTCAATACCCTTTCGCTTTAAACCAACAAACTCAGTCTATCTGCTATACGAGAGCGCAAAACAGGGATATACAAAACGCGTTTTAAGCGCCTGTTACATATTTTAATTGTACGTTAACTGCTTTTTTACATTTTTTTGAATAAAATGTTTTTTACCCCTTGACAAAGGCAAAAAACTTTGTTATAATGTCAAGGTAACTGAATCTTTGGTGCAGTAGCCAAGTGGTAAGGCCCCGGTCTGCAACACCGTTATCCGCCGGTTCAAATCCGGCCTGCACCTCCAAAGAAAAACGGCATCCCGTATGGGAATGCCGTTTTTTCTTTCCTTTTGGATGTGTAGGCTTTGGAATTGAACTCGGTTCCGTGCGCTTTGCGCTCGGAGTCCGGTTCACATATCCGCCTTTTTAACCGATGCCCGCTCGCGAGGCATCGTAAAAGGTGAGATATCTTCGCCATAGGCGAATACCCGGCCAAAACTCATTTCGATGAGTTTTTATTCAAGCCGTAGGCTTGGTATATCATTGACGCGCTAAGTGCGGCGCATATCATCAGCCATTTTGGGCTGTATCTCATCACGCTTTAGCGTGTATTATCTGCGTCTTAATGTTATACAATCCCACACGGCTTCACCGTACCGACCCTCGTGGTCGGTTTTCTTTATTTTTTCACCACTTTTGCTATGCGGTTACATCCACGGTTACATCCAAAAACATTCTCGTTACCACCTGCGTTACCACCCGAAACGACTATTCGTCCGATATCCCTATAAAATAATCTGCTGTAACTCCGTAAAACTTGCAAAGCTTTATAATATCGTCTATTTTCAGCTCTGCTCTTCCATCCTCGGTATGGCTGTACCCCTGTTGCGACTTATTTATAACCTTAGCTACCTCGCGCTGAGTAAGGTCGTTATCCTCGCGCAAAGCCCGCATTCTTTCCCTATAATTCATACCACTTCTCCTTACGTATGTTGTCAACGTAGAAAGTGTAGCATACCGGCATATAGATTCATCAAAAAATGTGTTTACAAATTAAATATTTTATGTTAAAATAGATATGATACGCAATTTAACACACGATTCAAGTACAGAATCTATAACTAATATCTTTAAACATTGTAAATTGTGTGAATCAAATACAAAACCGCGTTTTCCGGCGTGTAATTTAGGCTACGCGCTTTTTGATTTTTCCAAAATATCAGTCAGGAGAAAAGAAAATGAAAAAGACTCTACTTGTTTGTATGCTATTGCTCACAATGATAATATCTCTTGTGGCATGTGGTGGAAGCAGCACACCGCCAAACAATGACGGAGGTGAAAAACCACAAGAACATATCCATAGCTATGGAGAATGGGAGGTAACGAAAAAGCCTACCTGTACCGAGGACGGTACAAAGGTGCGTTACTGCTCCTGCGGCGAAAAGCAAAGCGAAGTAGTTGTTGCTTTAGGACACTCTCCTGCAAACGCTACCGTCGAAAACAAGGTCGACGCTACATACGATGCAGACGGAAGCTATGATGAGGTTGTTCGCTGTTCTACTTGTAATGAAAAGCTTTCAGAAACAACTCACACCATTCCTATGTTAAAGCACACGCCCCTCGATGCAGTCGAGGAAAATCGTGTTGAGCCTACCTGCTATAGTGAAGGTAGCTATGATATGGTTGTATACTGTGGTGACTGTGGCGCAGAGCTTTCAAGAAATACGACAGTTCTCGAAAAGATTGATCACACCCCCAATGAGCCTGTTGTTGAAAACAGAAACGAAGCAACCTGTACCGAAGCCGGTAGCTACAATGAAGTGGTTTACTGCAGCGTTGAAGAATGTAAAGCCGAAATTGATAGAACTACCCATACAATAGATCCTCTTGAACACGTTGAGGTTACCGATGATGCTGTAGCACCCACTTGTACTGCTACAGGTCTCACCGAGGGTAAGCACTGCTCTCGTTGTAACGTAACTCTCGTAGCTCAAAATACTGTCGATGCTCTCGGTCACGTTGAGGTTACCGATGATGCTGTTGCTCCTACTTGTACTGCTACAGGTCTCACCGAGGGTAAGCACTGCTCTCGTTGTAATGAAGTTCTTGTAGCGCAGACTACCGTTAATTCTCTCGGTCACGTCGAGGTTACCGATGATGCTGTTGCTCCTACTTGTACCGACACAGGTCTCACCGAAGGATCTCACTGCTCTCGTTGTAATGAAACTCTCGTAGCTCAGAATACTGTTGATGCTCTCGGTCATACCGAGATAATTGATGAAGCTATAGCTCCCGATTGTACCAGCACAGGTCTTACAGAAGGAAAACATTGTTCTGTATGTAACGAAGTTTTAGAAGAACAAAAGATAGTTCCCGCAACCGGACATACGTACGAGGATGTAACCGTCGCTCCCACGTGTACCGCTCAAGGATATACCATGCATACTTGTGTAGAATGTGGCGCTCGTCATGTGTCAGAGTATATCGAAGCAATCGGCCATGATTATATCACCCACGCGGCAAAAGCAGTAACCTGCCGTGAAACAGGATGGGATGCATACAATACCTGTTCTCGTTGCGATTATACTGATTATACGGAAATCGCTATGCAACATAATGCGCAAGGCAACAATGGATTATGCTTGGGATGTGGACTTCCGGAATCCTCTGAGGGATTGGAATTCGTAGCAAAATACAATTACGAAGGCAAAATAACATCTTACGTAGTAGTAGGCCGCGGTTCTTGCAGTGAAACAGATATTGTTATCGGTTTTTACAACGGTAAGGACGTAACGAGCATTGATGACAATGCGTTTGCTAGTTGCAATGATTTGACAAGTGTAGTCATTGGCGGCTGCGTAAAAAGCATTGGTTACTATGCGTTCTATTTTTGCTACTCGCTAAATAGTGTGGAAATTTGCTCAGGTGTAACAAGCATTGACGAGATGGCATTCTCATTCTGCCATAGATTGACAAGCGTGTTCATCCCTGACAGTGTAACCTCTATTGAATCAAATTCATTCTATTATTGTGAAAGCTTGAGTGAGATTACCGTCGGAGATAACAATACCAATTATATGGATATTGACGGAAATCTCTACACCAAAGACGGAACAACACTTATTCAATATGCAATAGGCAAAATCGGAAGCTTTACTATTCCGAGCACTGTAACTAACATCGGAGATTTTGCGTTCAAAAACGCCAGATTTATAGATGTAGTCATTCCTGCAAGTGTGAAGAGCATAGGCCAGGATGCGTTTTACACCAGCTATAGTTGGCTTAGCGTATACTATCAAGGAACTGAAAATGATTGGGCGGAAATATCAATCGCCAGCGGTAATTCAAATTTAACCAAAGCAACGCGTTACTATTATAGCGCACAGCATCCTACGACAGAAGGTAACTATTGGTGCTTTGATGATAATGAAGAGGTTGTTGTTTGGTGCAATGAAATGGTCTGTGATGAGGCTGTTGAGCCTACTTGTACCGAAAGTGGTCTCACAGAAGGAAAGCATTGCTCTGTCTGCGGTGAAGTTATCATAGCGCAGACTGTCGTTCCCGCGCTTGGACACACCGAAGTAATTGATAAAGCTACTGAGCCTACTTGTACCGAGACCGGTCTTAGCGAAGGATCACACTGCTCTCGTTGTAATGAGACTCTCGTAGCTCAGAATGCCGTTGACGCTCACGGTCACGTTGAAGTTACCGATGATGCTGTAGCACCCACTTGTACTGAGACCGGTCTCACCGAAGGTAAGCACTGCTCTCGTTGTAACGTAACTCTCGTAGCTCAAAATACCGTTGATTCTCTCGGTCACGTTGAGGTTACCGATGATGCTGTTGCTCCTACTTGTACCGCTACAGGTCTTACAGAAGGATCGCACTGCTCTCGCTGTAACGAGACACTTGTAGCTCAAAGTACCGTTAATTCTCTCGGTCACGTTGAGGTTACCGATAACGCGGTTGAAGCAACCTGTACCACTGACGGCAAGACCGAAGGTAAGCATTGCTCTCGCTGTAATGAGGTTCTTGTAGCGCAGACTATCGTAGAAGCGCTCGGACACCGTATATACAATACATCCATTGTAGATGCGATCATTGATATTTATACTACGATAAATAACAGTAATTATCCATTTAGCGTTTCGGGAAATCAAATTACGTCTACAAACAAGTCAAACAGATCAAGCTCAACTTATACAATTACAGCTCAAGAAGCATTCACTCTTGACTTGCAGTATAAGGTTTCTTCGGAAACAAATTATGATAAATTGATTATAAAGCATAATTCTACCACGATGGTAACCGCTTCCGGTACATCGGTATCAACCTTTACATCGTTAAGTATTAATATGTCAGCCGGTGATACTGTCACAATTACATATTCAAAGGACGAGAGCGACAAGGAAGGAAGCGATTGCGCATGGGTTAAAATTTTATCGCCTGCAACTCGAACTGCTCAAGTAGAAAAGACCGAGCTTGTAACCATCACCGAAAGCAATCGCGATACGTATTCGTCTTGCACAAAAGATGTTATTTGTGATATCTGCGGAATAGTAGCTATCGAAAAAATAGCGCATATTGAGGTTGTTGACGAAGCAGTATCACCCACTTGTGGCGCAACAGGCCTTACCGAAGGAAAGCATTGCTCTAAGTGTGGTAAGATCTTTGTGGCACAAAATGTAATCCCTGCTACAGGAAATCACACTTTTGGTGAATGGGTAACTACAAAATCTCCTACAACTAAGGAAGAAGGCTTAAAGGAAAGAACCTGCGCTTGTGGAGCAAAAGAAACACAAGTGCTTGATAAAATCATTCCTGAGCTTACATACAGCTTGAATGCCGATGGTAAAAGCTATTTTGTAACCGGCATTGGAACGTGGGATGACGCAAATCTCGTAATTCCAAGCACCTATAACAATTTACCGGTTTCCGGTATTAATGAGTCTGCTTTTAAGAGCAAAACATTTATTACAAGCGCAACACTTCCCGATAGCATAAAGATTATTGGTGACAAGGCGTTCTACGGTTGCTCTAATCTTAAAACCATCAATATTCCAAGTGCTGTAACAAGCATAGGCGATTTTGCCTTTGATGGATGTAGTTCTCTTACATATAATCAATATAGCAATGCTTACTATTTAGGAAATAGCGCTAATCCTTATTTGATGTTATGCAAATCTACGTCTACAACCATAACCAGTTGTACTATACACTCAAATACGGTATATATATATTCAGCTGCTTTCTCGGGATGTAATAAGCTTACAAGCATAACTATTCCCACAAGCATAAAGGGTATAGGATTAAACGCATTTTATAACTGTTCAGCTCTTACAAAGGTTAGCATCACCAATTTAGCTAATTGGTGTAATATTGATTTTAAGTACGAATCCGAATTAGACGACGGTGATATGTACTATTACTGTTGGTCCAACCCTCTGTATTATGCTAAAAATCTATATCTTAACAGCAGTCTTGTAACCACATTGACTATTCCATCAGGTGTTACGCAAATTAAGCCATTCGCCTTTTATAACGCGAACATATCTAAGGTTTCATTTGGAAGCAGTATAACTACGATAGGAATAGGCGCATTTAAAAATTGCACCTCCTTGACTACTATTACTATCCCAAGCAAGACTACCACTATTAATGATTACGCGTTTTGTTATTGCGCGGAATTGACATCAGTAACCATTTCTAAGAGTGTTAATTTTATAGGAGAATCCGCGTTTTCCGGATGTACCAAGCTTAATGCTGTTTACATAACAGATCTCACCGCTTGGTGCAATATCGAATTTGGTGGATTTGATGCAAACCCCTTAGGATTTGCGAAAAACCTCTACTTAAACAAAAGTCTCGTAACAACTGTTACGATCCCATCCGGCACTACCGAGATCAAGCCCTTTGTTTTTAGTGGCGCATCATTTACCAAGATAACATTACCTACCACGCTTAAAACAATAGGCAGAGGAGCCTTTTACGGATGTTCCTCTTTAACCGAAATAAGTATACCAAGCAGCGTCACATTTATTGGATACAACGCATTTTATAATTGTAATGCGCTCACGGCTGTACATATAACCAGTCTTGACGCTTGGTGCAAAATCAGCTTTGCCTATGACCGTGAATATGATGAAGGATTGTGGATGTCTTGTTCCGCAAATCCGTTGAGATACGCTCACAATCTCTATCTTAACGGAGCATTGATAACAGACCTTGTCATTCCGAGCAGCATTACTGATTTAGGAAACTTTGCATTCCAAGGCGGAAACTTTAACAGTGTGACTCTTCCAGAAGGCATGAGCAGTATTTCAGCAGGCGCATTCCAATATTCCACAATGTCTGAGATATACGTTCCTGACTCAGTGACAACTATTTATGCTTATGCATTTAACGGTTGCTCAAATCTTAGAGTACTTGTTATCAACAACCTTACCGATGTAGGCAGTTATGCAGTAGGTAGTGTGAGCAAAATATATTCTGAATATATGCCCACAGGATTCAACGATTCTGATTACGGAAACGGCGGTACAAGTAAAGTAATTACAGGCTATAAATGCTTTGTATATAACGATCTTGTATTTGGCGTAAGCTCGAGTGGTATAGCTATTTGCTTGAATTATGTAAGAGGTAACGGCTCCGAAATAACTATTCCGGAAACCGTCACTTATAAGAATGTCACCTACACAGTTTATCGCATAGGTGAGAACGCATTCAAAAACCACAGCAATATGACTAAAATTACAATTCCAAATACAGTTACAAGAATAGAAAAAAATGCATTCTATCAGTGTACAAATTTGGAAACGGTTTCTCTTCCCACAAGCCTTGAGTACATCGGAGATTTTGCGTTCTACGGTTGCTCAAAGCTCAAAAACATTGTGATGCCAAATAGCCTAACAACACTTGGCGAAGCTGCATTTCTTAGCTGTACCTCGCTTACCGGTGTTACTTTGTCAAGCTCGTTAACAAAGCTAAATCAAAGAGTATTTGAAGAATGCTCATCGCTCGAGCTTGTTATTCTGCCAAAGAGTATAACCTCGATTGATTATGCAGTATTCAGATCTTGTACCACGCTTTCCGGAATAGTAATACCCACGACCGTGGCAAATATTGCAAACTACGTTTTCTATGATTGTCCCTCTCTTACTGTTTACTACACAGGATCCAGCGATGAGTGGAGTCAGATACAGATAGGTAGTTACAACACCTCGTTATCTAATGATATTGTGTATTATTACTCCGGGACCGAACCTACCGGTAGCGGAAATTACTGGCATTATTCAAATAACAAACCGATAACTTGGTCGTACAGCAAAGGGCTAACCTACAAGCTTAACGGAAGCACGTATACCGTGACCGGCATAGGAACTTGTACTGATACCCACATTATCATCCCGAGCGAGTATAACGGACTCCCTGTTACAAGTATTGGAAGCAATGCTTTCTCGGGATGTAACAACATCTTAGCCGTTACAATCCCCGACTCTATCACAAGCATTGATACTACTGCGTTTTTACCGTGTAAAAACATTGTGGAGGTTTATAATTTCTCTTCGCTTAATATCACTGCAGGTTCAAGTGGATATGGCTACGTAGCATACTATGCTATCGCGGTATATACGTCAAACGTTAAATCCAAGGTATGGACCACCACTGACGGTTTTGTATTCTATGAGGATTCGAACGTTGCATATCTTACCGGATATATAGGTAACCAAACAAGTCTTACACTTCCCGAATCCTGCAACGGTAAATATTATGAAATTGCGAATAAAGCTTTCTATGATAACTCTAATATAACCGAAGTGATAATCCCTGACGGAGTGACAAAGATCGGAAAAGCAGCATTCCTTATGTGTGAAAATCTCACATCGGTTACAATAGGAAATAACGTAACCGCAATAGGAGAGTCTGCATTCTCATCATGCTACAAGCTTTCATCTTTAGTGATTGGATATCGTGTAATCAGCATCGGAGATTGGGCATTTGAATCTTGCAAAAATCTTACCTCTACGATAACACTGTACAGTGTGACAAGCATCGGCGAGTATGCATTCAGAAGTTGCTCAAGTCTTACCTCTATCGAACTTTCAGATAGTGTAACTACTATCGGCAACTATGCATTTTACAATTGCTCGCATCTTACTATATACGCGGAGTGTAGCACTGCACCGAGTGGTTGGGATGCATATTGGAATTCATCAAACCGTCCTGTTGTGTGGGGCCATTATATCGAGGACGTTATAATATCTGACGGAACATCGTTTGAGAAAGCTTACGTTGCAACAAGTGGTCAATCCTTGCCGGTAACCATTGATGATCCGGGAGAATACGTTTACTTTGTGTTCACTGCAACCGAGAGCAAAACCTACACGTTCAGATCATCTGGAAGCGTTGATACATACGGTTATCTTTACAACTCAAATCAATCCCAGCTTTCATACAACGATGACGGCGCGGGAGATCGCAACTTCTCACTCTCAAAGTCTATGACTGCAGGTGAAACTGTCTACATAGGAGCGAGATTGTATTCAAGCGCATCTACCGGTACCTTTACACTTGAAGTAATTTAATGGTAGTTGATGCACATCGAATTTAATCCTAGCGAGCCGTTTTATGCGGCTCGCTTTTTTCTTGAAGCTTATTTACAGTTAATTTTTTGCCACCATACAAGTTCTCTCACGAGAACGCTCTTTATAAATAATGGCAGAATGTTTTAGCTACCACACAAATTGCTTTCTCGCTTCAAAATCGATAGATTGAAGACAAAACTTTCATAGTTTACCCACAAACTTGACACACACGTATGCACATGATATAATACTTTCGAAGATTGAATTTTAGGAGAGAATACCCGTATGAAAAGATTTTTTTCACTCATCATCATTGCGACAATGATAGCTTGTGCATTCACATCTTGTGATTATGTCAATGATATCAAAAGTAGCATTATCGGAGAAAAAGACACTAAAACCACCATTACAGCTGAGCAGTGGGAAAACATCGACAGCGTAACCAATTTCACGATGAACTTCGTTGTAAAAACCACCACCAACAACAACAACGGCAATCTAACAATGCACCGCACCTACAAGATTACTGACACCGTTCATCATTTCAGAACCACATACAACAATGTTCTATCCGAAGATACTTATCACATTATAGACAACGAACAAAAATACAATCTGACGCAATGGAACGAAGAACTCGAACAGTGGGACAATGTATGGCACGCTTATGAATACGGTTGGGAACCGATGTCAATGATTGACGCTTTAGCCTTTCCTCTTGATATTGGATACGATGAACTAATTTACAACGAAGAAAAGAGCGCGTACGTATACACCCTTTCGGAAGATGATCTCATACTCATCAACTCGTATTATTTCGAAAACGGTATTTTGGTTAAGGTTACAGCGTACACGTATGAAGGTGTAAGCCTATCTGAGATTAACGATAATACCCCGCGCGAGGAATCAATCGACGTCGTATTCTCCGACATTGGTACAACAGAAATAAAAATTCCAAGCTACACCTTTGAATCTACAAATTGAGAGTTTTTACAAAGCTTAGCGAGCCGCATAATACAGCTCGCTTTTCGTTTTATGCCGCAAACTATATTATATTAATCCGACACTTGACTATTTCTTCACTATATGATATTATACATTGTTAGTCGATAAACAATAAACATCTATAGATACAAGAATAAAAAGACAAAGGAGATACAATGAAGCAAAATGAAAGCTCCGTATACTTCGGAGAAGAAAAAATAAACAAGCTGATGATGAAGTTTTCCCTGCCCTGCATAATGTCACTTCTTGTCAGCTCTCTATACAACATAGTCGACCAGATCTTCATTGGCAACAGCGAGCTTAGCGCTCTCGGAAATGCCGCCACGGGCGTAGTTTTCCCCGTATTTATCATAGCGCAGGCTTTTGCCTGGTGCTTTGGCGACGGATGCGCCGCATTCCTTAATATTTGCCAAGGTAAAAACGACTCTGACAACGCGCACCGCGCTATAGGCGGAAGTATAACTCTTGCCTTTTTAGCAGGCGTGTTGATGATGGTGATCATATATCCGTTCAAGGAACCGATACTCACTCTCTTTGGCGCCTCGGAAAACACACTTGCGTATTCTATCGAGTATCTTGACGTTGTACTTGCAATGATACCCATCTTCATACTGTGTAACACTATGAACTCGGTGATAAGAGCTGACGGCAGCCCCGCGTTTGCAATGGGAGCAATGATTGCCGGCGCTATAACCAACCTTATACTAGACCCCGTGTTTATTTTTGCATTAAAATGGGGTATGAAGGGCGCGGCATTGGCAACCGTTATCGGTCAGGCCGTAACCTTTATTCTGACTGTCATTTACTTCTTCAACACAAAGACCTTCAAGCTAAGGAAAAGTAGCTTTATTCCCGCGCCCAAAGCGGTAAGCAATATTATTCAGCTCGGTTTTTCCACGTTTATCACCCAGCTTGCTATCGTTATTGTGGCTATCCTCTCCAACGTACAGCTCGCAAAATACGGCGCGCTTTCAAAGTACGGCGCAGATATTCCGATAGCCATAATTGGTATACAAAGTAAAATCTTCACCGTAGTTATTAACCTAGTGGTAGGTATAGCGCTTGGCTGTCAGCCTATAATCAGCTTTAATATGGGCGCCAAGAAGTATGACAGAGTCAAGGAGCTGTACGGCAAAATCCTTGGTTGCGCTATCGCTATTGGTCTTGCCTTCACACTGTTATTTGAGCTTGCGCCTAACTTTGTTATCGGCTTATTCGGTACGCCGAGCAATATTCCAAACCCCGATGACTACTGGGAATTCGGCGCAAAAACACTGCGCATATTCCTTTCTCTTATAACTATCAGCTGCGTTATAAAGATGAACTCTATCTTCTTCCAGGCGGCAGGTAAGCCCGTTAACGCTATCGTGGCGTCTATGATACGAGACGTAATGTGCTTCACTCCTCTGATGCTCATCCTCCCACTCTTCTCAAGTAACGTTGAGATCCTCTTGTACGCCGCGCCCATATCCGACGTAATAGCAATGGTCGTAACGGCATTCTTGTCCGTAAGCTTTATAAAATCGCTTCAAGCATCGTCTAAGGACGATAGTGTTGAAGTATCGCTTAAGGAATCTCAAAAGGGCGTTATCATCACCATTGCGCGCGAACATGGATCCTCCGGAAAGCAAATAGGTAAGCTCGTAGCGGATAAGCTCGGCATCCCGTTCTATTACAAGGAAATGATGACTCTCGCGGCAAAGGAAAGCGGTCTCGACCGTGAATTCATCGCGGATATAAACAACAACTCACCGGCTTTATTACATAATCTTTACTTAAGTACCGAGGTTGTCCAAAGAGCAGTTGTGGCTCAGGATAAGGTTATCAAAATGATTGCCGAAAAGGGTAGTTGCGTTATCGTGGGCAGGGCAGCGGATTACGTACTGAAGGATCACGATGACCTCATCCGTGTATTCGTATACGCGCCAGAGGAGGTGCGTGTAAAGAGAATTATGGAAAATTACGGCGACACCTATGACAGCGCCAAGAAACACGTTCGACGCTCCGATGAAGCGCGCGCGTCATACTACAAGCAAATATCCGGTCTATCATGGGGCGACAGGCGCAATTACGACATCATAGTCAACAGCGCTATCGGACTTGAAGAGAGCGCAGAGCTTATCTGCTCAAGCATTTCCAGTCTGAGATAATCCCCCGATATATTGACAAAAATACAAAAAAGTGCTATAATATCTTTCATCAAAGTTCCAAGGAGGGACACTATGAGACAATTCTTTGCATATTTCTTCGGAGCGGGAGCGGAGGTTGAATTCAAGAATTTCACCTTTGCGCACTTAGCTCCCATCCTCATTGCCGCAGGCATAATATATCTGATCTATCGCTATCGCGATCAGATACGCGCAAGCAAGTACGAGACTACCATAAGATACGTTCTTGCGTTCACTATGATAGTATCCGAGATGTCGTACTTCTGGCGTCTTGTCGGAGTTCAAGCGCTTGGCGCCAACCCCGTAGATCACCTCCCCATCACCGTGTGCGGTTGGTCCATCGTATTCTGCAGCTATCTCGTCATCGGTAAGTCACAGTCGCTGTTTGACATCGCTTATTTTTGGCTCTTTGCCGGTACGGTCTTCGCTCTTATCACTCCCTCGGCTGTACTTAGCTTTACGGGTCCAACAAGATACCGTTACTATCAGTTCTGGGTTGAGCACACCTTCGGATACATTTCCATCTTCTATATGATGTTCGTATATAAGATGCGCCCGAATTTAAAATCCTTAATAAAGTCCTATTGCGTACTCTTCGTACTTGCGATAATCGCTTTCGTAGCAAACGATATGCTCCCCGGAGCAAACTATCTCTTTATGGCAAGACCTGAGAGCGCGCCGTCTATACTCGACATACTTCCTCCCATTTACGCCGTTCGTATTCTTATTATGGCGGTTGCGGTTACCACACTCTTCTTTGTAGCGTATCTGCCCTGGTTCTTGATGGATAGACGCGCAAAGCAAGAAAAAACAGCCGAGGAAAAGGAAACGGTAGAGATTGCATAAAACAAAAGTAAACTTCATCACAACAGTTTTATAAAAAAAGAGGTTGAGACTCTTGCTTAATCACAAGCATTTGTCTCAACCTTTTTGTTTATTTACTTTTTATATGTAAAGTAGGATTTACAATACTGTCACATGCAGCCACGTTTGCCTGACGGAGCGCCATAAGACGCATACCCATATTCTCGATAATATTACGAGGAGGAAAGGGCAACTCCTTCATCTCCTTGGAGTTGATCTGCTTGGACTTGGAAACTATAGAAAGATATCTATCGTATATAGTGGAATTAAGAAGAGCGAACAAACCGAACACAAGACGAGCGCACATCTCGCCGTTCTTATCCTTAGTGTCGATAAAGTTGATCTTGTTATGAGTACTTACGTACTTATACTGAGGAAGCTGACTTGCCATATAGATAGCGGCGTTTACAAAGCGCTCGTCACTCTTTGCGGGCACACGCTTGACGATAACCATATTCTTGTTCTTCTGAACTAAGGATGGGTTAACAGGCGCGATGTACTGATGCTTTATCGGAAGTGGGAAACGGATCTGTCCGCCGCGGATCGCTGTAGGACGGATAAGAGGGACGCACCCCTTGATCGGTTCGGTAAAGAGAAGCCCCTCACATCTAGAATCAATAACGAGACCGGTAGACATCTTAAGTCCGAGAGATGAAAGTGTCTCGGGGAACTGCGAAATATACTGTACTATCTTGGTCTCCTCAACGCTCTTGGGAAGAGTAAGGGTTCCATCCTTCTCATCTACAACGAAATTGTAGTCGAGCGCGGGGAGCATTACGGTATTCTCGGGCTTACCCCAATCCGTAGAGGTAGTAACTGTAACAGACACAGGCTTAGGACACTTGCCGTAAGAAAGAATGATCGACTTCTTTAAAGGAATGGCTCTTTGCTCATTCTTCTGCTTGCCTATGAAAAGATGTATCTTATCGAGCGCAAGATTTTCTGCCATCTCACGACGGAATGAAGTAAGAGCAGATGCGCTGGCTACGGTCGTAGGAAGCATAATCACAAGTCTGCCGTTTTCCTCAAGATGTTTGCCCGCCATCTTGGCAAAGAGATACGCGGCGCTGATCTTAACCTGAGTAACACCGCCTGCGCGAGTAGCCTCGGTAGTTCCCTTCTCGACAAAATCTGTCGGAGGGTTACAAATAATAACGTCAAACTTATCCTCAATAACGTCGAGGAAGGTAACCGTGTAATGATTCTGTGACTCGGTAATATAGTTTTCCTCATATACGGTAACGAAAACTCGCACGTCGTAATCGTGACGCGCCTTTCTTCTTACACGCTCGAGGTTGTCCTGAAGCATAGGTATGAAATCGGGATTGTTCTCGTAGCAGGTAACGAATATCTGACGGCAATTCTTACATCTTTGGCAGATTTCCTCTATTACCGCGGAGGCAAGTATACCTGTACCCGCTCCGGGATCAAGCACGGTATAAGCCGTCTTGCTCTCATCGAGGGTAAGCATATTTGCCATAAGACGCGCCGTTTCCTTTTTGGTAAAGAATCTTCCGAGTCGTACGTTCTCACTCTTGGACTTTGCGCGTATAAGCTTTGCGGTATTTCTGACCGTCATATTAAGCATGGGCTTTTCCCTCCTGTTTTCTATATCCTCGGACTTTTCTGCCCGAATTTATCTTGTTACTATTTTACCATACTTTTTTACCTTATGCAAGTGATTTTTACATTTTTTTCGCAAAAATATTGCAAACGCATAAAAATAATGTTATACTTATATAAAAGAGACATTTTCCCTATTTGAAAGGAAGAACGTACAATGGATGAGAATAGAAAGAAAATAAAAATACTCCACTGCAGCGACATACATCTTGACGCGCCCTTCATAGGTATGACCGGTGAAAAGGCAGACGAAAGACGCCGCGAGCTGAGAAGCACCTTTGCGAGAATGATGGAGTTTGTCAGAGAGAGAAAGATAGACTACGTGCTTATCGCAGGCGATCTTTTTGAAACAAAATATGCCACCAATATGACTGCGGAAATACTCATCAGAGAGTTCCGTAACTGTATGGACACTAAGTTCATTATCGCGCCGGGCAAAAACGATTGCTATGACAACAACCCACTCTACCTCTCCGGTAGACTCCCGGAAAACTGCTACGTATTCTCATCAGATACCCTCTCTCGCTTCGACTTTGAAGAGGATAAGATCACGGTATACGGCTGGGCATTTAAGAACGACGAGCTTACCTCAAGCCCTATCTTTGATAAGCACGTTGACGATAGCTCCAAGATAAATATCGTTTGCGGCTACGCCGACCTCGACGGAGAGATTGGATCTACCGATTGTCCCATCTCAAGTCAGGAGATGAATCGCTTTGGCGCGGATTACTACGCCTTCGGCTCTCACCACCAGAGAACTGACTTTGCTAAAAAGGGCGGCTCTATGTACAGCTACTGCGGATCGCTTGAATGCACCGGATTTGACAACCCCTACGTAGGCGGTGTAAAGCTTCTAAATATCGACTATGCGGACGGTGAGCTTTCTATCGACGGAAAGCATATCACCTTCGGTCACCTTCAGTTTGTTACCGAGACTATCGACATCACCGGTGTGAACGCAAACAACGAGATCACCAACCGTATCAGCCAGCTTATCAGCAAAAAGAAATACGGAGCGGAAACCGCGCTTCGCATCGAGCTTACAGGTGACATCGATCCTCGCTTCATCGTGCCTAAGCACCTTGAGTGCGATGCGTTCGGTCTTTACTTCTTCGATATGATAGACAAGACTCTCCCCCTCTACAACACCGAGCATTTCAAGAGAGATATGTCGATTGCGGGTGAGATATTCCGTAGAATGTATCCTATGCTTACAAGCAGCAACGAAAGCGACAGACTCACAGCGGCAAGAGCCTTCAGAGTAGGTCTTGCGGCGCTCGAAAGCAGAGAAATCGACCTTTAATTTCACACGGGCTGTCGCTTTATCCGACAGCCCATTTTACAAGGAGTACAAAATGGAAAAGATATTTACAGACAAGGCCCCGGCAGCAATCGGACCTTATTCTCAGGCAATGGTGATAGGCAATCTCGTATACACCTCAGGTCAGATTCCGATCAACCCAAAGACAAATAATATAGATGCCTCCGACATCGAAACGCAGACCGAGCAAGTGTGCAAAAATCTCAGCGCAGTCTTAGACGCTGCGGGAAGCTCACTTGAGTCGGTTATCAAGACTACCTGCTTCCTCTCGGATATGGCGGATTTCGCCGCGTTCAACTCAGTTTACGCAAAGTATTTCACCGGTTGTCCCGCTCGCTCCTGCGTGGCTGTAAAGGCTCTGCCCAAAGGCTCGCTCGTTGAGATTGAGGCTATCGCGGAAATTAAGTGATAAATAAAAAAGACAAGCTTAAAAAATCAAGCTTGTCTTTTTTATTTATTCCTTCTTACCTCGCGGATGCCCTCGAGAATATGGAGTCTTGCCTGTTCTGCCTCGCTCTTATCAAGAGGCGGCATTCCGTCAAGTGGGTACTCTATGCCAAGCTCCTTGTACTTCGCGACGCCCATCGAATGATAAGGAAGCACGTCGAGAGCCTTGACGTTACTGAGTCCACCGATAAATCTACCTAAAGCTCGAAGATCGTCTGCGCCATCGGTATATTCCTTCACGATAACGTGACGAATCCACACGGGTACGTCCCTCTCGGCAAGATATCTCGCAAACGCTAGTATACCGGAATTATCACGGGAGGTGATCTCGCGATGACGTACAGCATCAATGTGTTTGATGTCGAGCATAACGAGATCGGTATATCTCATAAGCTCATCGAGCTTTGACAAATACGTCGGATTACAGTCGGAATAGGTAATGCCCGAGGTGTCAAGACAGGTGTGTATGCCCTTGCCCTTGGCTTTTATAAAAAGATCTATGAGAAAATCTATCTGTAAAAGAGGCTCGCCTCCGGTAACAGTTATTCCTCCGTTACGGTAAAACATCTTGTTTTTCTCATACTCACGGAGTATGTCCTCCGTGTCCATCTGACGTCCCTTTCCGATATC
Organism: Eubacteriales bacterium; assembly: GCA_045658205.1. GTDB lineage: Bacteria > Bacillota > Clostridia > Oscillospirales > CAG-272 > UBA1740. The sequence continues at coordinate 6,704 of JAZOUM010000131.1, read as the reverse complement.
CCACGTATCGGGATTGTGACAGTATAGACAGCGCATCGGACAGCCCTGCATAAATACGACGTAGCGTATGCCCGGACCGTCGACGCTGCCGAAGGTTTCGATCGAATGAACGTAACCCTTCATATCATCTTATATCTTGTCGTGGAAGGTTCTGGAGATAACCTCATCCTGTTGCTCCTTGGTGAGCTTGATGAAGTTAACCGCATATCCGGAAATACGGATAGTAAGCTGGGGATATTTTTCGGGATGAGCCTGAGCATCAAGAAGCGTTTCACGAGTAAAGACGTTAACGTTGAGATGGTGGCCGCCCTTTTCTACGTAGCCGTCAAGAAGCGCTACGAGATTATCTATCTGGTTTTGTGTTGCTGCCATTGTTTTTTCCTTTCTTTATTCGATATCTGCCGACCCATGTGAAAGGGATAGCAGAATTTCTTGACGAACAAAAATTATTCGTCGGTATCGAGTCCCTCAAACAGGTTGGGGATATCCGCGCATGTTGCGCAATCGAGATCTATATCAAGATCGCCCATAAAGATCTTGTCATCCTTACCGAGAGCGCCGGGTATGATGGAGAAGGTATTGGAAATACCGTCCTGAGCATCAATGAACGGGAGCTTTGCAACCGAAGAAAGCGATGCTACAGCTCCGCACTTATCACGGCCGTGCATGGGGTTAGCTCCGGGAGCGAATGCCTCGCCCTTCTTACGTCCGTCAGGAGTAGATCCGGTAGCCTTACCATATACTACGTTAGAGGTTATGGTAAGAATGGATGTGGTGGGTATACCGCCACGGTAGGTATGGTTCTTTCTGATATGCTCCATAAATCTATGCACGATGTCATAAGCGATAGAGTCTACGCGGTCGTCGTCATTGCCGTACTTAGGGAAGTCACCCTCTACCTCGTAATCGGTAGCGATGCCCGCCTCGTTTCTGATAACCTTTACCTTAGCGTACTTTATAGCGGAAAGAGAGTCTGCTACTACCGAAAGACCAGCGATACCGGTAGCAAACCAACGTGTAACGTGCTGATCGTGAAGAGCCATCTGTATCTTCTCGTAGCAGTACTTGTCGTGCATATAGTGGATGATGTTAAGCGTATTTACGTACACGCCTGCAAGCCAACGCATCATATCATCGTACTTTTCCATTACGTCATCGTAATCGAGATACTCGGACTCAATGGGACGGTACTTAGGACCGATCTGCTCGCCGCTAACCTCATCTACACCGCCGTTGATAGCGTAAAGAAGGCACTTAGCAAGGTTTGCTCTCGCACCGAAGAATTGCATCTCCTTACCTACTCTCATAGAGGATACGCAGCAAGCGATAGCATAGTCGTCGCCGTGGGTAAAGCGCATAAGGTCGTCGTTCTCATACTGAACGGAGGAGGTCTCGATAGACATCTTAGCGCAGAAGCGCTTGAAGTTATCGGGAAGTCTGGTGGACCAAAGAACCGTGAGGTTAGGCTCGGGAGCCGCGCCGAGGTTGTTAAGCGTGTGAAGATAACGGTAGGACATCTTGGTTACCATGTGACGTCCGTCGATAGCTACGCCGCCGATAGACTCGGTAACCCACTGGGGATCTCCGGAGAAGAGCGCGTTGTACTCGGGAGTACGCGCAAACTTGATAAGGCGAAGCTTCATAATGAAGTGATCGATGAACTCCTGGATCTCGGACTCGGTAAATCTGCCCTCTCTAAGATCGCGCTCGGAGTAGATATCGAGGAAGGTAGAGGTTCTGCCAAGAGACATAGCCGCGCCATTCTGCTCCTTAACCGCCGCGAGATAGCCGAAGTAGAGCCACTGAATAGCCTCCTGAGTATTCTCTGCAGGTCTGGAAATATCATATCCGTAGGAAAGCGCCATCTTCTTAAGATCCTGGAGCGCTCTGATCTGCTCGGAAAGCTCCTCGCGGTCACGAATGATCTCAGAATACATAGCCGATCTGGTGGTTACCTTCTGCTGTATCTTGTCCTCGATAAGACGGTCAACGCCGTAAAGAGCTACTCTTCTATAGTCACCGATGATTCTGCCTCTGCCGTAAGCATCGGGAAGACCGGTAATGATATGGCTGGAGCGACAAGCTCTCATCTCGGGGGTATACGCGTCAAATACACCTGCATTGTGAGTCTTTCTGTGAACCTCAAAGAACTCTTTGACGGTGGGATCGAGCTCATATCCGTTATCCTTACAAGCCTTCTCCGCCATACGGATACCACCGTAGGGCATAAGCGCTCTTTTAAAGGGCTTGTCGGTCTGGAAGCCGACGATCTTTTCCTTATCCTTATTAAGATATCCTGCGGCGTGGCTGGTGATGGTGGATATTACCTTGGTATCCATATCGAGCACTCCGCCCTTTTCTCTCTCCTGGCGAGAGAGGTCAAGCACCTGATCCCAAAGAGCGAGAGTATCCTCTGTCGCTCCCGCAAGGAAGGTGTCGTCGCCGTCGTAAGGAGTATAGTTGTGCTTTATAAAGCTACGAACGTTTACTTCCTTTTCCCACGTGCCGCCTTCAAATCCGCACCACGCACTAATTCTTTCTGACATTGTATATTTTCTCCTTAAAATTAATAACCATTTTTTAGACTCGTTCTAAAATCACACCTATATTATACCTCTGAAACGGCGATATGTCAATAGTAATATCTTACATTTCTTAAGCGGTTGAGGCAGCATTTTTTGAGCATTTAGGTATATATTTATTGATCATACAATTATATCATATTTATATATGCATTGTCAACGACAAATTTATTCAAAAACTCCTTGAAAAAAATCCTTTTTTATAGTATAATATTATAATGGAAATATATGTGCCATAAAAAACGACTGTTAAAAATGGCTTTTAGGAGGATAAATGTTTACACAGCTTCTTGAAAAAATCAAAGAATTTGATACTATCATCATACACAGACATTCAAACCCCGACGGAGACGCGCTCGGTAGCCAGATAGGTCTCAAGAATATCATCAAAGAGAACTTCGCAGATAAGACCGTGTACGTAGTCGGTGATATGACAGCTCGCTTTGCCTTCATGGAGGACTCGGTAATGGATATTATCGACGACTCGGTATACGAAAACGCATTGGCGATAGTGCTTGATACCTCGGCATCCGCGCTCATCAATGATGAAAGATACAAGACAGCTAAGGCTACCGCAAGAATGGATCACCACATCTTCTGCGAAAAAATATGCGACGTTGAAGTAACAGATACCTCGTATGAGAGCTGCTGCGGACTTATCACCGAGTTTGCAATACAGTGTGGTCTTAAGCTCAATCCCCTCGCGGCTAAATCACTCTACACCGGTATGGTAACCGACTCCGGCAGATTCCGTTACGACTCCACCACCTCAAAAACATTCCGACTTGCGTCACGCTTGCTTGAGGAGAAATTTGACACCGGCGAGGTTTACGCAGGGCTCTACGCAGACGACTTTGAGCACGTAAAGCTCAGAGCGCAATTTATACTTAAGATACGCTTTACCGAGTGTAACGTAGGATACATCTACACCGATAAGGAAGAGACTGCAAGCTACGGTGTCAGCACCTTTACCATCTCTCGCGGTATGGTAGGCACCATGGGAGACCTTCGCGGAGTTGATATCTGGGTAAACTTTACCGAGACGGAGGACGGAGTACTCGCAGAGCTTCGCTCATCTAAATACAACATCAACCCGATAGCTGTAAAATACGGTGGCGGCGGTCACCAAAAGGCGTCCGGCGCTACTCTCAAAAACCGAGAAGAAGCTATGGATATGCTTGAGGATCTTAATGAAATCATAAGGAGTAATGCGTGATGAATCAGAATATGACAACAATACTTAACAAAATCAAGGAATATAACAAGATTATTATTTTCCGTCACTTCCGTCCCGATGGTGACGCGGTAGGCTCTACAAAGGGTTTACAAAGAATTCTGCAGCTCACCTACCCCGAAAAGACGGTACTTCTCATCAATAACGACTATGCAGACTATCTTGAGTTCCTTGGCGGCGAGGACAAGGATATCCCCGATGAAGAATACAAGGATGCGCTCGCTATCGTATGTGACACCGGCACAGCCAAGAGAGTATCTAACCAAAAATTCACTCTCTGCCGCGAGGTAATAAAGCTCGATCACCACATTCCGATCGAGACCTATGGAGACTACCAGTGGGTTGAGGAGGAGAGATCCTCTACCTGCGAGATGATAGCGCACTTCTACGACACCTTCTCGGACGAGCTTAAGATCGATACAGAGGCGGCGACCTACATCTATGCGGGTATGGTAACCGACTCCGGAAGATTCCGCTTCAGAGACGTATCCTCCGAGACGTTGCGTCTTGCCGGAGTTATGCTCAAGCACAATATAGACACCGACGTTCTCTTTGCTCACCTCTATCTCAAGGACTTTGAGGAATTTAAGTTCGAGTCCTACGCTCACAAGAAGATGAAGATCACGCAAAACGGCGTAGCGTACCTCTTCGTAACAAAGAAGATGCAGAAAAAGCTCGGCATCACCAAGGAGCAGGCATCTGCCAGCGTTTCCTTCATGGATTCCATTAAGGGATCTCTTGTCTGGATCGCGTTCATCGAGGGCGAAAAGGAGATCCGTGTCAGACTCCGCTCAAGATTTGTAAAGATCAGCGATCTTGCAGAGCAGTATCGCGGCGGCGGACATGCTTGCGCGGCGGGCGCTACCGTACTTTCCAAGGCGGAAATGAACGAGCTTATCAACAAAGCGGACAAGCTCCTCGGCGAATACAAAGCAAACAACGAGGGCTGGTTATGAGAATACTGATAACCAACGACGACGGCATTGACGCGCCCGGCATACGTCTGCTCGCGGAGTGGGCGAAAACTATCGGTGATGTAACCGTGGTAGCCCCCAAGTTTGAGCAGAGCGGCATGAGCCACGCAATACAGTTTGTCGATCCTATCGAAATAAAAAAGGTGCCTCTCATCGAGGGCGTTGAGGCGTGGCAAATGGACTCTACCCCGGCGGATTGCGTCAGATTCGGCATCGTAGGTCTTGAAAGAGAGTACGACCTCGTCCTCTCCGGCATCAATCGCGGAGTTAACGTTGGCGTAGACCTTGTATATTCCGGTACAGTCGCCGCTATTTTTGAGGCGGGCAGACTCGGACATCGCGGCATCGCCTTCTCCACCTTCCCCGACAGTCAGGAATTTGCCTCAAAGTACTTCTCAGACGTGTATAATTTTATCACGGTTAACGACCTCTTTGACAAAAACCTTATCTTTAACGTAAATATCCCCGATGAGGTAAAGGGCATGCACCTCACCTATCAGGGCTCGCAATACTTCTCCGACACCTTCCAAAAGGGCGAGGGAGATATGTATCTTCAGGTAGGTCAGAAAATCGATGACGTGTGCCCCGATGATCTCAAGCGTGACACCGTAGCTATCCATAAAGGATATATTTCGGTCACTCCCCTGCTCTCCTACAGAACCAATATGGAGCTATTTAAATAACATAAAAACACCTTGATCAAGCCATTGCTTTATCGCGCGATTTTGGTATCGCCAAAAGTCAAGCTGATCAAGGTGTTTTTTGTATAACCGTTCAAGCCTTACCGTTTGTTAAGCCTTTCAAAGTCCTTCACGATAAGCGCTACGTGTCCCCTTTGCTCTTCGGTAAGCCCCGAAACGTCGATGAGCTCCTCGTTTTCACGACCGAGCAAAAGATCGGTCTTTACGTTAAATAGGTCCGCGATCTTTACAAGCATCTCAATAGAAGGAATAACGTTATCGTTTTCCCAGTTGGAAACGCATTGCTTTGTAACTCCGACAAGCCTTGCGAACTCAACCTGATTCATTCCTCTGGCCATTCTCATTCTTTTGATATTTTCGTTAAGTGAATGCAACATTCTTCACCTCATAATTGTAAAATAATACAATACAATTATAAATTAATACTTGACAATATAAAAATACTATGGTATACTGATAATGTACTTTTATATTTTTTCATGTATGTGAGGTGCTTATGTTAAACTTTCTTCAAAAATTGAAAAACTTTGCAATCAAGTCACTTATCATTGGTTGTATCGCACTTGTTGTTACCATCGCACTCGGAACCGTTCTTTTACCCCTTGACGGTGTATTGGTATTCAGATGGTTCCTTGAAGTATTTATTTTGTACTTCGCAATTCTCTTCCTTGTTGGATTGGTTGGCTTCATCTCTTGGTATATGACTCCCTCCGCAGTCGTTTTGGTAGGAGCTATCGGAGTTGTACTCCTTGCGATATATGTTTTCGCTACCTTGCTCAACCCCATTATGACGTTTGCTGAGTTTAAGGAGTTCTTGAAGACAAACGAGATGGAATCCTTCCTTGACTTACTCAGAAAGGTTGACGATTTCTTCAAGTTCCTCAAGAAGGCGCCCGCAGAAGTTGCAGCTATGCTTAAGTAAAACAAAATTGCCGATAGAGGTGGTTTGCTCTTTGCAGACTGCCTCTTTTTAATATAAAAAGCTCTCTTTTTTGACAAAGAGAGCTTTTTGCTTTATTACATTGAATTTCAATTAATTCTTCAACGAATGGATAGGAGCGGGGATTCTGCCGCCGCGCTTAATAAACGCCTCACAGGACTTCTGCTTGACGGGCATAATGGGGGCGTATCCAAGCAGACCGCCGAACTCTGCGCTATCTCCCACCGTCTTACCAACTACGGGAATAATGCGCACGGCTGTGGTCTTGTTGTT
>JAZOUM010000130.1:0-18743 GCA_045658205.1 Eubacteriales bacterium | reverse complement strand
TCTGCTGGTGCTTTTTGCGACAAACGTACTCAGCTACGAGGACGGATTTGTCTTTAACACACATATATTTGACTCCTTTAAGGATAAGTGGTACGGCTTTATCGTATTTATCATAATACAAACGGTGCTTAGTATGTTCCTCTGCTTCATCCCCGGTGTGGCGATGGCTTTTGTAATGTTAAGTACTATCATCTATCCCAACCCCGTGTTTGCATTCCTTCTCTCCTACTCCTGCGTTATTATCGCAAGCGCGGCGCTGTACATAGTAGGTAGAAAGGGCGGCTACAAGATCTGCGAGAAATTTCTTGGCAAAGAGGACTGTGACAAGTCGCTTGAGCTTCTCCGTACGAGAGGAACGGTTTACTTCCCCTTGATGATGCTCTTCCCCATCTTCCCCGATGACGCGCTCGTTATGATCGCTGGTGTGACCAAGATGAGACTGAGCTGGTTTATCCCCTCTATCCTCATTTGCAGAGGCGTTGGCGCAGCTACCATCATCTTCGGTATGTCCATCATTCCGTTCGAGAGCTTCACGTCCATCTACGACTGGATCATTCTCGTCACCGTATGCTTCTTCTGGGTTAAGGAGATATTCAAGCTCGCTAACAAGATCGACCGTCACTTTGCAAAGAAGAGACTCGAGGAAGAAGAAAGACTCAGTGGTGTCGTTGAGCAGACTCTTGAGGAGTCCATGAATCTCGATTAATAAAATTTTAAAGGGTATGTCAGTTTTTACTTTGACATACCCTATTTTTATTGTTATCACCTTTAGATAAGAAAAGACGCTTATGTACATTGCCATAAGCGCCTTTTTAAATTAGTAATTATTAGTGTGATTATTAATTATTAATTACTGGAAGTTGTTGGGATTATAGGTCTTGGTGCCATCCTCGTTGTAAACCGCAAGAACGCAGCCCTTAAGGCCCTTAGCATTCCAGTCACAAAGAGCAAGATCTATAGTGATTGTAGCAGTAGTTTCGCCTTCTGCGAAGTAAGCATCAAGCCAAGCATACTGTCCACCGTTACCGGAGTAAAGCATAAAGCCATCAACAGCGTAGGTAGTGGAATAGGGAGTTTTATTCTTGGTGAGAGTAACGGTAACGATATAAGCATTCAAGGTAGCCTCGGGAGTGTCCGCAGTTGCCTTGATCTCAGCCATAGTCTTATCAGTAACAAAGGACTCGGTGGAATACTGATTGTCACCGTAGTAGTTAGCGAGGATCTCTGCGTTGTCAACAACTATCTGTCCGCCGCCATCCTTAGTGATGGTTCTCGTACCCTTAACTACAACCTCATCACCAAGGGAAATACCGTCAGCAAGATCTGCGGCACCGCGAACTGGAATGATACCGTCCTCGCAAATGAGATAGAATGCCACCTTCATATTAGGAACACCGGCAGCAACGATACCTCTTACGATTACCTCAGTATCATTTTCAACCTGTCCTGCAGCGCCTGCGGTGATGCTGTCAAAGGTCTGCTGAGCCTTAATCTGAATGGAGATCTCCTTAGAAACGCTCTGACCGTTGTAAGTACCGGTTACGGTTACAACAACGTTGCCTGCTGCAAGAGTCTCGAAGTAAAGAACGCCGTCAACCTCGTTGATTCTCGCAACGGTGGTATCGGATACGGAATAGGAAAGAGTAGCGCCGGTAAAGCCAAGAAGCTCAGAGGAAACCTCTCCTACAAGCTCAACGTTTGCGCCGGGCATATAAGTAGACTCGAAGTTGCTGCCGAAGTACTCAACTGCGAACTCGGGAGCCTTAGTAGTGTCAAACACGAAGCCTTCGTCAACAACTGCTACGGGAAGGAATCTCCAAGAGCAGCCTGCTGCGGTAGACTTAGCGTTAAGAACGGTAAGATATACGGTGCAGAACTTACCGTCGAACTCATCGAGCCACTCGAAGTCGCCGCCGCTGCACTGAGTGTAAACGTAGGAGCCGGTCTTGCCGTCGAGGTCGTCGATGTAGTAGTTGATGAAGCCGTCACCGACAACCTTCTTAACGAGGGCGGTAACCTTGAAAACAGTGGTGGTGATATCCTCGGTTACGGGAGTATCCATAATAGACTTAACGGTGGTCTCAGTGATCCAAGTCTTGTCGAACTCGGTGTTGCCGCCGTCATTGTCAACGAGGTATCCATTGGTGAGCTGATTGCAGCCCTTGTAGCCAAACTTGTTAGCGTTGCTCTGCTCGCTCTCAAGAATCCAGAAATCCTTAACGCCTGCAACGGTAACGGTGTTGCCGATAGCAACTCTTGCGGCGAGATCGCCGTCATAAACGTAGATAGCGTCGGTGTTGTCTACGAGGATGAAGCCGGAGGGCTTGTAGCCGTTAGCAAAGGTGATTCTCGCAACAACGCCCTGTACCTTAACGGTAGTGCCTGCCTCAGCAAGTCTTGCGTCTGCGATAGTAGAGAGCTGATAGTCATCGGGATTGATGGTGGGTGCGCCGTGAGTGAACTCAACGATGTAAGCCTCCTTGATTTCGGGGTTGCCGTTGAAGCTCTGAAGAGTAGCGAATACCTTAACGGTATCACCCTTATAGGGCTTGTCCTCCATGTTCTCGTAGGTAACGCTACCGTCGGAGTTCTTGGAGTTGTAAACGGAGATAGAACCGGTCTCGTCCTCAAGGATCATCGCGCCGAATCTTGCGTCAGTAACGGACTTAACGGTAGCGGTGATGTAGTAACGGTCGTTAGCGCCGGTCTTGCCTGCGAGAGCGATAGCGTCTGCGATGGTGATGGTATCACCGGGCTTGAACTGAGAGGTAGGATCGTTCTCGGGGGTCTGGTTATCGGGGGTGTAGTAGTCGATGAGCCAGCCGTTCTGTACCTCCTTGGTGGTACCTTTATAATTCTGGAGGGTACCGTAAAGAAGAACTACGTCACCGGGCTTAAGCTCGATGCCCATCTTGTCATACTTGAGAGAACCGTCAGCGCTGTTAGTGCCGTAAACCATGATCTCGCCGGTCTCATCCGCGATAGTAAGCTGACCGTAGCTTGCGTTGTCAACAGACTTTACGGTAGCGATGATATAGAAGCGGTCAGAAGAGGGAGAGGAAACGAACTCTTCGCAACGAGTGAGAGCGTCAGCAACAGTAATGGTCTCATACTGCTCTTTCCAAAGCTCTTCCTTAGTGGGCTCTTTGGGAGTCTCGGGCTCTGCGGGAGTCTCAGGCTCTGCGGGAGTCTCAGGCTCTTTCTCAGTCTCGGTATCTGCGGGGGTCTCAACCTTGTCGCGCTCCTTGCCGAAGAGGTCGTCCATAAAGGAAACAACGCCCTTAGGGAGCTTCTCGCTACCGATGCTGTAAGCAAAGGAGAAGAGAACGAGGTCAAGAAGGAGTGAAACGAGTAAAACAATTTTTAAAAGCTTCATGTTTTTGTACCTTCCGTTTTTGTTTTTTGTTTTGTTTTATCAAATTTTGCGCTATTATAATTATACATTTTATGACAGCTCTTGTAAATCGGCATTTTGACAAAATTTCAACGGGGTAAATTGTGGTTATTTGTACAAATTATTTCCACGTGCGCGCATAATGCGCGTATTTTATTGACAAACGCGCCCATGTGTGGTATCATAGATGGTAGCAAGAATATCGGAGGAAACGTATGCTAGATAAATACAAGCATTCGACGGTGTATCAGATCTATCCCCGCTCCTTCTGCGACTCAGACGGAGACGGCGTAGGCGATATCCCCGGCATTATATCAAAGCTTGACTATATAGCCTCGCTCGGAGTGGACGTAATATGGCTCTCTCCCGTATACAAGAGCCCCAACGACGACAACGGCTACGACATATCAGACTACAAGGCTATCCAGCCCGAGTTTGGCACCATGGAGGACTTTGACAAACTCCTTGCCGAAGCCAAGGAAAGAGGTATATCCATCATAATGGACCTCGTCATCAACCACACCTCAGACGAGCATGAGTGGTTTGAGAGAGCTAAGGCAGGCGAGCAGAAATACAAGGACTACTACGTCATCAAAAAGGGCAAGGGCGGTAAGCTACCCAACAACTGGGGCAACTTCTTCGCGGAGTGTCCGTGGGAGCCCTTTGGAGATCCAAAAAACGAGGAATACTACCTGCACCTCTTCTCCAAAAAGCAACCGGATCTCAACTGGTACAACCCCGACGTATACGACGAGGTAGCCGACATAATGCGCTTTTGGCTCGACAAGGGCGTTGCAGGCTTCCGTTGCGACGTCATCAACGTCATCTTCAAGCAGTCGTTTAAAAACGGTAAAAAGCATCTCGCTCTCACGGGCAAGGAGCATTACCTCTCTACCGACGGCTGCCACAATATACTTGCGGCTCTGCGTCGCGACGTATTAAATAACTACGAGACCTTGACCGTCGGAGAGACCGTAATGGTTGATCTTAAGGAGGCGGCAGACCTTACCCTACCCGAGCGAGGCGAGCTTGATATGATATTCGCCTTTGAGCATATGGAGTGCGACCAGGTGGGTGTAAAGTGGTTTAAAACCAAGTTTAAGCCCAAAAAGCTTATGACCGTGTTAACTAAATGGCAAGAGGGACTGCCCTGGAACTCCTGCTACTTTGAGAACCACGACCAACCAAGATCGGTCACTCGCTTTACCGAGGGTGGCAAATACCGTGAAATGGGCGCCAAGATGCTCCTCGGTCTGCTCTTCTCTCTGAGGGGCACGACATACGTCTATCAGGGGCAGGAGCTTGGTATGACAAACGGCGCGTTCGGTAGCCTTGACGAGATAATGGATATCGAGAGCCACAACGTTGACAAGATGGCGAAAAAACTCGGTATCATACAGCCGTTCCGTTGGAATATGATCAAAAAGACCTCTCGCGATAACGCGAGAACTCCTATGCAATGGAGCGCCGACAATAACGCGGGCTTTACCGACGGTAAACCGTGGCTGAAGCTACACCCGGATTTCACCGAGGTGAACGTAGACGCCGATCTTAAGAACGAGGACGGCGTGATAGCCTTCTTCAAGAGGATCAACGCGTACAAAAAGTCGAGCGAGGTTATGAAGGAGGGCGGCTTTAAGGAGGTACACCGCGGCAAACGCGTGTACGCATTCCGAAGAGAGCTTGACGGCAAGAGCCTTGTCGCTATATGCAACTTCTCAACCAAAAACTCAAAATATCCTATCGCAGTTCAGGGCAAGAGAGTCCTATCCAATTATGAGGGCGAGGCTAACGTACTGCGCCCCTATGAGTTCGCGCTCATAGAAGAAAGCTGAGGTTTTTTTAATGACAAAGCAGGAAAGACGAAATAAATATTGCTTCGGTCTTGGTACCGTAGGCAGAGACGCTATGTACTCCCTCGTCAGCATGTACCTTATGGCGCATCTTACCGAGGTGGTCGGTCTTAACAACTTTTATCTCGGTATTGTAACGACGCTCCTACTCATCTTCCGTATCTTTGACTCGGTAAATGATCCGTTTATGGGAACTATAGTTGACAATACCAACACAAGATGGGGTAAATTCAAACCTTGGATACTTATCGGTATGCTCACATCGGGTATACTCGTTGTGCTACTGTTCCACAACTTTGATATGAATCCCACCTCGTACATCGTACTCTTCGCTATAGTATACTTCCTCTTCTCGGTATTCTTCACGGTCAACGACCTGTCCTACTGGTCGCTCATGCCCGCTATCACCAAGGATCCGAAGCAGAGAGAGGGTATCGGCGCTATAGCGCGTATCTGCGCTAACGTAGGTATGTTTGCCGTAGTGCTTCTCTACACTATGGTACCCGATATTTTCGCGGGCTTTGGCATCACCGACAAAAGAGACGCGTATTTCATCTTCGCTATAATTATCGTTCTTATTATGTGGGGCTTCCAGCTCTTCACCCTCTTCGGCGTTAAAGAGGACAGACGTTCGCTCGGTAAGGGTGAGCATACCTCAATAAAGGAAATGTTCTCGGTGCTTGTAAAGAACGATCAGCTTATGGTTGCGGCTATCGCGATGGCGCTCTTTATGATCGGCTATTGCACCACCACTTCATTCGGCGTACACTACTTCAAGTACGCGTACAAGAACGAGGGCATGTATATGGTATTTGCGGCAGTTCTCGCCGTAGCACAGCTATCGGCTCTTGTCGTATTCCCCCTTTTCAGAAAGAAATTTACGAGAAAGCAGCTTTACGTAGGCTCTACCGTAGCCGTCGTTATCGCGTACCTCGTGTTCTTCCTCTCCTTTGAAAAGCTCGGTCTCATCATCATCGCGGGTCTTGTGCTTTTCTTTGCTCAGGCATTTATCCAGCTTCTCACCCTTCTCTTCCTTGCGGACGCGGTAGAGTACGGCGAGTGGAAGCTCGGTAAGAGAAACGAGTCCGTCAGCTTTGCCGTTCAGCCCTTCGTAAACCAGGTCGGCGGAGCTATTGGAAGCGGCGTACTTGGCTTTACACTCATCATTTCCGGCATCAACGAGATCTCCGAAAAGGTAGCGAACACTACCGATCCTACCGAGGTGGCAAATCTCATCAACGCTACCCCCGCATCGTCCATCTGGATCATGAAGCTGGCGATGATGATCTTACCCCTCCTTTGTATCGTAGCAGGATTTATAATCTATATGAAGAAATTTAAGATCGACGAAAAGATGTACGAGCAGATCGTAAAGGATCTTGAACAGAGAAACGCGTCCTTGTCTGACGCGGACGAATGCGAGTCGGTCGAAAGTGAGGTAGAGGCAAATGAGCTTCAAGCTTAAGAAGGGGCTTCTTCTCGGTGCCGCTACTGCCGCAACGCAGATCGAGGGCGGTGACAAAAATAACAACTGGGCGCGCTTTGCAGAAGAGGGCAAAATATACGATAAGTCCACACCCGTGCGAGCTTGCGACCACTACAACCGCTTCCGCGAGGACATCGATCTTATGGCGGATATGGGCATTCAGATCTATCGCTTTGGCATCGAGTGGTCGAGGATAGAGCCGGCAGAGGGCGCCTTTGACCCCGAGGTCATCGCTCACTACCGCGAGGAGATAGAGTATATGATCTCGCGCGGCATACGTCCTATGCTCACCCTGCACCACTTCACAAATCCATTGTGGTTTGAGGACATGGGCGGCTTTACCAACAAGCGCTCGGTGGATATATTCCTCCGCTTTGCCGAAAGAATGATAGACGCGCTCGGCGATCTCGTCGAGGACTACGTCACAATAAACGAGCCTAACGTCTACGCGACAAACAGTCTCTTCTACGGTACGTGGCCACCCGAGAAAAAGTCGCTCACAGCGCTCGTCAAGGCATTTTCCAATATGACGCTTTGCCACGTTAAAGCGTATGAGATGATACACCGTAAGCGTCGCGAAATGGGCAAGGACGTGACACGTGTCAGCTTTGCGAACCATTTACGCGTCTTTGCGCCTAAGGATGAAAATAAATTTTCGCATAGATTCTTCGCAAAGGCTACCGACTGGCTCTTCCAGGGCGCTATCACCAAGGCTATGATGACGGGCAAGTGTCTATTTCCCGTTTTAAAGCGCCGCGGCGTAAAGAGAGGCAAGTACTACGACTTTATCGGCATCAACTACTACTCCCGCAGTACAGTGTCGGGAATATCCGACGGTGTGCGCGAGGGCTGTGACAAAAACGACCTCGGCTGGGAGATCTACCACGAGGGACTCATCGACCTTGCCAACAAGCTCGGCAAGGAGTACGGCGCGCCGGTATTCGTGACCGAAAACGGTACCTGCGACAACACCGACTCCTTCCGTCCCCTATTTGTCTACGACCAGCTTAAGCTGATCTCACATACCGATAATCCCATCGAGAGATATTACCACTGGAGCTTCCTTGACAACTTCGAGTGGCGAGAGGGTGAATCGGCTCGCTTCGGTCTTGTCAGAGTGGACTACCAGACGCAGACGAGAACCATTAACGACTCGGGTAAGCTCTATAAGAGCATTATCGAAAACGAGGGCGTTACCCCCGAGGCGTACGACCTGTACGTCAAGGGCAGAAGCTATCATAAATAATAAAAATGCGTGTTTTCCGAATGGAGAACACGCATTCTATTTGGTTCAATTAATATAAAATGAGCAAGAAAGAAGGCGTGGTTGACCTTTAATCTTGCTCGTTTTTTGTTTGACATATTGTGAATGTCATTTTTTGTGTTGTGTTGATTTATAATTGGCGTATTACAAATAAAACGGAGGAAACAATGTGTGAAATCACTACTTTTTGCAAAAACATTAAGTTTTTAAGAGAAAGAAATCAAATATCCAAAAAGATGATGTGCAAGATTTTAAAAATAGGAGCCAAGTCGTTGAACAAAATAGAAAACGGCATCCTACCACCAAGAACACGATGCGATGTGCTAATACGCGCTTGCTGTTTTTTAACCTCACGCCTCAGGATCTGTTGTCAAAGGATATATACGGTTAAAAGCACGCATATATGAAAATCAGATCTAATAACCGTAGGGGACGGGTCTATACCTCAATTATTCATCATTCATCATTCATCATTCATCATTCATTATTCATTATTCTAACGGAACGTCGCCCTATCCACCTTTTATCCCTCGATCTTTATGGCTATTCCGTTTACCTCGACCGAGTCGGTTGCCTCGATCATAATGTACTTTTTGCCTCCGATGACCTGGGTGGTGACAAGGTCAGCCTTATCCTTTTTGACGGTGATCTTTACGTCGGGCATTGCGATGTCGAGCCTTGCGGGAGATACTATATTCTTGGGTGTAAGCTCTGCGTTTTTGCCGTAGCTTTCGTCGAGCTGATCACCAAGCGCCTCGAGAGTTTTTTCTGCCACTCCGCAGTTCTCAAGCACGGTCTTTACGGTAGCCTTGGTGAGAGTGAGGGGCTCGGGAATCTTAAGCTCCTTATGCTCCTCTACCATCTCGGCTATCTGACGGTTGACCGACTTTACCACCTCGAGAGTACATTCCTCGCCGAGAGTCTCGGTAATGCAATAGTTAAACGTAGCCTTCTGCACCTTAGGAGGCATGGGCGCTGACTTACCGAAAAGGCGTCCTACAAACTCGCCGTTGGACGCGCCGATATCCTTGGTATACATAAGGGCGTGATAAATATTAGCGGCTCTGTCGTCAAATGCCGGGAACATAAATCCAAGCACGGGACGTGTGAGAATGGCGTTTGCGCTGACGGAATGGAAAAGCTTGTCCGACTCGCGGAAGAAGAGACCGGAGTCCGAGTCCTTAAGAGGACAAATACTGCACACCACGTATGAGAAGGTGGTGGATGATCCGCTTTCCTCGTCATTTTCCTTAGTGAATACGTCGTACACGTCGTTAGCGAGCAAAATTACGTAATTGCACTCCATGTGTACGCATTCGGTCACTCTGTTGAAGAAGGCGCCGAGCGCCGCCTCGTCCTTAAGATGCGAGTCGCGCAAAGACATAAGCAGCTTATGCTCCTCACCCTCAAGCACGTCGCGCGTAGAAAATTCTATATCGGTAAGATTTGTGCCGAGAGAGCCGGAAAGCGTCTTTTTCATCACTGAGAGCAAAGCCTCGCTCTCGTCGTTCTCCGAAAGGAGTATAGACTGGGTAAAGCGGGATATTATCTGCCCAGAAGCATTGACAAAGCAGCCTACTATATTGGGGATATTGCTTCTATCCGGTCTGAAGCGTCTTTTTATTTCTCTGAGTTCCTTTTCGTTCATATTCGTCTCCGTGGTTTTTTCTTTTATTATATCATTTTTCCCTCTCACTTTCAAGACGCCTTCTAAAAAACTTGCGCGTTTTTAATATATACTTGACAAGGAGTGGCAGATATGCTAAAATTAGGGTGGACGGATAGGGTTTCCGACCAAATACCGCATTTGAATTATTTTATTGCGAGGTAATTTTATGATAGCTATCAGAAATGGAAAGGTCATCCTTGAGGATGGCATCGTACTCGGCAAGGCTGTGCTTTTTGCCGACGGAAAAATAACAGGTATAGTAGATGAGAACGAGATCCCGGCGGGCGCTGAGGTCATCGACGCTGAGGGCGGCTACGTTGCTCCCGGTCTCATCGAGCTTCACATACACGGATATCTCAGCAAGGACGTATGTGACGCAAGTGAGGAGAGCATTCGCATAATCTCCAAGGGCTTGCTCGCAAACGGCGTTACCGGATATCTGCCCACCACCATGACCGTTGATATGGAGGTGATCAAGGGCGCTATCGCATCCGTGCGCGCTCTTATGGCGGAAAGCCGTACCCCCGAGTTTGACGGCTCACAGCTCCTCGGCGTACACGCAGAGGGTCCCTTTATCTCCGAGTCCAAGAAGGGCGCTCAGGATCCCAAGTACATACTTAAGCCCGACGCAGACTTCGTTAAGGAGAACGCAGACGTAATCAGAGTTATCACGCTCGCTCCCGAGGAGGACGACGCTGATTTCTCCGCTATAAAGAGAATCACCACCGAGACCGACGTTGTAGTTTCTATGGGTCACACCTCTGCTGACTACGACACCGCTATGGCGGGCGTTAAGGCGGGTGTAAGACACGCTACCCACCTCTTCAACGCTATGACCCCCCTCACCCATAGAGGTCGCGGCGTTGTTGGCGCGGCTCTCAACGCGGATGAGGTAAGTACCGAGCTTATCGTTGACACCCATCACGTAAACGCGGCTCTCTTTGACACCGTGTACAAGCTCAAGGGCAGAAAGCTCGTGTTCATCACCGACTGTCTCCCCGCGGGCGGTCTTCCCGAGGGTGAGTACACTCTCGGCGGCGCAAAGATCATATACAAAAACGATCTGTGTCGTCTTGAG
The DNA here is from genome assembly GCA_045658205.1 of Eubacteriales bacterium. GTDB lineage: Bacteria > Bacillota > Clostridia > Oscillospirales > CAG-272 > UBA1740. The sequence continues at coordinate 7,999 of JAZOUM010000130.1, read as the reverse complement.
GACGGCACCATCGCAGGTAGCGTTCTTAAGCTCAACAAGGGCGTATGGAACGTATACACCAACTCCAAGATCCCGCTCCATGAGTGCGTAAACTGCGCGTCTCTCAACCCTGCTACCACACTCGGTATCCAGGACAAGAAGGGCTCTATCAAGGAGGGCAAGGATGCGGACTTCGTACTCCTTGACAACGAATTTAACGTAAGAAAAACCATCATTGGAGGTAAAATCAAATATGAAGCTTAAGATTCAGGCAAAGCTCGACGCAGGCTTTGCGCCCATGGCTCTCGTTTGCCGCGAGATGCGCGAGGGCACTAAGGACAACGGTCAGGACATCGTTATAGCCGCAGAGAGAAACAAGGGCTACACCACCGTCTACAAGACCAGAATTTACAAGGACAACACCGGTCACGATGAGGAGAACTGCAAGTTCATCGACAGAATCGCCAAGACTCTTCTTTGGGTTGCGGGCGGCTACAAGCTCATCATCGCAGGTACCGAGGTTGGCGGCGAGTATCTCAAGAAGACCTACTGCTACGGCGGTACAAGAGACTTTGACGTTCGCTTCATGGAGAGAGTATACGAGGAGAAGTTTGAGGTTATCTCTACCGATCTTGCGAATGCTCCCGAGGATAAGTCCTCCGCAGCTCCCGTTGGCAGACACCTTGACGGATGCCGTATCGGCTTTGACGCGGGTGGATCCGACAGAAAGGTTTCCGCAGTTATCGACGGCGAGACCGTATATTCCGAGGAGGTAGTTTGGTTCCCCAAGCTTAACTCTGACCCCGAGTATCACTACCAGGGTATTCTCGACGCTATGAAGACCGCGGCTTCTCACATGCCCAGAGTTGACGCTATCGGCGTTTCCTCCGCGGGTGTTTACATCGACAACAAGATCATGGTTGCTTCCCTCTTCATCAAGGTTGGCGACGAGGACTTCGAAAGACGTGTTAAGAACATGTACATAGACGTAGCTCGTGAGATCGGCGAGAACATTCCGATCGAGGTTGCTAACGACGGTGACGTAACCGCTCTCGCAGGTGCAATGAGCCTTAACGAGAACGGCGTACTCGGTATCGCTATGGGTACCTCCGAGGCTGCCGGCTACGTTGATATGGACGGCAACATCACCGGCTGGCTCAACGAGCTTGCTTTCGCTCCCGTTGACTTCAACGAGGACGCAATGGTGGACGAGTGGTCCGGCGACTACGGCTGTGGCGTTAAGTACTTCTCCCAGGACGGTATCATCAAGCTTGCTCCCTACGCGGGCATCGAGCTTGACGAAAGCCTCTCTCCCGCAGAGAAGCTTAAGGTAGTTCAGAAGCTTATGGCAGAGGGTGACGAGAGAGCTAAGGCTATCTACGAGACCATCGGCGTATACTTCGGCTATACTCTCGCGTACTACTACGAGTTCTACGATATCAAGGAAGTTCTCATCATGGGTAGAGTTACCTCCGGCGATGGCGGTGAGATCCTTCTCGCTAAGGCAAGAGAGGTTCTCGCTACCGAGTTCCCCGAGATCAACGAGAAGATCAATCTCAACATTCCCGACGAGAAGGCAAGAAGAGTTGGTCAGTCCGTTGCGGCTGCCAGCCTTCCTAAGATCGGCTAATAAGATAAAGTATATAGTGGCTGTCTAAAAACTGTGGGTGTTATCCTTAACGGAGAACACCCACAACTAAGTTTGCCCTTCGGGCAAGTGAAGTTATCTTCGATAGTGAAGTTCACTTTGTGAGTGAAGTTTCGCCTGAAGGCGAAGTGATGGACAAACTTAACTTCACTGCGAGCGTAAGCTACGCAACTTCACTGTATGTAATACAACTTCACTTTCGCGGTAGCGAAAACTTCACAAATAGAAAAAGAGCAAACACATAAGGTTACGCCTCGCGTGTTTGCTCTTTTTGTTTATTCTTTTAAACCTTTTCCGCCTTCTTGCGTATCTCCTCAACGAGCTGAACGCTGTTAAGGCTGGACTCGGGAGTAACTCTTGTGGGCTGCTTTCCGGTCTTGATGCACTCTATAAAGTAGGTGATCTCGTCGGAATATCCGTCCGCGCCGGAGAGGTTGATGCCGGTGTCCTCGCTGACACTACCTGCCGTTACGTTGACCTCCTCGCCGTTCTTGATGATCTTGCCAAGGCGCGACTCAACGTATCCCTTCTCAAATACGGCGAGATACTCAGCCTTGAAGGGGATATCGACATTGTACCAAGCGCCTACGGTCTCAACCGAGAAGCCGTCGTACACAAGCTGAGCGCTTACGTAATTGTTATAGTTCTCAGCTTCCTTATACACGGAGGTAACATTCTTGGGCGCGCCGAACACGTACTGCGCAAAGTCAATGTCGTGGATAGAGAGATCAAGGGTAACGTGTCCGCTCTTTTTCTCATCGAACATCCAGTCCTCCCACGACCACTTGGGAGCGGAGGAGAGTCTATGCATAATAACGTGCATGGGCTTACCAAGCTCGCCGGAGTCAACCACACTCTTAAGGTATACGTAAGGCGACATAAAGCGAACCACGTGAGCGATCATAAGATGCTTTCCGGTTCTCTTTTGAGCGTCGATCATACGCTGTGCCTCATCGGAGCTGATGCTCATGGGCTTTTCGCAAAGAACGTGCTTTCCCGCCTCGAGAGCGTACACGGTCATATCGGTGTGCATATAGCTGGGGGTACAAATATCCACGAAGTCGGGATTTTCCTTCTCTATCATTTCCTTGTAGCAGGAGTACACGGGGATGCTCTCATCCTTGATCTTCTCCTTAGCCATATCTACTCTGATATCGCAAACGGCGATCTCTACGCCCTGCATCTTTTTGTAACAATTAAAGTGGACAAAGCCCATTCCGCCAAGTCCTATAAGTCCTACCTTCATCCTATTAACTCCTCAAGATAAATTTTAGTTGCGTTGATATCCTTGATCTGCTGCTCGCCCCAGATCTCGCGCTCGATAATTAGCGTACCGTTATAGCCGATCTCCTTAAGTCTTTCGATAAACTTAGGGAAATTGACCTTGCCGGCGCCTACGATAGTCTCCTCGCCAAGGTCACGTCCGTTGGTGGGATACTTACCGTCCTTTGCGTGTATATCGCACACGTACTCGCCGAAAACATCGAGAGCGTCAACGGGATTACCCTTGCCGTAAAGAATAAGGTTTGCGGGGTCGAGGTTGATACCGAGGTTGCCTGTAGCTACGTCCTCAATAACACGGCGGAGCGTTACGGGTGTCTCCTGACCCGTCTCAAAGAGAAGCTTCTGACCGTTGGCGAGGCAATACTCAGCTACGTCACGGATCGCCTCGATAAGAGCGGGATAATCCTCGTGGAGCGGGTTCTCGTAAAGGTAACCCATGTGAGTCGCTACCTTGTCTACGCCAAGTCTCTTTGCGTAATCTGAGCCGTGCTTAAGCTCAGCTACTCTCATCGCGCGGTACTCAAGGGGCACGATGCCAAGGGTGTTTTGTCCCTCGTAGAAGTTCCAAAAAACAGGTCCCGAGTATCCGCACCAGAAGGTGGATATCTCAACGCCGTACTTTTTGCGCGCCTCGTCGATCTTGACCGCTACCTCCTCGGTGAACAGCTCGTGACGCCAGCAGCAGAGCTGACACCATTTGAAGCCGTGATCCTTGACCTGCTTGAATCTCTCGTCAATATTATCGTCCATAAGATGGACCATTACGCCTATTTCCATTTTGTTCTCCTTATATAGAGCATTTTATTACGCCTTTAGTATATAATTTAATTTAAGGGAAGTCAAGAGGTTTTATTTAATATAAAATATTTTGGTGAAGTTGGTGAAGTTGTGCGCCTTGGATTTGTACCTTTTGCTATACTTCCCTGTTCCATTAACGGGGTGCAAGGTGATAGAACGTCGGCAAAAAAACAAGGACCGACACCGAAGCGTCGATCCTTGAAATCATTAAAATATTTTTTATTATTCTGCTGCGCGTCTTGCCTCAAGCTCTGCGCTCATTTCTGCAACCTTGCTCTTATTGAGGTTGTAGATGAATGTAATAGAAATGAACATTACTACTGCAGCGAAGGTGTAGAGAGAAGCTACGAGCCACTTCATATTCTCAGCAACCGCGAAGGGCTGATCAGCGCCCTTAGAGCCATCGTAACCGAGAGCGCCCATAAGGATAACTACCAAAGAGGGGCCAAGGCCCTGAGCGAGCTTTCTGAAGAAGGAGTGAAGAGAGTAAACAGTACCCTCCTCCTTAGTGCCGTTCTTCCACTCGTTGTAGTCGATAGCGTCAGCCATAAGAGCCCAGGATACACAGGTGTAGAAGCCAAGGCCGAGACCGAAGAATACCTGCGCGATAACGTATCCTGCAAGTCCTGCAAGTCCGCTTCCGAGAGGAAGGAAGAGAAGAAGCGCGCCGAATACGCTAACTGCGGAGCCTACTACGCAAGCCTCCTTCTTACCGAATCTGTCAACGATCTTCTTAATGAAAGGCATGAACAGGAACATAGGAAGGTAACCGATAAGCATAATGATACCGGAGATCTTTGCGTTACCGAAGTAGGACTGGAAGAGAACGGTAGTAGCGGCGGAAGAGCCCTGCATACCGATAAACATTGCCATCGCCATAAGAGTAGCGCCTACTGCGGGAGGATTCTTAATGAAGTTAAGCATAGCCTGGAAAACGTTGAACTTCTGCTTTTCCTCGCTGATCTTAACAGTGGATTCATCAACACGGATAGTGGTGGTCTTAAGCATGTAGATAAAGCTTACAAGACCGATAGCGCCCATGATAAGAGCGGCAACGAATACGACCTCACCCTTAAGGTTATCACTTGCATCGTAGCAGATGATAGGAAGAAGCACCATAGGAAGAATGTTTCCTACCATAGAACCGATAGAACGCCAGGTAGAGAGCTGAGAACGCTCGGAGCCGTCGGTGGTAATAACCGACATCATAGAACCGTAAGGAACGTTAGCTACAGTGTAGAAGGCATCCCAAAGAACGTATCCGAGTACGAAGAGAACGCATCTCATCACCTTCGGTGCGCCCGGAACGGGGAGGAAGAAGAACAGTCCCGAGAACAGAAGTCCCAAGGCACCTACAAATATGTAAGTCTTGAACTTACCGTGCTTGTACTGTCTCTTATCCATATCGAACAAAGAGCCGAGGAGCGGATCGTTGATCGCGTCCCAAGCCTGAACGATAAGAAGAAGTGTTGCGTAAAGAGTTTCTCCCAGAGCCATGAACTGAGTCCAGAAGATTACCATAATAGAGCTCTTAAGAGCAAAGCTCATATTACAGCCGAGATCGCCGGCAGCGTAAGAGAGCTTGTCTCTCATACCAAACTTGCGCTTGCCGTTCTGATCGAGTTGAATTTCTTTTTTCATTTCGACTTTTTCTCCTTATTTTATTTTTCGATCTGCGCAGTCGTATGCGCACAAATATCGACCGTATACTATTATATCGTAGAGATGAAGTAAAGTCAAGCGATTTTTTATGCAATATGTTACAAAAGATTTTGGTAATAATGACCATTTAACCCGTTTTTGTACAAAAAGTTTAACATTTTTATGCGTTTTTGCCACTACTTTTTCGTCTTTCCGCATTGACATAGCTTACCTTTTGATTTATAATATAAAGTGGCGAATAATAATAATAATAATAAACATATACGGAGGATAAAATGAGAAAGATCATTTCCCTTAACGAAGGCTGGCAGTTCTCTAAGGACTGCTCCGCCACTATGCACAACGACAGCGTAGTAAGCGTAAATCTGCCCCACTCCTGGAACGCGACTGACGGTCAAGACGGCGGCAACGACTACTTCCGCGGCTCTTGCCTGTACACAAAGAAGCTCCTTAAGTCCGAGCTTTCCGAGGCTGAAGAGTACTACCTTGAAATTTGCGGCGCAAACTCTTCCGCAGACGTATACGTAAACGGCGAGCATAAGGCTCATCACGACGGCGGCTACTCCACATGGAGAGTAAACCTCACCGACTGTATGGGCGCAGAGTGCGACCTCGCTATCGTAGTGGACAACTCTCCCAATGAAGAGGTATATCCTCAGATGGCGGACTTCACCTTCTACGGCGGTCTTTACCGTAACGTAAATCTCATTGCTGTGAACAGCACTCACTTCGACCTCGACTACTACGGAGCGCCCGGCATCAAGGTTACTCCTATTGAGGAAAACGTTGAGATCGAGGTATTCGTGACCAATAAGCAGGACGGCGACCAGATCAAGTACACCGTTACCGATAAGGAAGGCAACACCGTAGCAGAAGTTACAAGCCCCGAGCTTACAGTTAACGTTAAGCTTGAGAATCCTCATCTTTGGAACGGTCTTAAGGATCCCTACCTCTACACCGCTAAGGCAGAGATCGTAAGAGACGGCGAGACCATCGACGACGTTAAGGCTCGCTTTGGCGTAAGAAGCTTTGAGATTGATCCCGAGAGAGGCTTTATCCTCAACGGCGAGGAATATCCCCTTCGCGGCGTATCCCGTCACCAGGACAGACTCGGTATCGGTAACGCGCTCCTCCCCGAGCATCATAAGGAGGACATCGACCTTATCCTTGAGGTAGGCGCTACCACCATCAGACTCGCTCACTATCAGCACGACCAGTACTTCTACGACCTTTGCGACGAGGCAGGTCTTGTTATCTGGGCAGAGATCCCCTATATCTCTAAGCATATGCCCACCGGCCGTGAGAACACCATCAGTCAGATGAAGGAGCTTGTATCTCAGAACTACAACCACCCCTGTATCGTAGTATGGGGACTTTCCAACGAGATCACCATCTCCGGCTCTAACCCCGACCTTATAGAAAACCACAAGATACTCAACGATATGGTACACGAGATGGACAATACTCGTCTTACCACTATCGCGGCGGGATCTATGGCAAAGATAGACGATCCTTACCTCCATATCTCCGATGTTGTATCCTACAACCACTACTTCGGTTGGTACGGCGGCGAGACAAGTATGAACGGTCCTTGGTTCGACAAATTCCATGCTACCTATCCGAACACTCCCATAGGCTGCTCCGAGTACGGCTGTGAGGCTCTCAACTGGCACTCCTCCAACCCCTTCCAGGGCGACTACACCGAGGAATATCAGTCCTACTATCACGAGGAGCTTATCAAGCAGCTCTTCACCAGAAAGTATCTCTGGGCTACTCACGTATGGAATATGTTTGACTTTGGCGCTGACGCAAGAGCCGAGGGCGGCGAGAATGGTCAGAACCACAAGGGTCTTGTGACCATGGACAGAAAGTACAAGAAGGACTCCTTCTATGCGTATAAGGCATGGCTCAGAAGCCCCGAGGACGCTCCCTTCGTACACCTCTGCTCCAAGAGATATATCGACAGAGTCGAGGACGTAACCAAGGTTACCGTATACTCTAACCTCCCCGAGGTTGAGCTGTTTGCAAACGGCGTATCCGTAGGCAAGAAGTCCGCTCCCGATCACTTCTTCTACTTCGAGGTAGAAAATAAGGGCGAGACCAAGCTTGAGGCAGTAGCGGGTGAATACCGTGACGAGTCGGTTATCCGCAAGGTTGACCAGATGAATCAGGACTACGTTCTCAAGGAACAGGGCGCCATCCTCAACTGGTTCGACGTTGACGCTCCCGAGGGAAGATATTCTCTCAACGATAAGTTGGGCGACATCATGAAGTCCTTCAGAGGTAAGCTTTGGTTTGCAAAATTGGGTCTTTCTCTCAAAAAGAAGATGGACGCCAACAAGAAGGACAAGGATGCAAAGTCCGGCGGATTCGATATCCCCAAGGACGGTCTTATGCAGATGATGGGCAGCTTTACCGTGCTTCGCCTTGCCTCTATGATGGGTATGGCAAACATCAACTTCACCAAAGAAGAGCTTCTTAAGATGAATAAGCAGCTCAACAAAATCAGAAAGCCCAAGGAGCTTAGATAACTTTTAAACCGTAAAATGCGTATAACGCGTTAATAGCGCACAAACCGTAGGGGACGGCGCCCACGACGTCCCTGAAAATAGATACAAAGGAAACGGG
>JAZOUM010000129.1:0-20967 GCA_045658205.1 Eubacteriales bacterium | reverse complement strand
CGCGATACCCTGATAAAAAGATTAGGAGTATTTTTTGAGTCAGATTGTGGCTTCTTCGCACCGATGCAATAGTTACCTATTGCGAGTTTGTGCGAAAAGGCGCGATATGACCAAAAAATACCCCTAAGATAAATTAATACTCGGCGTTGCCGACTGTTCTCGGATAAGGAATTACGTCACGAATGTTGGATACGCCTGTGAGATACATAATGATACGCTCGAAGCCGAGACCGTAGCCTGCGTGCTTGGTGCCGCCGTACTTACGAAGGTTGAGGTACCACCAGTAGTCCTCTTCGTTGAGGCTAAGCTCTGCCATACGGCCCTTGACCACGTCAAGTCTCTCCTCACGCTGAGAGCCGCCGATGATCTCGCCGACACCGGGAACGAGAAGGTCCATAGCCGCAACGGTCTTGCCGTCGTCGTTAAGACGCATATAGAACGCCTTAATATCCTTAGGATAGTCTACAAGGAAGATAGGCTTCTTGTAAACCTGCTCGGTGAGGTATCTCTCATGCTCGGTCTGAAGGTCAACGCCCCAGTATACGGGATACTTGAAATCAGCGCCTGACTTAAGAAGCACGTCGATAGCCTCGGTATAGGTAACCTTAGCGTAATCAGCGTTGCGAAGCTCGGTAAGTCTTGCAAGGAGTCCCTTGTCAACAAAGCTGTTGAAGAAGTTGAGCTCTGCCTCGCAGTTGTCCATTACGTGATTGATAATATACTTGATCATATCCCACGCGAGCTGCATATTGTCGTTAAGATCTGCGAATGCGATCTCGGGCTCGATCATCCAGAACTCTGCCGCGTGACGAGCGGTGTTGGAGTTCTCTGCTCTGAAGGTAGGACCGAAGGTGTAGATATTGCCAAACGCCATAGCGTAGGTCTCGCCCACAAGCTGACCGGACACGGTAAGGTTGGTGCTCTTGCCAAAGAAGTCCTTGGAGAAATCTACCTTGCCATCCTCGGTCTTGGGAAGGTTATCAAGATCAAGAGTGGTAACACGGAACATCTCGCCCGCGCCCTCTGCATCGGAGCCGGTGATGATGGGAGTGTGAACGTAAACGAAGCCACGGTTGTGGAAGAAGGAGTGGATAGCGTAAGCTACTTCGGAGCGAACACGGTAAACCGCGGAGAAGAGGTTGGTTCTCGGACGGAGATAAGCCTGTTCACGAAGGTACTCTACGGTATGACGCTTGGGCTGAAGAGGATAGTCGGGGGTAGAAGCGCCCTCAACCTCGATCTTTTCCGCCTTAAGCTCCATAGGCTGCTTTGCGCCGGGAGTAAGAAGGATAGTACCGGTAACAACGAGAGCCGCGCCAACGTTCTGCGCCGCGATCTCATCATAGTTGTCTATCTTATCTCTCTCGAAAACGACCTGAATGCTCTTGAAGTAGGAGCCGTCGTTAAGGTCGATAAATCCGAAAGCCTTGGAATCTCTGAGGTTTCTCACCCAGCCGCCGACGGTAACGGTCTTGCCGCCGTAGGACTGCATATCCGAATATATACTTTTGAGTAGATCTCTTTTCATTTTTGCCTCCAATGAAGAGTAATAATTAACTAATTATATATTTTAGCACAACGCGAACGCTTTTTCAACCTTTTTTCAAAATATTTGCTAAAATCCTTATTATTTTTAAAAAAGAAGGGATACACACGGATATTAAGTCGGTTTGTGTTGACTTTTACAAAAAAAACTGATACAATAGTAGCGTTATTAATTAAAATAAAGGAGAAAATCATGGAATTCCACGTAAACCACCCTGTGCTGTTCGTGCTGGTAGGAATTATCATCGCCGCAGTACTCGGACAATCCGTCTATTTCCTCGTTAAGTCTTACAGACGCGCGAAGGAAAAGGGTATGGATATGACTAAGGTCAACAAGACGATCAAGACCGCAGCCATATTCACCATCGCACCCGCAATCTCTATAGTAATAACGGTAGTAGCGCTTTCCAAGTCACTCGGTATCGCGCTGCCCTGGCTCAGACTCTCTGTCGTAGGCTCGCTCTCATACGAGGCTATCGCGGCAGCCAACGCGGCATCCGGCATGGGTACCACTCTCGCAGCTCTCACCGGAAATATGTCAGCGTCCCAGTACGTAACCATCGTAATCGTTATGACAGTATCGATAATGGTGGGCATCTGGCTCGTACCCGTTATCGCAAAGAAGTATCAGAAGGGCCTCGTTTCCTTCGAAAAGAAGGACGCAAAGTGGTCGGGAATACTCCAGAACTCTCTGTTCATCGGTATGATCTCAGCATTCGTAGGCTTCGTATTCTGTGACGTATCAAGACTCTGGCTCTCCGAGGGCGGCGTCTTCTCCACCACGGTAAAGAACGCTGACGGCGTAGAGGAAATCGTAAGATACACCTCCACCTCCGGTCTTGTACCCGTTCTCGTAATGGTAATCTCCGCTGTCGCAATGTGCGTTTGCGGTCTGCTTATCAACAAGCTCAAATGGAAGTGGGTAAACGACTACGCACTGCCCATCTGTATGGTACTCGGTATGGCTATGGCTATTCCGCTCACCGCTTGGTTAGGAGGTGTAATCGCATGAAAAAGAACAGTAATATGACATATATGGATTCGGTACATAGAGACGGTACTATATGGAATCTCTCTATGATGGCGATCCTCCTTCTCTTCCCCATACTTGTATGTATTCTCTTCGAGGACGCGATGCCCGACTGGAAGGGCGTAGCTCTCGGTCTTATCGCAACCGCGCCCATGTACTGGGCAGTAGGCGTGGTAGAGGTTATCACCTTTATCCCCATGCACGGCGCAGGCGGCTCTTACCTCTCCTTCGTAACCGGTAATATCTCCAACCTCAAGCTCCCCTGCGCTATCAACGCGCTTGAAAACGCGGGCGCAGACCCCAAGAGCGAGGAGGGCGAGATCATCTCCACTATCGCTATCGCGGTATCCTCTATCGTTACCACTCTCATCGTGGCTATCGGCGTTGCGCTCATCGTTCCGCTCAGCCCCATTCTTGAGAACCCCATACTCACCCCCGCATTTGATCAGATGCTCCCCGCGCTCTTCGGCGCTCTCGGCGTTGCGCTCGTATCCAAGAACTGGAAGATCGCTGTTGCGCCCATCCTTCTTATGCTCGTTCTCTTCATCTTCGTACCCGCGCTCGACTCCGGCATGGTAGGAATTATGGTTCCCGTTGGCGTAATTTTCACCATCCTCGTATCGAGACTTATGTACAAGAAAAACCTTCTTTAATAGGAGAATGTAAATAATGCCTTACGTTTTTATAGCTTTAGGCGCATTGGTACTCGCCTTTGTTGCCGTAGTTCTTGTAAGAACATTTAACTTTAAGCCCAAGGCGATGCCCACGGTTGACGAGAGTGAGGTAAGCTTTGACAAGGAAAAGGTGATAAACGACCTTGCCGCCCTTGTCAAGTGCAAGACTGTATCTCGCTACGACCACAAGGACGAGGATGACGGGGAGTTCGAAAAGCTCATATCTATGCTCCCCGATCTTTATCCCGAGGTGTACAAGACCTGTGAGCTTTTGACCTTCCCCGACCGCGCTCTGCTTTACAAGTGGGAAGGTAAAAAACACGACAACCCCTCCGTATTTATGGCGCACTACGACGTAGTACCAGTAAACGAGGATGGCTGGAAAAAGCCTCCCTTCGACGCTGTTATCGAGGATAACGTGCTTTGGGGACGAGGCACACTCGACACCAAGATGACCTTCTCCGGCGCGCTCTTCGCGGCAAACCACCTTATAAAGAGCGGCTTCGTACCCGAGAATGACGTGTACCTCGCATTCTCCGGCGGCGAGGAGGTAAACGGCCTCGGCGCAGTACATATCGTAGACTATTTTGAGAAAAACAATATAAATCCCGAGATGGTGCTTGACGAGGGCGGCGCCGTTGTCGAGGGCGTATTCCCCGGTCTTAAGGGCGCGTGTGCGGTTATCGGCATTGCGGAAAAGGGTATGCTTGACGCGGAATACCGTGTAAAGTCTAACGGCGGTCACGCATCGGCTCCGAAGCCCGGTACCCCCATACCCGTACTTGCTAAGGCATGTACACAGCTTGAGGCAAAGCCCTTCAAGGCTCATATAACCAAGCCCGTGGCAGAGATGTTTGACACCCTTGGCAGACACTCGAACTTCCTTTACAGAATGATCTTCGCAAATATGTGGTGCTTTGGCTGGGTGATCGACCTGCTCGGCAAGATGCAGGGCGGCGATATCAACGCGCTCGTGCGTACTACCGTAGCCTTCACTCAGGCGTCGGGAAGCTCGGCATCCAACGTTATCCCTCCCGAAGCTACTATGGTATCTAATCTTAGACTCAATCCCGAGGACACTATCGAATCTGCTCTTAGCTATCTCAATAGCGTAGTGGATGACGAGAGAGTAGAGATCACAGCCCTAAGAGGCAGTAATCCCAGCCGTATCTCCCGCACCGACTGCGAGGGATACAAGAGAGTGGAAAACGCCGTCGTCTCCACCTGGCGAGGCTGTATCCCCACCCCCTACCTCATGGTACAATGCTCTGACTCCAGACACTGGGGTAGGATTTCTGACAGAGTATACCGCTTCTCCGCTATGGATCTGACCAAGGAGGAGAGAGGAACCATACACGGACACAACGAGAGAATTCGCTTTGAGTGCGCTTACAAGTCCTGCGAATTCTTCATCAGAATAATGTCCAAGTGCTAAACAGTAGAGCTGTCGCAGAGATGTGGCAGCTCTCTTAATATCGGAGGAAATATGTTATTCCAAAACAGGATATTCAAAATATACGATCGAATCCTGCTAAAGCGTCGTGACTGGGACGGCTCTATGGATTATCTGAGCTACCGCGACTTTCCGGGGCTTGTATGCAAAGAGTCCGAATTCCTTGGCGACAAAGGACAGCGTCTCTGCGCCTACGTCTACTATGAGGGTGAAAAGCGACGCGATAAAATCGTAATATTTGAGCACGGTATGGGCGTCGGACACGTTGCGTATATGCAAGAGATAGCCGTAATATGCAGACACGGGTACACGGTATTCACCTACGACCACACCGGAACGAGATGCTCGGAGGGTAAGAATATCGGCGGCTTTGCGCAATCTGTATCCGACCTCGAAAGAGCCGTGGCGCACGTGCGAACACTACCTGATCTCAAGGATGCGAGGATAATCGTAATAGGTCACAGCTGGGGTGGATACTCAACGATGAACATCCCTGCTCTTTGTGACGACGTCGACTGTGTAGTGGCTATGTCGGGATATATATCGGTAAAGGAGATACAGGCGCAGGCTATGGGAGGTATTCTGAGGCTATACCGTAGAGCCGTGTACAAAAGAGAGGCCGAAGCGTTCCCAAAATACGCGCATCTCGACGGCAGAGAGTCACTCAAGAATAGCTCCGTAAGAGCGCTGATAATCCACTCAAGAGATGACAAGACCTGCAGCTTTAAGCGTCACTTCCTTAAGCTACAGTCTGCTCTTTCCGACTCCGAGAACGTAAGCTTCTTGGCTTTGGACGGCAAAAACCACCATCCCACGTATAGCGACGAGGCAATAAAGTATCGAAACGAGTATGACCGTGAGAAAAGAAAAAAGCGAAAGGCAGGACTCCTTGACACCGAGGAGGCGCGTATCTCCTTTGCTAAGAACTACGACTTTGAGCGCATGTCGAGACAGGACTCTGACGTGTGGCGCGTAATATTTGATCTGATAGATAACCCCACTTGAAATTAATTAAATAACGACGAAAAAACAGGCTACCCGGCAAAAACACAAGGTAGCCTGCTTTATTTATAACCGTGAGACGTAGGATTTTACGCGACACGGGTATGGGTTACATAGAAACCAAGAAGAACCTGAGCGCAAAGAGAACGCCGATTGCGGCAACCACAATATCCTTCTTAGTAAACTTGCCGGTGAAGAGAGAGATAAGCACGTAGGCTATAGCGCCGATAGCAATACCGTTGGATATAGAGTAGGTCAAGGGCATCATAATAAGCGCAAGGAAGGAAGGTACGGCAGAGGTGATATCGCTCATATCAACCTTAGCGAAGTTCTTAAGCATAAGAACGCCTACGTACATGAGAGCGGGCGCGGTAGCGCAAGCGGGCACCACAGCCGCAAGGGGAGAAAGGAAGAGGCATACGAAGAAGCACGCCGCGGTAACGAGAGAGGAAAGACCGGTTCTGCCGCCTACAGCAACACCCGCAGATGACTCAACAAAGGTGGTACAGGTGGAGGTGCCGAGAAGTCCGCCCGCTACGGTAGCGTAGGAGTCGCACTGCATACACTTTTCTATCTCAAGGGGATCGCCGTTCTCGTCAAGCATATTTGCCTGAGATGCGGTACCGTAAAGAGTACCGATAGTATCGAACATATCAACAAGGCAGAAGGTGATAGTAAGTACGATAGCGTTTACCACAGCGGTCAGACCGCCGGCAAATACGCCGAAGCCGCGGAACGCGCCGAGGATACCCTCCTTACCAAAGTCAACGAAGGACTGACCGATCTTGCCCATATCAAAGGAGGGCAGCTGCCAGGTGGTGAGGTAGTAAAGCACGGTGATGGCGCCTATGGTCATAATTACCGAGCCCTTGATCTGTCTTTTATCAAGAATAGATATAGCGAAAAGACCTAAGAGGGCGAGAACAACGGGCGCCATAAGTCTCCAGCCCTCAAGTATAGAATCGGCGGTGGTTACAACGCCGTGGAAATCGAAGAACTGAACAAAGGTATAGGGGTTAGCCTGGATGATGCCAACGTTTTTAAATCCGATGAAGGCGATGAAAAGACCGATACCCGCAGGGATAGCCTTTTTCAAGCATTCCGGCAAGGACTTAGCGATATAGCTTCTTACACCGGTAAGAGAGAGAATGAGGAAAACGAGACCGGAAAGAAGGATGATACAAAGTCCCTCTCGGTATCCCTCAATAGGAGTGCCGCCGGCAATAACGTTTGGAAGTATGCACGCGGTGAAGAAGAAGGAATTGAGTCCCATTCCACACGCTTGGGCATAAGGCATCTTAGCGTAGAGCGCGTAAAGCAGAGTGCCTGCTACCGCAGCGAGGATGGACGCTACGTAAACCGCATTCCAGATGGTGTCAAACTGACCTCCGAAATTGAAGCCGACTACCTGATTGGGATTGACGACAACTATGTACGCCATCGCAAAGAAGGTGGTAAGACCTGCGACGATTTCGGTCTTTATGCTTGAGCCTCGCTCGCTGATCTTAAAGAAAGAGTCTAACCTTTTGATCATTGAAATGTCTCCTTTTTTGTTGTTGGTTTATACCACGATAGCATTCTACCATAAAACGCGGGAAAAAGCAACCGATTTACGAATTTAATATAGTGTTTTCACCTACTTTGTGATATTTGTACATGAAAAACCGCCTCGGACTTGCCGAGGCGGTAAAACTGTTTAATTGTTACTTAGTTAAAGCGTTTTATGAATTAGTGATAGAACTCGAAGAGGATGGAAAGACCACCCTGATGGAAAACTACCTCGTCGGCTGTAGCAAGAGCTAAGCAAATAGCCATCGCGTTGGGAGAGTCGGTAATAGCCATATTGTTGGAAAGGTCATAGAACATACCGCCTGTACCCTCCTGAACGAAGTAAAGGGTATATGCAGTTCCTGCCTGATCGTATACGGTAATGAAAGGACATGCCGCCATAGCGGGATTCTGCTGAACAGCTGCCATTATAGCGCCCCAATCAGCACCGGGCTGACGCCATCTGTCAATACCTGTACCGTCGGTATATACACCACCCTGAACGTTGATATCGGTCAAAGCTGCTGCTGCGCTGTCAGCGTTGTTCATAAGAGCTGCCTTGATATTCATCTTACCGTTTGCGTCTACCCAGTTACCCTTAAGAGTGTAAGGCAACTGTGCCATCTGGCTAGCCAAGGCGAGCATATCGTTAAGACCTGCGCCAAACGCCTTGATCTGAGGAAGTACAGCAACAGCGCCTACTGCCTGGAACCAAACCTCATCACCGCTGGAATGTGTTTCCATAATTGTGTTATTGATATTGGTAGTAGGATCGTAGTAAACGTCGCCACCATCAGGCTTAATGCTCTGAGAAATAACGATAGGACCACCGGTACCGTTGATGAAGGAGTTGTTTACGTCAAATGTAGAGTCACCCCAAACGAAAGCGGCGTTCTGATAAGAGTCATAACACTTAACGTTGGTTAAGTCTATATTACCCTTGTATGCGGGCATATACGAGATGTAGAAGCAGTTATTATTAACGTTGTCGAGAGCTGAGGTAGCAAAACGAAGAGTCTTAACGAAGATAAGACCACCTGCGGTAACAAGCTCGGGCTCCAAGGTGTTTATCTCATCGCCGTGTACCTTCTGGATCTGCCACTGGTCTCTACCTGCGTTACCCTTAAGGGATACGTTGCTCATAGTTACGTCCAAAACGTCGGCAGGCTTATCCTGTACGAAGTTGTAATCCTCGCTAAGAGTCTCGAACAAGAAGAGAGCCGCGTTAGAATAGTCTGAGCCGTAGTCCATCTTGTTGTCCGCGCCGAAGATAGAGGGAGAAGCAACGATCGGGAAGTCGTTAAGATCGATGTGGAAGAAGTTACCCTGGAAGTTAAGATCAGCGGAGCCGGTACGTATGTAGAGATACGTACTGTCCTTAAGGTAGTTCATGCCTGCGCTTTCCTTATAGATCTTGATCTCGCCGGTCTCCTTATTAACGTACTGAACCTCGTCGGAAGACTGGTAGAAGAAGCTAGAGGGAACGTCCTCGTAGGTAACCTTGATATCGTTGTGAAGAATTACGCCGGAGGGAACAAGTCCGAGTATACCCTTCTCGGTCTTGATTACATCCCAGTCGCTACGGTATGTAGCGTTGTCGATAACGGAGAGCTGCCAAGCCTCATATACGTTATAGCCGTCGATAACCTTAGCGTTAAGGGTTACAGCGGTGATATCATCGGGAACGGTATAATATTCCGCGGAGGGCTTAACGGTAATCTTAACAGAGTCGATAGCGCGTGCAAACTGATACTTACCGTTGTAGGTATCAACTGTAGCGTAAAGCTCACCGTTAAGAGTGTAGTTGTAGTTGGTAACAGAGTTAGCCACGGGAGCCTTGTCGAGCTTAGTACCGTTAGCCTCAATCTCTATATCTGCGAAGTAGTTGTTAAGGTAATTATCCTGACCGTCTTTGTCAACAGCGAGAGTAGGAAGATATCTGAACTCGTTGTCGTCACCGATCATATAGGTCTGTCCGCCTACTGCGAATTCGCCGGAGAAGCCTGCTGCGCCATACGCGGTATTGCCTGCTGCAGCATTATCGGTGTTGAATGCGTTGATATTCTCATTCTGCTCGAAAGCAGAAACGGTGGCATTAACAGCAACTACCATCTGGAAGGTAGCGCTTACAGTATCGTTATTCTTGTCAAGTAAGCTAACTTCAACAGTCTTAACAGTAGTTACATCAACATCATTAGTTTTGTTGTTTGCAAATGTAAGCTTTGCAAGATCGGTAATAACCTCTTCGGTACCGTCAAGATAGGTAACGGTAACGGTGATACCGGAGAAATCGGTGGTCTCGTTAAGCTTATACTTATTGTCAAAGGTACCGCCAACAACTACGGACTGAGCAGAATTCATGATAACGTTAATGCTAACGGTTGCGTTTGCGGAAGCTCCATCAACAAGTACGGGAATCTCCTTAACGCCCGCGGTAGCGGTAACGCCCTCTGCATCAAAGGTAACTCTGGATGCGTCAACAAGCGCCTTTTCACCACCGTCAAGGTAAACAGCGTATACCTTAACACCGGTAAAATCTACTACACGGTTGCCGGCGATATACTCCTTAACGAGCATCTCACTTGCATCAACCTCGTAGTGATCAATGCCGTAAACGGTGATAGTAAGCTCTGCATAAATGAAGTATGCGTCAAACTGATACTTAACGTTAATAGTCTTGGTACCTGCGGTAGCGGTAAGTCCCTCAAGCGCGGTCTCCACTACGAGATCTGCAAGAGCAACAACCTGATCTGCAGTACCGTCGGTGAACTTAAGAGTAACGGTGAGTCCCTCAAGAGATACAGTCTCGCCTACACGGTAGGAGAGGTCAACGTTCTCGGTATTAGCGGTAGCGGTGGGGATATCACCTACGGATACGATGAAGGAGCCTACCTCGCTCTCCCCTACCTTAACGGTAACGGTCTTACTACCGGTGGTAGCAGTGAGGTTGTCCTCGTGTACAAAGGCAAGAGCTGAAAAATCAACAAGCTCGGTCTTGCCGTAGTAATAAGTAGCGGTAACCTTGATCTTGCTGAAGTCAATTACCTCATTCTCAAGGCAACTAAGCTCCATAGCGCTGGTATCAACGGTGTAGTCAACAATGCCGTCCACCTTAACGGTGAAGGTCGCCTGTCTTGTAGTACCGGAGAGTTCGTCTACCATCTCAACGATAACGTTCTTATCGCCTACGGTATTGGTAAGAGTAGCAAGATCGGTCTTGAAGGTGAAGGTGGTGATAGTAGCGGTCTTGCCATTCTCATAGGTGATAGTAGCCTTAAGACCGTCGAAGGATACGGTGTCGCCAACAAGGTAGTTAAGAGTAACACCGGTGGTATCGAGAACTGCCTCATTGATGGCAGGTCTGTTTACTGTAATGGAGACAGCGCCAGCGTCCTCGCCGTCATACTTAACGAGAACCGTCTTGATACCGGGGGTAGCGGTAATGTCTGCGCTGTAGTCATAGGTGAGCTTAGAGAGATCGGTCATCTCAACGTCTGCGCCGCCGTTGGTGAACTTCTCAATAATCTTGATACCGGTAAAGTCGATGGTATCGCCGATGAGGTAGGTGGTCTTCATCGCTGTAGCATCAGCAACGTAGGAATCGTGCTTAACAGCGTTGGGGTCCTCGGATACGGTGATCTGAACAGTGGTGGACTGCTCTACGTTGAGGTGAGGATCCTGGAAGGAAACCTTAACAGGCTTCTGACCTACGGTAGCGGTGATTTCCTTATCATAGGTGATGGTAAGGTCATCGAAGGTGAGCTCGGTATTGAGAGAAGCGTCAGAATACTTGACTGTAGCTCTGATACCGGAGAAGTCGATCTCGTCGCCAAGGAAATACGCAGTCTTGACAGACGAACGGTCAACGGTGAAGGACTCGAGCTTAAGTGATCCTTTAAACATCGCGCAGGACGCGAAGGTGAGAAGGAGGATACTAAGCACCAAAGTCATAGAAATGATCTTTGCCAAAGTATTAGGTCTTTTCATTTTCTGAAAATCTCCTTTTTATTTTGTTTTTTGGAAAGCTTAATTAGTTTTCAGCAATAGGATTACTGCTGCGCATCATTCAGTCTGCCCTTGATGATGATGCTGGTACTGACGTTGGATCCGTCGGTCGCTCTGATAGTAACCGTGATGGATCTGTTTGGCTTTAAGAAGATGAAGGAACCCGAAAGCTCGTGGTATACAGCGATGCCCGCCTCCTCGTCATACTCAAATCTTACGCTCGCGTCGTCCGCAAGGTGAGGCATAACCTCATAGTTGATCTGAATAACGTTAGGATTGTTGGAAAGATTGTCGGCATCCGTCGTATAGGGGGCGTCTAGCGGAGCGGGAATAAAATCAAATACGAACTGGGGAGTGTTCTTATCCTTACCCGTATATTGCGCGGGGGTAAGAACCTTAGAGTCATCTCCGTGGAAGATAACCGTCTCGCACTGAATACCTGTTACGTACTCGATGCTTTCGAACTGCTTTATCTCAAGACCAAAGAAATTAACTACGGCAATCGAGGCGATATATACCGCAAGGATCATAATAACTATCGTCTTTTTCATTATTGCTTCTCCTTGTAAAACGCCTTGATTTTAGAAAGGTAGGTAAACACCTTAGCTGCCGCGAGAGCTATGGTTACAAGCGCTATCTTGAGCCATACGCCGTTATTACCCTTAGAAGAGAGCAAAAGAGCGATAAGGAACAAAAGAGTGCTTGCAAGCACCGCAAGGATCGCCGACATCGACTCATTGGGGTTGTTTGCCTGATCGTTGAAGGTTGCGTACTGCTCGTACTGAGGATTCATAATATCGCTCTCTGCCGCCGAGAAGAGGTGGAAGAGATACACAGCGTAGATAGCAACTCCCACAAAAAGAGAGTCATCCTTGCTGAGCGAGGTGAAGCCGGAGAAGATGAACACGGAGAACGCCGTTCCGATAAGCGCGATGACCATCGGGAAGCAGAGCTTTGAGATCAAGAGCAGCGCGTAGGGCGCGGGCTGTACCTTATTAAGATACGAGCTTGCTCCGTCACGGCTGTATACCGACGCGATATCGATACTTGTCATAGTGAGTATCAAGAGCATTACCATAACGTTGAAGCAGACGGTCATCTGCTCACCGAAGAAGCTAAGCTCCATAGACGAATACAGCTTATTGAGAAGGTATATCGCCATGGGCATAATAACAACGAGTATGCCAAAGCGCTTAAGTAGAGCGTTTGATCTCAATCCTCCGATCCACTCCTTCTTAAGAGCGGAGAGGAAGGGGCGGCGCTTTTTGTTTTTCTTCGCCTTTATGGAATTCTTTTTCTTGAACTCGAAGGGAGTCGCAGCCATACGGCAGAAGAGAGGCTTTGATACAACAAAGCAAAGTAAAAGAGCGCCAAGGTCAACGCCGATAACTATGAGAAGCGTCTGCAGTGTTGACGAATGGAAGATAACGTTGGTAAGTCCCATAGTCTTACCTACGATAAGCTCGGTGAAGTAATAGATAGGCTTGAACGTCTCGATATACGACTTAAGGAAGTCCTGTATCTGCCAGTAGGTCTCGCCCCAGGTCTCGATAAAGTTGATCTCTGCGGGGAGACGACCGAGGATTATCCACAGTCCCAAAACTCCGCCGACACCCGCCAACAAGTAGAGCGCATACTGAAGCAACTTAACACGGTTAAGGAATACGTAGATGAACATAGCCGGTATAGAGAGTAGAGCCGAGATAAGTACCGGTACGGTAGATACCAGAACGAACATAAGTACAAGCCATGCGTAGTAGTAAGGGTTGTAGCCCTTGAAGATGCCGTACGCGATAAACATGGGCACCATGAACATAAAGCTCTTTCTCAGCTCGTAAACGTAGTAAGTAACGAGCTTTGAGAA
Organism: Eubacteriales bacterium; assembly: GCA_045658205.1. Classification (GTDB taxonomy): domain Bacteria; phylum Bacillota; class Clostridia; order Oscillospirales; family CAG-272; genus UBA1740. Next base: position 7,846 of record JAZOUM010000129.1, on the reverse strand, counting down.
GAAGATAAGAGAGGGTGTCGCCGGGAAGGTCAAAAGGACCGAATTATCCTTTGAGAAATACAGCGACTTCATAAGTCCTACGGTATCCGTGATAACCGAGAACAGCAGCATTACAAAGAAGATCATCGACACTACCGAAACAGGCACGTCTCTGACAAGTGAGAATAATCCGAGAAGTCCGACGTACTTAAATACAAGAGTCAGGACCACCGTGATCGCGGCAAACTCAATGAGCAGCCATACCAATTTAAATATGAGTCTTCTCGTAGAGCGAAGGTAGCTCATATCCATCTTTTCCTTGAGCTGCATTTTAACGAGCGTCAAAAGCGCGCGCCAGCTCTCAGCGACGGATGCAAAGAAGCCTCCCTGTTGCTTTACATTTGTCATACAGTCACTCCCTCGGCGAGCTTTTCTCTCTCAGCCGCTTCCTTAACGGTCACGGGAGACTGCGTATTGCCATCAATGGTATCCATATAGAACTTTTCAAGGGGAATGCCCATCTCCTTTACCTCCGCGATAGTCTTGGAGGTGAGGATCTGTCCCTTACGGATAATCGCTATTTTGTCACAGATGTTTTCTACAACGTCGATAATGTGGCTGGAGAAGAATACGATGTTGCCGCGAGAGGCATGCTCCTTCATACACTCCTTAACCTGGAAGATGGACTCGGGATCAAGACCGGTGAGGGGCTCGTCAAGGATCCATATCTTAGGATTGTGTACGAGAGCGGACATGATAGTGATCTTCTGCTTCATACCGTGAGAGTAGGTCTTCATCGGGTTGTCGATAGCGCCCTCGAGACGGAAGCGGGAAACGTAATCGTTGATACGCTCGTCACGCTCCTTTTTGGATACGTTGTAGAGGTCTGCGATATAGTTGAGATACTCACGTCCTGTGAGGTTCTCGTAAAGAGCGTAGTGGTCGGGAACAAAGCCGATCTGCATCTTAGCGCCTACAGCCTGCTTATCCACGTCGTAGCCGGAAACCTCGATAGCGCCGGAGGTGATGGTCTGGATACCAACTATAGACTTGATAATAGTGGACTTACCCGCTCCGTTAGGACCGAGGAAGCCGAAGATCTGACCGCCTTCTATCTCAAGGTTAGCGTTATACACCGCGTAAACGTCGCTGGTGGAATATCTCTTTGAGAAATTACGAAGGATAAGCTTTCCCTCGTTCTGAGGATTCATAGGTTCTTGCATACTTCTACCTGCAAGATGCACCTCCAGAGCGAGTCTGTCAGCCTTGATCTTGCGGTTCCTTTCCATAATAATTGCATAGGTGTCAGTGATCTCAAATACCTGCTCGTATAAGAACCACATTGCGAAGGACAAAACGATATAAACAACGAAATAAAGAGACTGATATATGGGATAGATAATGAACTTATAATCCTTGATGTGAAGGATCGTATTCAAATCGAAGATGTTTTTTCTGAGGTTTTCCGCCCATTCACCAAGCTTATCCGCTACGAAGTCGGAGTTGATGAAGAAGAAGTCGGTCTCGGTACCCATACCGGTAAGCACCGCGTTGGCGATAAGGACGAACGCGTAGTAAGCGAAGAAGGCTATGAGAGAGTAGACAAACTGCTTCATCTTCGGACGGGGGAAGATGCGAAGCGACATAATGAGTATCGGGAGAAGGAGCGCCATATAGTGGTTGGACCAGAACTGGAAGATTCTCGCGGATAACCAGTTTACGCTACCCGTATTAGGCATTATCATCGCCAAGAACGCGCCAAGCACGTTGATAAAGATGGTGAAGTAATAGAGCTTATCCCACTTGAACAAAAGAACGAGAGGGATGATGAACATAGCCGTGTTACAAAGGTGTAAGGGCCAGTTTGCAAGATCGGAGAGAATACCGAAGTCGTATACGTAGGAGAAGGATACCATCGTAGCCATGCTGATATAGACAAGGCCGTATCTTCTCTGCTCGTAATCACGCTTAGTGAAGAGCAGGTGTATCGCAAGGGCAATGAAAATGGAGAGATAGAGCGCGATTCTATGATAGATGGTGAAGTCCTTGATCTTGATGAAGTCATCACCGTAGCCAACGATGCACTGAGGGATCCATACGGGCATTGACATCACTATCATACCAAGAAGGATAGCCGCGGAGGTGAGCCACTCCTTAAGAGTCTGCTTTACCTTCACGCCGTCAAGGAGATGCGCTACGGATATCGCAAGACCGAGACCAAGCTCGAGAGCGAATACGAGACTGCGCCACACGAAGCCCTCGGGAGCCGCGCCGTCCATAGCCTGACTGAGCATAGGCATCGTCGCGATGGATACAGCGTAAACCGCCGGAACGAAGTATCGGATTATAGGAGTTACTCTCGGGATATGCTTCTCAAAGAAGGGATAGGTCACGACAACGACCTGCACCGTAAACAGAAGCCAAAGAAGTATCGCCGAGAAGAAGGTGATTAGAGCGCCCTGCGGTCCGAACGGCGAGGTAACGTTAAGTCCTATCGTATTTCTGATAGCGAATCTGCCGTCGAGATAGCGGAAGGTGAACAGCACCGCGTATACAAGCGACGCCACCTTTCTTGCATTAAAGCCTTTTAAAAACGTCTTGCCTCCTGTGAAATATAGGGCGGCGAATGCGACGCCCGCCATCAGAATGGCGACAAGATAATAAAGAAACGTCAAGGTAAGATCCTCCGATGTTTATAGTTCATTGTGTCTTTTTTTGCTGTAAAGAATAAAAAAATAAGGGATTGCCTCGGTTTTTGGAACCTAAAGCAACCCCATTATACTAAAATGAAGAAATCATGTAAAGTTTATTTAATAATTGTTCATATTTTTTCACAAATATTAATAAACGACAAAAGCAAGTTTTTTGCCCGATTATTTGATCTTTACGACCAGCCACCCTTTTTTACAAAATCCGCGACAAGATCACGAGCGTATACTTCGGGAGCATATCTTGCGACCTCGGTGAGATTGTTATATTTGTAGGTAGAGGTGTAGGTATCGGTTACTACGTAATAGGTCGCGTTGTCATCAATGCTTGAGATATCATAATCGCCGTAAGAGACGTAGTAATCGCTGTTATTTGTGTTTATGAACTTACTTTTGAGATCCCTACCCTTTATCGTGCAAAGCACTATCTCGTTGTCAAACGGAAGGAGCGAGAAAAGAGAGGAATACGTAACGTTTCCGGCATAAAGATTATACGGACTGCGAGTGCGAAGGAAGCCGCCGCCAAGGACTATGTCATACTCCTCGCCCCACTTCTCTACTCCGTACTGATAGTAGAGATCCGCGACAAGCTGCTCTACGTCGGTATCGTCACGGTATTTCGGATTATTACCGAGCGTCTCGTTTGCTCTATCGATAACGTCCTTGTACTTAAGGAGGAGCGCGTCTACAACAGAATGCTGTGACTGATTGCCCCAATCCTTGTAGTCCACAAGCTCTACGGTATCCACGTAAGAATTGCCGTTTGCGGAATTTACGCCGATCTCTGCGTGAGAGAGTCCCTTGTTTTCGCCGCTACCCTGCATGTGATATACGCCGTAGACGTCACGGAGGATGTATGACTGATGAGTGTGCGCCTCAAAAACGATATCAACGTAGCCGTTTGAAAGGCTGACGTCGTAGTAAGAAGAGATCTTGTTGTTTGCGATATCCTTTATGCCCGACATAGACTGGTCGTAGCCGTCGTGTAAAGAATAAATAATGAAGTCAACACCCTCTTTCCTGAGTCTTTCCGACTCTGCCTTAACAAGAGAGGTAAGCTCTCCTCTGACCTTGAAGTAGAAGTCGCCGGACACCTCGCCGGAGATAGAGGAATAGCAATCGCCGATAGCGCCGATAATGCCGATTTGTACGCCGCCGCGTTCAACGACGACGGAGGAGGTAACGTAGTCCGCTCTCTCGCCGGTAGCGTTGTCATAAACGTTTATACCGAGGAATGGCATAGCGGATATAGCGTCATTTTCTCTGATACGGTCCTGTCCCCAGTCGTACTCGTGATTTCCGACCGTCATAGCGACAAAGCCCATATCGTTCATCCAATCGGTCAGGATATTACCGTGAGAAAGACTTGACTCTGCAGTACCCTGCCACATGTCGCCCGAGGAGAGCAGAATGCTGTTTTCATTTAACACGCTATCGAGGTAAGAGGTCAATACGGCAAGTCCGGGCTGTGTGTTGCTGGAGCTTACCTTACCGTGAAGATCGTTGATGGAATACAGGTCGATAACGACTATAACGTACTCGCGACACAAATCGCAGTAGCCATCGTCATCCGAGTCGGCATGCGAGGTACAGTCCTCAGGATCTATCAGAATCTGATTGCCTCCGCCTTGAGTGTTGTTGCCAATCGCGTCACCGCCGATAATGGATCCGAGCATATCGCATCCCGTAAGGCAAAGCGTGAGAATAAGTAGCAATGCTATCAGTTTTTTCATATTTTCCTTCTTCTCCGAGGGCGCGAGCCTGTACGACATGCCCCTTAGGTTGTTTTTTATCTTATTTTAGCATATAAGGTAGAAAAACGCAATAGAGTGAGGCAAAAAAATAGAAAACCTCGTACAAAGAGATCGATATCGCTTGACGGATCGTAAAAACAGTGATACAATATAAAAAAAGCTTTTTTTGGGAGGCAAAGTATGTCTGACAGACTTAAGATAGGAATAACCAACACGTCCTACGGCGTATACAGCTTTGAGGACGCTATAAAGAGAATAGCCGAGAACGGATACGATCACATAGATTATCAGGGCTTCGTGGATATTGAGAGCGACTTTTTCAATCTCGATAAGGAGGCATTTTCAGCCGAGCTTTTGCGTCAAAAGGCTATAATAAGCTCACACGGGTTGACCGTTTCACAGGCTCACGCGCCTTGGAGAACTCCTCGCGACAACGATCCTAAGGAGAGGAAAAGATGGCTTGCCGCTATGAAAAAATCGATATACGGCGCAAGTGTTTTGGAGTGTCCTCGCTTTATAGTACACCCTCTTATGCCCTATATGGATACCGATCAGGGCAAGGACGAGGTATGGGCTATGAACGAGGTGTTTATCGCCGAGCTTGCCGACTATGCGAAAGAGTACGGAGTTACTGTTTGCGTTGAAAATCTGCCCTTCCCCGTATATCCTTTAGCCACGGTCGAGGCTGTATGCGAGCTTGTCGACAAGCTTGATCGCGATAATCTCAAGGTGTGCCTTGACACCGGACACGCCGCCATCTTCACCGGCTCTGACGTAGCCTCCGCCGTCAGATACATTGGCAAACGCCTTGAGGCTATGCACGTGCATGACAATATGGGCAAGGAGGACGAGCATCTGATCCCCGGCGACGGTATTATCGATTGGGACGGTTACACAAAGGCGCTTAAGGAGATAGGCTTTGACAAGGTATTCTCGCTTGAAACGAGCCCGAAGCACAAGCTCCATCCCGAGCGCGAATGGCAGGAGCGCGAGATAGCGCTCGCAAAATTAGCTATGGACCTTGCTAAAAAGGCAAAATAAAGTGACACGCCTCGCTACATAAAAAACAAGAGCAAGAATAAAGGAACGATATATTCCCCCTTAGAGTAGATACTTTGGGAGGCGAATATCAGAAATCCTTATATTCTTGCTCTTGTTGTTTTTTATGACAGTTTACCGCTTTTTATGACACGCGGTACCCATTCACGCAACCGTGCGGCTGCAATTTATTGAGTATTTTACGCTTAAATAACACGCTATGCGTGTCAACTTATTTGATGTCAAATACGCTTCTTACGCGAAGCTCGCCTACGTTACCCTCGACAACGCGAACTCTCTTTTCGCCCGCGTTCATATCGAAGAAGTTGTCGGTAAGAACGAAGTCGGAGTCGGGAGAATAGATCTCAACGCTCTTTGCGTAAGCGGACGCCTTAACGACCACCTCGTCGCCCTCGAGCGATACCTGAAGCTCGGGATCAAGGAAGTCAAAGTGCTTAGGAGCTGTGAAGAGGGTTGTACCCTCGGAGATAACCTCTCCGTTAACTATAAGCTCGAAGGAGTAGTAGTTGCTTCTGACGTCGGTCTTTTCAAAATCTACCTCCTCAAGATGAGCTACCGAGAAGGGCTCAACGTGTACGTTGTATTCCTTGCTCATAAGGGGCTCAGCCTTGCTGTTACGGAGGGTTGCGACAACCTTGCCGTCGATAGCCTCGCGAGTGTCGTTGGTGATAGAAAGAGACGCCTTTGTCTCATAGTCGTAGTGCCAAGGCTCCATAATAACGTAGGGGCGTGTAGTCTTTTCGCCGATCTCGGTGCAGGAAAGAAGCACGGGGGTGAAGAAGCGGCGAGCGTAGTAATGGAGCGCCTTGAGTCTGCCATAGTAGTCGATACTCGACCAGGATGCTACGGGCCAGATATCGTTGAGCTGCCAGTAAAGAGTACCCATGCATCTGCCTCTGTTACGTCTGAGATGCTCAACGCCGTACTTTATAGCCTCCGCTTGAAGAAGCTGAGACGCGTAAAGGAGCGTCGGGAACTCGGTGGGATAGAGGAAGGTATCGGAAAGATAGCTGATTATCTTTGCGTTCGCGCCGGTATTTCTCTGGTGCATCTCCATAACTCTGGAGAAGATGTTTCTATCCTCGGGCAGAGTGATAGCATTGATGGTTTTTTCACACGGGAAGGACTGGAAGCCAAACTCGGAGAGATATCTGAAGTAATGGTTTCTATATTCAACGAAGGGCTTGTTCTGATGCCAAACGTCCCAGTAGTGTGAGTCACCGAAGTTCTCGTTATTGGGAGCGATAAATCTACCAAGAGATATAGGCGAGGTATGGATATAAGGAATCTCGGGGCAAACCTCCTTTGCGATATCCGCAATCACACCTTCAAACAGCTCGATATTAACGGGAAGGCATATCTTAAATACATCGGGCTCTACACCGCCTTCACCGCAAGCCTCAATCTCGTTATTACCGCACACAAGGGCAAGGGATGCGTGGTGACGGATTCTCTCAAGGTTCTGCGTTACCTCAACAACGATGTTATCAAGCATTCTCTTGTCGGGCATAATAAAGGTACAAGCAAAAGCAAGGTCGAAGAACACTACAATACCAAGCTCGTCGCAGATATCAAAGAAGTAATCGTCGGGGTAATATCCGCCACCCCATACTCTGATGGCGTTGAAGTTGGAGAATACGCACTTTTCAAGAAGCGCTCTTGTACGCTCTTCGGTGCAACGTGACAAAATGTTATCCTCGGGTACGTAGTCTGCGCCCATAGCGAAGAACTTAAGGCCGTTGCACTCGTGAGTGAAGCTCTCGCCCCATCTGTCCTTTTCACGAATAAGCTTAAGGGTACGTAAGCCGACTCTAAGGCTCTTGGAATCGAGCGCTCTGCCATCCTCCACAACGTACGCAGTGAAGGTGTAAAGGGGCTGCTCGCCAAGTCCGCGAGGCCACCAAAGCTGTGCGCCCACGATCTCGCTCTCGGTGTTGGGAGCGAGGAAATACTCCTCACCGTCGGGAGTAGCAACCTTAACGAGAACGTCTGCCGCCTCATCGGTTACGACCTTAGGTGTAACGTATACTTTACCATTTTCGTGTTTTTGCTCAATTTTAAACGCGGTGATACGGGCGGTGTCCTTAGTAACTACGGACACGTTTCTCCAAATACCCATATCGGGAAGGAAGGGACCCCAGTCCCAACCGAGCATACAGTGCGCCTTACGGATATAACCGAATCCTTCGAGCGCCTGTAAGGTGTTCATAAGGTTGAGATCCTTAGCCTTTTCCTTTATGTAAGGATGTATATTTCTGCAGGTTACCGCAAGCTCGTTTGTACCGCCCTTTATAACGGCGGTAACGTCAAATTCATAAGTGATATGCATATCGTCAACGTAAGCGA
>JAZOUM010000128.1:0-8668 GCA_045658205.1 Eubacteriales bacterium | reverse complement strand
GAGAAGGTTCTTACATACGCCTGCGGGACACTTCTTATCTACAACGTGAGCGATATACTCCTCACGGAAGAACTTGAGGGTTGCAAGAACGGGGTTGGGAGCAGTCTGACCGAGACCGCAAAGAGAGTTAGCCTTTATGTAGTAGCAAAGCTCTTCGAGTCTGTCAATGTCCTCAAGAGTACCGTTACCCTGAGTGATCTTATCAAGAAGCTCAAGAAGTCTCTTTGTACCAACACGGCAAGGTGTACACTTACCGCAAGACTCATCAACTGTGAACTCAAGGAAGAACTTAGCCATATCAACCATACAGGTGTCCTCGTCCATAACGATAAGACCACCGGATCCCATCATACAGCCGAGAGCTACGAGGTTGTCGTAATCTACCTCGGTGTCAATGAGAGAAGCGGGTATACATCCGCCGGAGGGACCACCGGTCTGAGCTGCCTTGAACTTCTTGCCGTTGGGAATACCGCCACCGATATCGTAGATGATCTCACGGAGGGTAGTACCCATGGGGATCTCAACAAGACCGGTATGCTCAATCTTACCACCGAGAGCGAATACCTTGGTACCCTTGGATCTTTCGGTACCCATAGAGGTAAACCACTCTACGCCGTTAAGTATGATCTGAGGAATATTTGCGAAGGTCTCAACGTTGTTCTCAACTGTGGGAGAATTGTAAAGACCCTTAACTGCAGGATACGGAGGACGGGGACGGGGCTCACCGCGGTTACCCTCGATAGAGGTCATAAGAGCGGTTTCCTCACCGCAAACGAACGCGCCTGCGCCAAGTCTGATCTCAAGGTCGAAATCAAAGCCGGAGTTGAAGATATTTTTACCGAGGAGGCCGTATTCATTAGCCTGATCGATAGCGTGCTGAAGACGGGTAACCGCGATAGGATACTCAGCACGTACGTAAACGTAACCCTTGGTAGCTCCGATAGCGTAACCACAAATTGTCATAGCCTCGATTACGGAGTGGGGGTCACCCTCAAGGATGGAACGGTCCATGAATGCGCCGGGGTCACCCTCGTCTGCATTACATACAACGTACTTCTGCTCAGCCTTATTGGGAGCGGTAAGAGCCCATTTTCTACCGGTGGGGAAGCCTCCGCCTCCTCTGCCCCGAAGACCGGAATCGGATACAAGCTTGATAACCTCATCGGGAGTCATCTCGGTGAGAACCTTACCGAGTGCCTGATAACCGTCCATTGCGATGTACTCGTCGATGTCATCGGGGTTGATAACACCGCAGTTACGGAGAACTATACGCTTCTGAGACTTGTAGAAAGCGGTATCGTTAAGAGATACGCTCGCCTTTTCTACGATTTCCTCTGCGCCGGTGTCAGCGTATACAAGACGCTCAACAACTCTACCCTTGAGAAGATGCTCCTCAACGATTTCCTTAACGTCCTTAGGCTCAACGCGGCTGTAGAAAGTACCGTCGGGATATACGATAACTACAGGGCCGAGGGCGCAAAGACCGAAGCAACCGGTCTGAACGAGCTTAACCTCATTTTCAAGACCAAATGCCGCGATGTTTTCCTGGAATGCCTCCTGGATCTTGTTACTGCCTGAGGAGGTACAGCCTGTACCGCCACAAACAAGAACTTGTGCACGAATCATTTTTTAATACCTCCTTATGCTTCAGCAGGGGTGAATTCAACTACGACTTCACCGTGCTTAAGATGCTTTTCTACAACTGTTTTTGCCTTTTCAGGTGTCATCTTGACGTAGGTTACCTTTTCTTTTCCAGCCTCGTAGATCTCTACGATAGGCTCGTACTGGCAAAGACCAACACAGCCTGTCTGGGAAACTGTAACCTTCTGTGCAAGACCGCTTGCGTTTACCTCTTCAACGAAAGCGTTGAGAACAGGTCTTGCGCCTGCCGCGATACCGCAGGTAGCCATACCTACTACTACGCGAACGTCGCCTGTTCCTTCACGAAGGACAACCTTGTCCTTCATTCTGTTTTTGATTGCCTGCAATTCAGCCAAAGATTTCATTTTTGCTTCCTTTCTCTGTTTGCTTTTTTATTTAATTTAAATTGATAGCATCATATTGCTCCGCGAGATTAGCTCTTATCCAGAGTATAACCTCGTAGGTATCGAGGGGAACGTCCTCGAGCACCTGTCTTAACTCACGCGTATCAAGCTCAACCTCTCCCATATCCGTTGTATGTCGGAAAAGGAAGTCGGTATAGGGATGTCCTTGTATTAAGGTCACGATGCTTGAGACAACGTCGCCAAGTGGAGTAAAGTCTATATGATTTTTAAAGAACAACGCAGTAACCGTCGTGCCGTGGCTGACGGAGTCGATGCTCGACTCAATATTGAGCGATCCTCCCGTTTGCTCGCAAGCAAGCTTGAGAAGCGGGATTCCGAGACCGACCTTGCGAGTTGTTCTCGTTGTATAAAAGGGATCAATAACGGATTTTACCGTTGACTCGTCCATGCCGCAGCCATCATCCTTGATAGTAAGAGTCAGAGTATCTCCCACCTCGCGGACGTAGATCTCTGTAAGAGTCGCTTTCGCCTTTACCGAGTTTTCTGCGATGTCGAGTATGTTAAGTGAAATTTCTTTCATATATTGTTTAGCAGCTTAAACAGCTCTCGTCTCACGTCGCTTGGTGAGTCGGGATCCGCATCAAGCTCAAAAAAGTTATTTGATTCATTTATATCGGTTAGGTAATGAGAGTCTGAGCTCACAATTATGGTCTTATCCGATAGATCATATCTTTCCTTGTATTCGGATATTTTTTCTGCGTCGCGCATTTCAAAGCAATCAAAGCTCGGTGAGGGCGGTATAGTTCCGAGAATCGCGATTATACCGTTTGCGTCCCTGTCTATATGAGCGGGGTAGCATACGCCACCATATTTTTTTACGAGCTGTGGCGCTTCGTCGAGCGATATCGTAGTAGCGTTTGGGAGCAAATGCTCCTCTTCGCCGATGACGTTATCCTCTGCGTCGAGAATCAACTGATCTCCAAAAACATCGGTTCTGTTCTTTATCAGCACTCTGCGTGTCTTTAAATATTCTTCAAAGGTAAGAGCGTAGTCAAGCTCCTCAAACAAGCATACAAGATGTATGTCCTCTGACGTGGTCAGCTCAAGTCCTGCTACGGGTATTATACCGTATCTCTTCGCCGCCTCAAAGAAAGCCGGACAATTCTTTGCGGTATTGTGATCCGTTAAGGCAACGATCTTTATCCCGGATAAATACGCCATACCTGCGATATTATTCGGTGTGTTATCGTTGTCTGCGCAGGGAGATAGGCAGGAGTGATTGTGCAGATCGTATGTAAAACGCATCATAAACCAAGCTGAGAGAGCCTTTTAGCTATCTCGTACGCGCTATCGTCCGAGGCGAGAATGTTTATCCCCTTTGCCTCAGCTGTCTCTTTAACACCGCCATCGGGTGTGACACCTTCTGCAAGTATTATACAAGAGACGTCGCTTAACGTAGCAACGGCAACTATATTTGCGTTGGACATTATTGTGATCCAAGCATTGTCTGATGATGCGCGTCCCATTACCCAGCTTAACAAGTCGCCGATATATACACCGTCGACCTCACGCTCGGGACAGGGCAGTGAGAGTGCCTTAAGATCTGCCGCTACTGAAAGCTCAAGTACGTTCATATCTTAACCGTCCTTTCCTTCACGCAATTCTTTTAACGCCTTTATCGGACAACCGTCACGATCTGACAAGCCTTTGATCACATCCTCGGCAAACGCTCTGCACGTCGGAGCGCCACACGAGCCGCAATCGATACCGGGGAGGGTATCCTTGAAGCTATGAATATCCGCAAGCATACGCATAGACTTAGCTATGCTATCGCTGAGTCTTGATATCGGCATATACTCAGGCAGATCGTCAAACAAGTAGTATTCGGGGATGTATTCTCCGTCCTCCTTGCTGATCTGGTTCTTGGATACCGGAAGGTATCTGCGCAGAGTCTGAAGTCGAGCCTTAGCGATGAATGGGTTTTGTATAGTAAGGACACCTCCCACGCATCCACCCGCACAGGCGTTAAGCTCGATAAACTCTACTTGAGGTATATTCCCGTTTTCAAGCTGATCAAGTACTCTTATTACGTTATCTATGCCGTCTGCGGCAAGATAATCGTCGTTGAAGATCGCCGTAGCCTCGCCGCCGCTTCTTGCCCATCCGATACCTATTCTTCCGGACTCAGACAACTGCGCGACATCGTCGCTCTTCTTCATTTTACCGATTAAAAGGAAATATATATCACTTATGGATACTACCTCGTCTACACAGCTCTTGTATGATGCAAAGCCGTTTTTAACGTAACTTGCTTTTGCGGGACAAGGGGAGATAAAGCATACTCCGATATCCTCTTCCTTCAGGTCGGGATGCTCCTTAAGCGCCTTATCCTTTGCCAGTCTTGCCGCAACCTCCATAGGCGGCAACATATGTATAATATGCTCCGATAAAGAAGGGAATCTCAGGCTTATAAGTCTGGTGATAACCGGACAAGCCGAGCTGATAGCGGGCTTTTTAACGCCGTCAAGCTTGAGGTAGGTTCTGGTATATGCAGTTACAAGCTCCGCTGCCTTCGATACCTCGAAAACGTCGTCAAAGCCGATCTTTAAGAGTCCGTCGAGAACGTAATCGATCTCTTCAAGATTATCGAACTGTCCGTACAGCGTAGGAGCGGGCAGAGCGATCTTCCACTTGAATCTTTCCATATCGGCAAGCTTTCCGCATACAGCCTTTTTTGCTTTATGAGGACAAACTCTGATACATTCACCGCAGTCTATACATCTTTTTGGATTGATTAGCGCGCGGCCGTCCTTAATGCGTATTGCTTCTGTGGGGCAATGCTTAAGGCAAGTAGTGCATCCGGTACACTTACTCTCATCCAAAAGAACCGAGTGTTCGTAAGTATACATAAAGTTTCCACCTAAATTTTATAATTAACTCGCATAACGATTTTTGTACCCACGCCGAGAGTAGAGAATATCTCGAGCTTGTCCGTGTTCTTCTTCATATTGGGAAGACCCATACCTGCGCCAAATCCGAGAGAACGGACGGTATCGGTTGCAGTAGAGTAACCCTCCTGCATGGCCTTATCTATATCCGCAATACCGGGGCCGCGGTCGTCAAGCACTATCTCGATATATTCGTCGTACACACCGACCTCGGCAACGCCTCCGCCTGCGTGGATAACCATATTTATTTCGCCTTCGTACATAGCTATGGAGACTCTTCTGATCGTCTCGGGGTCAATTCCGAGCTGTCTGAGATTCTTTTTTACTTGCACCGAGGCCTGACCTGCGGAGGTGAAATCCTCGCCGTCTACCTCAAAGCGAAAAACCAAATGCTCTTGCATTATTCTACCTTTTCCTTGCCGCAAAGACCGGCGGAGTAGATGATGCCGCAGGACTCATAGAGAGTCTTGTCGGTGCTCATTACCGTAATACCGCTTTCCTTGGCGAGCTTAAGGATCTCTTCCGTAGGCGCCTTTGAACGTACGAATACCACACATACCATATCCAGCATAATGGCGGTACGAATGACCTGTGGGTTTACAAGCCCGGTGAGAAGGACACACTGATCCTTTACATAGGCTAATACGTCGCTCATAAGGTCACAGCCAAATGCAGAGTTGACGTCTCTATCGAGACCTTCTCCGCTGCACAGTAGCTTTGCATCAAGCAAATGTTGAATATCTCTGATTTTCATAGTCTTATCCTATCCCTTTCGGGTGAATTAGGAGTACTTCGCTATAATTGCGTTTACGTCATCAACGCCGAGACGTCCGTAAACCTCTTCGTTAACTGTAAGAACGGGTGCGAGACCGCAAGCGCCGATACAGCGACAAGCCGTAAGAGAGAACTTTCTGTCGGGAGTGCATTCATCTCCTCCGATACCGAGAACCTCCTGGAGCTTGTCATAAATGTCACCTGAGCCCTTAACGTAGCACGCGGTTCCGAGACAAACGGAAATATTGTAGCTACCCTTGGGAGAGAGAGAGAACTGCGCGTAGAAGGTTGCGACACCGTATACCTTCTCGAGCGGAACATCCATACCCTCGGCGATCATTTTTTGTACCTCAATGGGAAGGTACTCGTAGATTCCCTGTGCTTCCTGCATAACAGTCATAAGCTGACTCTTGTCGTGCTTATACTTTGCGATAACCTCCATGAGGCGAGCTTCCTGCTCTTTTGTTCCGCAGAAGGGAAGGCTTGAAAGTTTTTTGAGCATTCTTATATCCTCCTAAAAAAATAATGCTAACACTTGCACGTATGTGCGTGTATGTGTAAAACAAAGAGATTATACCATATAAAATTATAATTAGCAACTGGTTTTAGAAAAAAAGTGATAAAATTTTAACACAGTCCGTCAAAAGATATAAAAATCAGTCGATACCATAGGTTTTATTGAACAAATCCCGTCGCATAGAGTCGAAAAATAACTGCCCAAGCTTTATACCTTTACGCTCGGTAGAAATTCCGTCGATAGACTCGCACACTTTTAAAAGCTTTGTTGTGCTTGTTACCATAACGAGATCCGCGTCGATTAGCTCCTGTATATCAAAGGCCTTCTCAACGTGTGAAACACCCATTTCTATCGCAATTCTTATCAGATTTTTTTGAGAAATTCCGGGTAGAATGTATGAGTCGAGAGGATGGGTTATAAGGCATCCGTCCTTCAAGATCGAAACGTTAGCGTTAGTGCATTCCGTGATAATTCCATCCTTATGCAATATGGCTGTATCGGTCCCTACATTTGACGCATCAATCGTCGCAAGAACGGCAGGGAGCAGATTGGTCGCTTTAACGTTGCACATACCGTGCCTTTTGTCGGGTAGGGTAACGGCGCTCGTAAATTCAAGTTCGTGTGGCGGTGTAAACTCCGTGATTGTAATGAGTGTATTTACATCGCAGGATTGCCTTATATGTGAGCGTCTTGAGTCGTTTGCGGAGAACTGGATGTAGAGTATAAATCTCTCTATACAAGACAACTCGATGATGTCTGAAATTGCGGATTTTATGTTAAGTTTATTTGGGATATCGCCAAGTCCTATCGCCTCGGCGTTTTTGAAAAGTCTGTCCAAATGCTCGTCGAGCTGATATGCCGTTTTGCCCATACCTATGACAACGTCGTATACCGCATCGCCAAAGAAAATCGATCGATCGGAAAGTGGAATACAGGCGGCGTCATAAGGGGTGAAAATTCCGTTGTAATATGCGTAATCGGTCATAGAAAATGCTCCTTTTTTTTAGATGCTTTTATAGTATTCAAAATACGCTTTTTTGTTTCGGATTTTATCTGTTTGTTTTTATATTGAATACACTTTGTTGTGCGCATTTTCGCTAAAAGAAAACAAGCCTCTCGTAAAAACAAAAGGCTTGTTTGTATAATTCTGCTTTAAAATAATGCTTGAAATTCAAAATTCAACTACTTTTACTATATCGCCGTCTACGTTGTAAAATGTGAATATTCTATCTTCATAGATCGCGTATGATCGAGGACAATTTTCCTTCGGAAGCGTAATTGAACCGGGGTTGATATAGGTGTTATCATTGCCGAATTTTTCCGCGCGGATCACGTGGGTGTGACCGTGTAAAAGTATGTCCCCTGCAGCTAATGGAGGAGGCGTTTTTGTGTTGTAATTATGACCGTGAGTCGCATATATAGAAAGACCGTCAAGTGAGAGGACGGCATAGTCTGCGAGTACGGGAAATTCAAGCACCATCTGGTCTACCTCGGTGTCGCAGTTGCCTCTTACCGAGAGGATTTTATCTTTATAACCGTTCAGCAAAGCAATTACTTCCTTGGGGGCGTATCTGCCGGGCAGATCGTTTCTCGGACCGTGGTAGAGAATATCTCCGAGAAGCAGTATTTTATCACATTCGTTTTTCTCGAATGCGTTTATCAGTATTTGAGCGCTTTGCGCGTCACCGTGTATATCAGATGCAATAAGTAGTTTCATATAGTCTCCTAAAAAGTATTGTGTACCAATTATATAATATTTTGATTCGAATGTCAAGGACGCGAAAAAAGTTAAACGATGATCGATGTGATTTATTTTTAGAAGTTACGGTATATCATTACTTGACAAAATAATATTAATATGCTAATATATACTTTGGAAAATTATGTAGCGAGGTTAATATGGCAACAAAAACAGTGAAAAAAACTGCATACGACGATCAAAGTATTAAATCGCTCAAGGGCGCTGAAAGAGTAAGAAAAAGACCTGCCGTTATCTTCGGCTCGGACGATCTTATAGGATGTCAGCACTCCTTTATTGAGATATTGGCAAATGCCGTTGACGAGGCGCGCGAGGGATACGGTAGCAAAATTATCGTTAAAAAGTTCAGAGATCTCTCTATTGAGGTAGAGGACTTTGGGCGTGGTGTTCCTCTCGGATATAATGAGAAGGAAAAACGTTGGAACTGGGAGCTTGTTTTCTGTGAGCTTTACGCAGGTGGTAAGTACGACAACAACGGCGACAATTCGGCTTACGAATTTTGACTTGGTCTTAACGGACTTGGTGCTACCGCGACACAGTATTCGAGTGAATATATGACTGTTAAGTCATATAACGGCACGACTCTCTCCGAGATGAACTTCAAGGGAGGCGAGCCTGTTGGTAAGCTCAAGGTTACCGAGCTTAAGGATCTTAAGCCGGGTAG
>JAZOUM010000127.1:0-16847 GCA_045658205.1 Eubacteriales bacterium | reverse complement strand
CCTTCGCAACGGGCGAGAATCCACATAAGAACACGCATATTGTCGCCGAAACCGGGCCAGATGAAGTGACCCTCGTCATCGGTTCTGAACCAGTTAACGTGGAAGATCTTGGGAGCGTTGGTAAGAACCTTGCCCATATTGAGCCAGTGCTGCCAGTAGTCACCCATATCGTAGCCTACGAAGGGACGCATAGCCATAGGATCGCGACGAACTACGCCAACTGCGCCTGCAGCTGCTGCGGTAGTCTCGGAAGCCATGATGGAACCAACAAAGGTACCGTGCTGCCAGCTGGTAGACTGATATACAAGGGGAGCGTTCTTTGCACGACGGCCGCCGAATACGATCGCAGAGATCGGAACGCCTGCGGGATCGTTGAACTTGTCGGAAAGACAAGGACAGTTAGCTGCCATAGCAGTGAATCTGGAGTTAGGATGAGCACCGGAGGTGTTAACCTTATCCTTCTTGTCATACTTGGTGTAATCCCACTTCTCACCCTTCCAGTTAAGAGCGTTCTTGGGAGGATTGTTATCAAGGCCTTCCCACCAGATAGTATTGTCATCAAGGTTGTGACATACGTTGGTGAAGATAGTATCCTTCATAGCGGTGTGAAGAGCGTTGGGGTTGGAATGCTCGTTAGTACCGGGAGCAACGCCGAAGAAGCCGTTCTCGGGGTTAACAGCCCAAAGGCCGCCATCCTTAACACGGAGCCAAGCGATATCATCGCCTACGCACCAGGTCTTGTAGCCCTTATCCTTGTAGATTGCGGGAGGAATAAGCATTGCAAGGTTGGTCTTACCACAAGCAGAGGGGAATGCAGCACTGATGTACTTAACCTCTCCCTCGGGATTCTCAATACCGAGAATGAGCATATGCTCTGCCATCCAGCCTTCCTTTCTACCAAGGTAGGAAGCGATACGAAGAGCGAAGCACTTCTTACCAAGAAGAACGTTTCCACCGTAACCGGAGTTAACGGACCAGATAGTATTGTCCTCAGGGAAGTGACAGATATATCTGTTCTCCTGATCGATATCTGCACGAGCGTGAAGTCCCTTGATGAAGTCAGCGCTATCACCGAGAGCCTCAAGAACATTAAGACCAACTCTGGTCATAATGAGCATGTTAAGAACTACGTAGATAGAGTCGGTAAGCTCGATACCGTACTTTGCGAAATCAGAGCCTACAACGGACATGGAATAAGGAATTACGTACATGGGCTTGTTCTTGTAAGAGCCCTTGTAAAGCTTGGAAAGCTTAGCGTAGCACTCCTGGGGATCCATCCAGTTGTTGATGTTACCTGCATCCTCCTTCTTGGAAGTACAGATGAAGGTTCTGTCCTCTACTCTTGCAACGTCGTTGATTGCAGTTCTGTGAAGGTAGCAGTTGGGGTAAAGCTCCTGGTTAAGCTTTACGATCTCGCCACTCTCGCAAGCTTCCTTACGAAGAGCTTCAGTCTGCTCAAGAGAACCGTCGATGAGAATGATCTCAGAGGGGTTAACGAGCTCAGCCATCTCGGCGATCCACTCGTTTACGAACTTGTTGTTAGTAACATTTGCGTTCATAGTTTATCTCCTTATTTAAATTATAAGCATCATAAATGGCAAATTGCCATTCTATCACGACTACATTATATCATAAGTTTTGACGCATTGCAATATTTTTTCAAAAATAAACGAAAAACATTGTTAAAATTTTGCTGATCGAATTAAGTCGTATTTTGTATCATTTTATCACATTATATTCCGAATTGGTAAATTTTACCATTTTTACATTCTCAACTTTGGCAAACTTTTCGCTATTTTCACTCTTGATTTTATGTGGTAAATTGTGGTAAAATGTTGCTGTGCTTGGTAATTTCCATTTTTTACCAATTTCAAATCAAATTAAGGAGCTGAACAATGGAACAAACAACAAAAATTCTAATTTGCTCGGAAAACAACGAGGAAAGGAGAAGGATAATCGAGGCGCTCGTAAAGGGCGGATACCTTACGCCCGACGAGTGTATGACGGGCGATCGAGCTATCAATATGATAAATAACGGCTTATACGACGTAGTTATCACAGATCTATGGTTATCCGGGCTTGACGGCGTAGGTATTATACGAAACGTTGTCAATCTCGGACTAAAGAAAAAGCCCGCCTTCATATTAATGTCTCCCGTAAATAAGCAAAACATACTTATGGAAGCATCAATGGCGGGTGCTGATATTTGTCTTTTAAAGCCGATCGATCTTATCTCTTTGCGAGCGCATATCGAAACCTTAATGAAGCTTCGCTCAGGTGATAAGATATCAAGCTACGAAAAGTTATCGGATCTGCCGGATATGGAGGCTCAGGTAACTAAAATAATTCATCAGATAGGCGTACCGGCGCACATAAAGGGATACCAGTACCTGCGCTCCGCTATACTTATGGCTATCGATGACGAGGAGATAATAAACTCGGTAACAAAGATCTTATATCCCTCCGTAGCTAAAAAGTACCAAACCACTACTTCAAGAGTGGAAAGAGCTATAAGACATGCGATAGAGGTAGCTTGGGACCGAGGTGACGTTGACACGCTCAACTCTTACTTCGGTTATACAATACAAAACAGCCGTGGTAAGCCAACAAACTCGGAATTTATCGCTATGATAGCTGATAATCTTCGCTTGAAGTACAGGTACACGACTGTTTGATATCTGATATTAAATTACTTATCGATTCTATTGCCGAAAAATCTTCTACCCTCCATAGCGCGCAAAAGAGTGACCTCGTCAGCATACTCGATATCTGCGCCTACAGGGATTCCGTAAGCAAGACGAGAAACCTCAACGGGATAATCCTCAAGAATTCTCGCAATATAAGCTGCTGTCGTATCTCCTTTTGGAGTAGGGTTAGTGGCTATTATTATTTCCTTTACGCCACCCTCCTCTACTCTTGCCACAAGTTCTTTCACCTTGAGATCCTCGTGGGTGATGTTGTCAAGAGGAGAAAGCGCTCCACCGAGGACGTGATACGTTCCGCGATACGTACGAACTCTTTCCATAGTCATCACGTCCTTGGCATCCTCAACCACGCAAATAACCGAATGATCGCGATCAATGGATGCGCATATATCACAGGAGTCCTCATTGGAGGAAAGTCCAAAGCATATCGGACACTTATAGACATCGCGCTTTACACCTACGATAGCATCCGCAAAGCGCGCCGCGTCGTTCTCGGACAAATTAAGAACTGCAAATGCGTATCTCGCAGCAGTCTTAGCGCCGACTCCGGGAATTTTTCTGAATTCCTCTATAAGCCTTTGTATAGGTAAAATATATTCCGCCATATTATTAGAACAGGCCGGGCATACCGGGAATGCTCATACCGCCGGTAAGCTTAGACATTTCCGCAGAAGCATCTGCCTCTACCTTCTTGATAGCCTCGTTTACGCCGGCAACTATAAGGTCCTCGAGAGTCTCGATGTCATCAGGATCTACGATCTCCTCCGCAAGCTTTACTGAAAGAACCTCTTTCTTACCGTTTATCTTAACGGTAACTACACCACCGCCTGCTGCAACCTCGTACTCACGAGCCTCAAGCTCCTCCTGCTTATTAGCCATATCCTCCTGCATTTTCTGCGCCTGCTTAAGCATGGACTGCATATTGCCGCCGCCCATTCCCTGAGGTATTCTAACTTTCATTTCAATTCTGCCTTTCTATCTGCAATTATTTTAAAACATATTCATATCCGAACTGAGATTATTCTCTATCTCGTCGGAAAAATCACCAATAGATGATGTATCAAGCGGCTCGATAACAACGCGTATCTCTTCCGGTGGGAGATTTTCCTTTTCAGCAATAATGCCACGGAGTATAGATAGATCCGCGTCGCTTCCCGAAAGCTTTTTAGCGAAGAACGAGTTCATCCTAATAAGGAAGGTTCCATCCGGTCTTTTGTAAGCTTGAGACTTCATAAACTGGACGGAAAGAGAGCATTTTAGCTCGCCTATACGATCGACAACGTACGACCATTTATCGTATTTTACCGTTTTAGCGTTTTGAACTTTAGTATTCTCTGCCTCGTTTTTTGTTTCGGTTTCAATTTTTCCTTCATTTTTTTCTTCCACAATTTTAACAGTAGGAAGAATCTGAACATTGCTCTCGTCATTGACTATTCTCGATCCCGTGCCAACTCCGAGCTTAATCATAGATATCTCTCTTTCAAGCTCATCTACGCGAAGAGCGAGAGCCTCGGGCGACATGGATGCCTTGGCATCGCACATACGTGTAAGGGTTATATCGGCAATGGATCTCTTGGAGTTGAACGCCCTTTGCATATCGGCAAGAGCGCCCTCAAGTAAAGAGACGTGATAAGCAAGGCGCGCAGGTGTAAGCTGTTTGGCAAGTCCTGCGAGTGACTCGTATTCCGACTCAGTAAGATCGAGGTATTCCTTAGCGCGATCCGTATTCTTTACTACCATGATATCACGGTAAGAATCGATGATCTCCTGCCAGAACACGGAGATATCGGCGCTGTTCATTACAACCTCGTTTACGGTAGAATATACCGTCGTATAATCCTGCGAAAGAATAGCCTCGATAAGTCTGTAAGAGCTATCTCTGTTACCTGTTCCCACAGTCTCAAAAACAAGCTTTTCATCCACAGTCTTGCGAGCGCCGGCGCAAAGCACAAGAAGGCTTACAGCGTCACGCATACCTCCACGGGATACTCTCGCTATAACTCTTGCGCCATCGTCGGTAAGGGATATTCCCTCGCTTTTTGAGATAAGCTTAAGCCTCGCCATTATGTTGTCGGTCGAGATCCTTCTAAAATCAAATCTCTGACATCTTGATACTATCGTTGTCGGAAGCTTATGGAACTCTGTGGTCGCAAGTATGAAAACAACGTAAGACGGGGGCTCCTCAAGTGTTTTAAGAAGCGCATTGAATGCGGATCCCGACATCATATGAACCTCGTCGATGATGTAGACACGGTATTTTAAAAGCGCAGGAGTAAAGGCGATCTCATCCTTCATATCTCTAACGTTATCAACGCCGTTGTTGCTCGCCGCATCCATCTCGATAACGTCGGTAGCAATACCGGCGTCTATGCTACGGCATGCCTCGCACTCATTACAGGGATTTCCGTTTCTCGGATTTAAGCAGTTAACCGCCTTGGCAAGAATCTTTGCGCAGCTTGTCTTACCGGTACCTCGAGAACCGCAGAAAAGATACGCGTGAGAGAGCTTATTGTTAGCTACTTCATATTTAAGAATATCCGTAATCGCATCCTGTCCCGAAACATCGTCAAAATCAACCGGGCGCCACTTTCGATATAAAGCTCTGTAATCCGACATACGACCTCCTTTACACAGTAAGCAATAAAACAAAAAGCACGTAGCGGTACACCAAAAGAGATCCGCATACGCGCTTATAACGACAATTTAAAGTCGAAATCCATGAATTTCGACGAAAAATCTTTGATTTGCAAACAGTTTTCAAATGAGAAAACTGTAGATTTCTATTGAAATGATTGTAGTACAAAAGCTACAAAGCTTTTGTGTAGCTACTTTATAGCTATGAAAAGGATTTATCCTTTTCGACATACTATAATCATTATTAAATTCGATGCGTCGGAAAGAGCCATACACCCAAGCCTCGAAAATCCCCCTACATACGGTAACCGCCACCTCTACTCCGAACAGGCTGCCTCGCGGCACACCCGATAAACCGCTTAATGCTGCTTGGTTCCCCACCTGACATGGTTCACAGCCTCGGATTGCGCAAGACCCATTCTTCAACATAGAAAATGACGGTGCAGACTACACAGGAAGAGCCCTCAGAATGGGAATGAACCCCTGCTATAGCGGATTTCAGGTACAAGGTACCGCTACCACCCCGGCTGGTATGACTCCATCCGACGCACCGAAAGTATCAGACTTTTACAGTCTTTAGAATTATATCACATATTTTTAAAAAAATCAATAGCTTTTAAAGATTTTTTGTTTGACAAAAATATACAAAACGTAAAAAGTATTTAAATGATATATCCGCCGCTGACGTTCATTACCTCTCCGGTAATGAACGATGCTTTATCAGACGCAAGAAACAGCGCCGCCTCGGCAACATCAGCAGGTTCTCCGATACGCATAACGGGAGTATCATTTACAAGCGCCGTCTTATCCTCATCGGAAAGTTGCGAATTCATCTCTGTATTGATCACTCCGGGAGCTATCGCATTTACCGTAATACCTGAGGGTCCAAGCTCCTTTGCAAGAGCCTTAGTCATACCGATAAGTCCCGCCTTGGTCGCTGAATAGTGAACCTCGCATGAGGAGCCGACAAGCCCCCACATAGACGTAATATTGATTATTCTACCCGACTTTCTCTTGAGCATATTGGGAATAACACTCCTTGAATAGAGAAATGCGCCGGTAAGATTGACCGCGAGCATAGCGTTCCATTCCTCAAGAGTAATGTCTGTAAATAACGAGAAGGAGGATACAGCGGCATTGTTTATAAGGCAATCTATCTTACCAAGCTCAGACAAAGCCTTATCCACGGCAAAAATCACGTCAGACTCGGATGCTGAATCCGCCCTTATGGCGAGAGCGCCAACCTCACGGGCAAGTATCTCCGCCTCTGACTCGCTTGATTTATAAGTAAACGCAACGGAATAACCGTTGTTGGCAAAGGAACGAACGAGTTCACGTCCAATACCTCTCGAGCCGCCGGTTATCAATACAGTTTTCATTGTTTTCTCCAAAGTGAATTAATGAATATATTATATACTCTTTTCGGTTCGATGTCAACTCATTTTAGAAGTAACCCTTGAAATTTTACGACATCTTTGATACAATATTGCTTGTGCTTTAAAGATCGATACTGATAGCAAGAAAGGAAAACATCATGGTACTCATTATAAGCGCGCAAAGGAAAGAGGCGCAAACGGTAAGCGATATATTTTATTACATGGGAATAATTTCTTACGCCGTAACGCCCAAAGAAGCATTATCCGAAATATCTTCTGTATACCGAGCCGCTATCCTGCTTGAACCCGAAAGACTTGCCGACACGACAGATTTTATCACTAAGCTTCGCTCTTACGATAGTAATCTTCCAATCTTTGCGATTTCCGATAATATTCAGCACAATATTACAAATAAATTTGCGGATACGTTTCCGTCATCAATATGTTCATCTACGCTTATTGAGAAGATAGTCCTTTACCAAAAGCAAAACGATCTTCGACTGACAGCGCACTACAGACTCGCAGGTATAGACGCATCCTGCGATGAAAGACGGGTGACTGTATTTGATAAGCCCATAAGCTTTACAAAAACCGAAATCATGATCCTGAGATATCTATTAAGCACATATCCAATCCCCGCAGATTCCAAGAGTATATTGAAATACGCGTTCAAGCCCACAAGAAAGCCGGAGCTAACAAGCATAAGAACGCATATTTCTATGATGAATAAAAAATTTCGTGAGACAAGAGGCAAAAACTTGTTTTTAAACATATCCGAACAAGGATACGTTGTATCAACTCCGGAGATTTTGAAGGAATTAGCCTCCGAGCATTTGGCATAAAGCGATAGAAAATACGTCATATACGAGCAGAGCAAGTAACTCAGGCTTTCTTGCACTGCTCTTTTTTTATCAACAAAGCATTCGTTTCTAGAAAGATATCTTTTCGTATAAATCGAATTTTATCAAACGCACCGAATATAATGGAATATCACGCAAAAAATATGAAAGGAGATACTATGAAAGAGTTATCAAAAATTTTGTTGCGTTTTATAAGTCTTATACTTGGAATCGAGCAATTTGAAAGCTTTCCTCCTCCGTTAAGCAAGGAGGAAGAAGCAAAGGCATTCGAGCGAATGCGCGCCGGTGACATGAAAGCGAGGGAGTTGATAATAGAAAGAAATCTCAGACTGGTATCCCACCTTATCAGAAAATATTATTCGTCATATCAATCCCCCGACGAGTTGTTGAGCGTAGGAAGCCTTGGTTTGATAAAGGCGGTCGATTCATTCAAAAGCGAATACGGTACTCGATTTGCAACATACGGGGCAAGATGCGTGCAAAACGAAATCCTAATGTATTTCAGAGCGCAGAAAAAGCAACAAAACGAGGTGTCGATCAACGACACCATAGACGTGGATAAGGACGGCAACCCCTTAACGTATCTTGACGTCATAAGTGTGGATGAAAATATTGCAGACGAAATTGACCTGAAAATACATACCTCACGTCTTAAAGAGCTTGTAAACGAAGTACTCGACAAAAGAGAGCAGCAGATCGTAAGACTGCGCTACGGTCTTGAGGGATATAAGCCGATGACTCAAAGAGAGGTTGCCACGTATCTCGGTATATCGCGCTCATACGTTTCAAGAATAGAAAAGCGAGCGCTTGAGAAATTACGCGATTCATTTGGGGGCGCAAGGCCAATCTTCGACGATTGATGAATAAAAAATTAGGATGTGTGTAAAACTATATTTAGCCATATAAATCGTAGCAGAAAGCAACTTCTTTCTTCTTTTTACGTTTTATATAGCTCAAATAGTCAGCAAAAAAGGACGGTCCGATCTAATGTCGATCATAAACAAAATCGCCTTGGCGATCGCCATAATAGGCACTCTTAACTGGGGTCTTGTCGGCTTGTTTTCTTTCGATCTTGTTGCTTGGATAAGCGGAGGAGCGGGTAGCATTTTGGCGAGAATTATCTATGTTGCGGTCGCGCTTGCGGGCATTTGGTGCATTTCTCTTTTGTTCAGAAACGGAGAAGAAATGATGGAACACGGCGTATAAAATATCGCCATTTCAGCGCCCCAAGGGCAAGCAAAAAAGCGAGAACGGAGATACCACGCGTATGGGATCTCCGTTTTTTTATTAAGTCCGAACCAGGTTCCAAAGCATCCGATTTCGCATAAAATAAAAATGAGGAAAATTACAGAAAAACGGTTAATAAGCATATAAGGCGGCAAGAATATAAACAAACTCAGACTTCACCGTTCCTCACTATAAGAATCAGAGAGTTGCCTCTGTAAAAAGAATTATTATATGCTGAAAGGAAATAAAAATGACTATACGACGCGGTGATATTTTCTACGCAGATCTAAGCCCTGTCATAGGTAGTGAGCAAGGCGGATTAAGGCCTGTGCTGATAGTACAAAACGACGTAGGAAACAGATATAGTCCCACCGTAATCGCGGCGGCAATAACATCAAAAATGAGCAAAACAAAATTGCCGACGCATATTGATGTTTCGGCTCCCGACGTTGGACTCGCAAAGGACAGTGTAATTCTGCTTGAACAGATTAGAACGCTTGATAAACAGCGTCTGAAGGAAAAGATGGGACATTTAGACGATGCTACGATGCGCGTTGTGAACAACGCAATCCAAGTAAGCTTTGGTCTAACCGGCACCGGAGCTATCGGATAAGTTGTATTTTATTGCATACTTGACTCGGTTTTATCATATTCTAAAACATAGGGACACAATGTGCCTGTAATGAATAAGGAACGGTAAAGCTAATGAATAAGTATATGCCCGAGGGAGTATTGATATCTACTCCCAAAAATCACGAATACATCGCAAGTAAAGAGGGGCTTGTTGCCGCTCGCGAAAGAGGTATCATCCTTGAAGGTGAGGTAATGCTTTGCGATCATAATTTCAACCTACACGTTGATCTTACGCCGAAAATGCGAGCTATTATACCACGCGAAGAGGTGCAATACGTAAGAGACGGCGAAGATATCAAAGATATAGCGATTCTTACAAGAGTAGGTAAAGCGGTATGCTTCAAGGTCAAGGGCTTTGAAAAAACAGCGGGTGGCGAAACGATTGCTATATTATCGCGCAGAGCTGCCCAAATGGAATGTATGAATAACTACATATCCACACTCGTGCCGGGGGATATAATCCCGACAAAAATAACTCACCTCGAAAGCTTCGGAGCGTTTGTAGATATCGGATGCGGAATAACATCGCTTTTATCAATAGACTCAATATCGGTATCACGAATAGCTCATCCATCCGCAAGGCTTACCGTAGGAGATATGATACACACGGTGGTAAAATCAATAGACTCACGGGGGAGAATCTACGTATCTGAGCGAGAATTGCTTGGAAGCTGGAATGAAAACGCCTCGCTGTTCAACGAAGGTCAAACGGTCAAGGGAGTAATAAGAAGCGTTGAAAGCTACGGAGTATTCATAGAATTACGCCCAAATCTTGCCGGACTTGCCGAATATAGAGACGACGTGCATCCCGGACAAAGCGCCGCTGTATACATCAAATCAATAATTCCCGAAAAAATGAAGATAAAGTTGATTATTATTGACTCACAGGACAGTGAGGATTATCCGGAACGCCTTGAATATTTCATCGACACGAATAACGTCACGCATATAGACTCCTGGCAATATTCACCTCCTAACTGTAAAAAGATCATAGAGACTGTATTCGCTTAATTTTGTATATATTGAATAACTTTTATCTACACCCGAAGCTATGAAAAGTTTCGGGTTTTTATTGATTTTAAGCTAAAATAGTGATATAATTTAATAAAAAGAACAAAAAGGGTGGATTATGGTACATATAGGAAATGATTGGGATATCCTGCTTGGAAACGAGTTTAAAAAGGACTATTATCTCAATCTGCGTGAATTTCTGAAAACGGAATATTTTTCTCGCAAAATATATCCGCCTATGAATGATATTTTCAACGCGTTAAAGTACACCTCGTATGAAAAAGCCAGAGTGGTAATACTTGGTCAAGATCCGTATCACGGTGAGGGACAGGCACACGGTCTATGCTTTTCAGTAAAGCAAGGCGTTCCCTTCCCACCTTCACTTAAAAACATATTTAAGGAACTGAACGACTCTCTCGGCATATCCATTCCAAGCTCCGGAGAGCTGGTAGGCTGGGCAAAGCAAGGCGTACTCCTCCTCAACACTACTCTGACCGTACGAGAAGGATCACCGCAAAGCCATAAGGGTAAGGGATGGGAGATACTGACCGATAAAATCATAGAGCTTATGAATGAAAAGGATACCCCTGTGGTATTTATGCTATGGGGTGGAAATGCGAGGGCTAAGAAGTCTCTGATAAGCAACAAAAAGCATCTTATCCTTGAATGCGCGCATCCGAGTCCATTATCGGCATACGCAGGCTTCTTCGGCTCCAATCACTTTGCTAAGGCAAACGAATATCTCTCGGCTATGGGGCAGCCCATAATCGACTGGTCAAGAATAAACGAATAAAAGGAGAACGGTTATGAAACTGCTTGAAGAAAGAATCCGTAAGGACGCTAAGGTTTTCCCTGGTAGCGTAATAAAAGTAGACAGCTTCCTCAATCATCAGATAGACACCGCGCTTATATCAAAGTGCGCTGAAGAATGGTTTGAAATGTTTAAGACTGACGGCGTAACAAAGATCCTCACCATTGACGGCTCGGGAATAGGCATAGCTTGTATAGTTGCGCGTTTATTCAACGTTCCCGTGCTTTTTGCAAGAAAGTCCGGCGCAAGTAATAAGGTAAGCGATGATTTTTATTCCACAAAGGTAGTTTCCTTTACTCACGGTCACGAATATAACGTTGTAGCTAAGAAAGAATTTCTTTCCAAAGATGATAAAATTCTTATCATAGACGATTTTTTAGCTAACGGTAGCGCAATGAAAGCATTATTATCTCTTTGCAAGATAGCTGGATCTACAGTCGTAGGATGCGGAGCGGTAATCGAGAAGGTATATCAAAATGGCGGCGAGGATATACGCCGTATGGGATACCGAGTCGAATCACTCGCTAAGATCTCATCTATGAATGATGATGGAGCAATAGAATTCTGCTGATAAAAAATCCTCCCGCTTTGGCAAAATACAGCCGAGCGGGAGTTTTGTAAGGAATATTATGAATAGACTGCTTATAATTGACGGACATAACCTTCTGTTTCAGATGTTCTTTGGTATGCCCACAAAAATCATCGGAGCAAAGGGCTCTGCGATACAAGGCGTAATTGGATTTATCGGCGCTGTAAACCGACTTGCAGATACATACGCTCCCACACATTTACTCGTGATGTTTGACGGTGAAAAAAGCAATCCGAGAAAGGATATACTCAAAGAGTATAAGGCTAACAGACCCGACTATTCCGAGATGCCGGACGATGAAAACCCATTCACACAGCTACCGTTCGTATACGAAGCTCTTGATTATATGGGAATCAAGCATACAGAAACGACCGTGTGTGAGACCGATGACGTAATTGCCGCTTACGCTATAAAATACGGCAAAGAAAACGAGGTCATCATCTCATCCTTTGATAGCGATTATTTTCAGTTGATAACCGATAAAGTAAAAATCGTACGGTACAGAGGAAGTGCATCTGTCGTTTGCGACGAAAAATACATACTCGAAAAGTACGGTATCACTCCGTCAATGTATCTCGATTTCAAATGTCTTGTGGGAGATACGTCTGACAATATAAAGGGCGTTAAGGGCGTAGGTCCAAAAACCGCGGCAAAGCTTTTAAACAGCTTCGGAACCCTTGATAATATACGTAATAGATTCTCTGAGATAGAAAATGAAAAGATCAGAAACGCTGTATATGAGAGCGACGAGCTACTCGATATAAATCTCTCCTTGATACGCTTGTGCGGTGAAGCGGATATTCCCTTCTCTCTCGAAGAGATTGAATTCAATAACCCACGAATTAGAACGATGGACGTTATACGTGGCATTGGACATTAACTCCTATAAATCTTACGCCTCAAGTTCCGAGGGGAATATAATACATATCATAAAAATACGACAAAGCCAAGGCTATCGGCAAAACGGTAGCTTTGGCTTTGTTTATGTTTAAAAAGCGTAGTTATTATATTTTAAAAAGAAAATACGCAAGAACAATAATACCGAGCGCTATACGGTAAATTCCAAACGGCTTAAAGCTGTGCTTCTTAACAAAGCTCATTAAAAATTCTATAGCAACGAGCGATACAACGAAGGAAACTGATATACCTATAAGAAGTAAAACGAGTTCAAAGGAAGCCAGCGTAGCTCCGGAAAGGATAAATTTAAGAACCTTAAGAGCAGACGCGCCAAGCATTACCGGAATAGCGAGGAAAAACGAAAATTCCGCCGCCGCGGTACGGGATACACCGGAAAGCATACCGCCGAGAATCGTTGAACCGGAGCGCGACGTACCGGGAATAAGCGATAACGTCTGATAGCATCCTATTATCAATGCGTCGCGGTAGGTAATATCGTATACATCATTTATACGGTATTCACTTCCCATTTTTATTTTTTCAACAAGAATGAACGCAACGCCGTAAACTATCAAGGCTACAGCAACAACAACGTAAGTGTAAAGATGCTCATCTAAAAAATCATCAAGCAAAAGTCCGAGAACGGCGGCAGGCACAGCTCCCACGGCTACCTTAAACCATAAGCTCCATATCCTACGTCTCTCATCCTTTGTGCTTCCCTTCGAAAAAGGAAACAGTCGCTTCCAGAAAACCACCGGAACGGCAAGGATAGCTCCGAGTTGAATTACAACAAGAAACATTTCTCGAAATTCCATAGATACGTCAAGCTTAATAAACTCATCAAGAAGTATCATATGTCCGGTAGAGCTTATCGGAAGCCATTCCGTTATACCCTCTACGATACCAAGAAGAACAACCTTAAGTATCTCAAAAAACTCTTTCATTTCATCTCCTGATCAAGACGCGCGAATAATATCGCCGGGCTTTACCGCAAACGGCATCTGCATATAGAACGACATATAGGGATGTGGGGTGCTTTCAATAGGATTATGATTTTCATCATAAAGTTCGCCGACAGTAAGAGGTTGCCCTACCTTACCCGGAGTCAAAAGCTCGATGCTATCGCCCTTACACATTTTATTTCTCTGAGTCAAAAGAGCCTCGCCCGTTTGATCATTATATGAAACCACAACGGCAAGATATGCCTTTTCTCTGAGATATCCGGCATTAGACGCAACGTTGGCGTCAGCGTGAGAATCAGTGAAGTAATAGCCGGTGTGGTAATCTCTGTGACTTACAGACTCAAGCTCGCGATACCATGCGGGATCATACTCATAATTACCGCTAAAATACGACTCGAATGCCATCTTGTAGGTATTGGTAACAACGGCTGTGTAATAAGCGGACTTCATTCTTCCCTCTATCTTAAAGGAGTCAATCCCGGCCTCGATAAGTTCAGGAACATGCTCGATGGTACAAGTATCACGACTTGCCATAATGAACGTCTCTCCGTTAACCTCCTCGATCGGCATAACGCAGTCGGGACGCTTTTCCTCCGCTATCTCATAGTTGCGGATCGTGTAATTCCAACGACATGGCTGTGCGCACATTCCTCGGTTAGCGTCTCTGCCAACTATGTGATTGGAAAGCAAACAACGACCGCTATAAGAGATGCACATAGATCCGTGAACAAAGCACTCTATCTCAAGATCCTCCGGGATATTAGCCTTGATCGCCTTTATCTCATCAAGGGTAAGCTCACGCGAAAGAACCACTCTCGTAGCGCCGAGCGCATGCCAAGCGCGACAATCCGCAGCGCTGACAGAACATGCCTGAGTGGAGATGTGTATCTCCTTTTCTGGTAGCATTTCCTTAGCGAGCATAAGCACTCCGATGTCTGCAATTATCAAAGCGTCAATTGCTATATTTTTCAATTTTCTAAAGTAATCCTTGAGCAGATTATACTCATTTTCTCTCGGCATAGTGTTTACGGTAAGGTAAACCTTTACATTTCTCTCATGCGCGTAAGCTACCGCAGAGGCGAGTTCCTCGATAGTAAAGTTATCTGCCGCGGCGCGCATACCAAAGATTTCACCCGCGAGATAAACCGCGTCGGCGCCGTAAAGTATAGCCGCCTTCATCTTCTCAAAATTGCCGGCGGGGGCAAGAAGCTCAGGTCTTTTCATTTTAACCATTCCTTAGTATTTATTTATGTTGTCGTATTATTGTATCACATAGAATCAAGTTTTTCAAGTATTGAAAAGCAATAAATCTATTTCCCACGCAGGTAGACATTTTAACCTACGGAGCGTCATCTTGTAGAACGGATATTTTTCTGCAAGATAATTTGGAATCTCGAAGATATCTCTGCTCCTATGATACAGTGAAACGAGCAGACACGGACGAGCGCGCAATATGGTTTCGTCTGAGCCGATCAGCGCCTCAAGTTCCGCGCCCTCAACATCGTATTTGATGTAATCAGGAGAGGCGTCGAGAGAATCTATAGAGATAAGAGAAACGTCGGTTTCTCTATGTTGATATGACATAGTCGACGAAATTGAGGAGTTGCGATTTCCCGATGCGGAAAACTCACCGTCTCCAAGACGACTCCATACGGCAGAATTTTTCGCAATTATTTTAGGAGCATCAACAGTCTCGGCGAATTTCATAAGCTTTTTAAAATTTTTCGGATCGGGTTCGATCGCAATAATTTCTTCAAGCTCCGGAAAATACGCTATCGCTTCTCTCGCGGTATCTCCGTTGTAAGCGCCGGCGTCAATATATTTTCTGACATTTATGGAGGATAATTCGGAATAAAGTTCATCCTTAGTGGAAAAAGCATCCATAAGATATTTCATTTTACCGCTCAGCTTGTAATTTATAATATTGGCATAAGCGTTTTTCGAATCCTCGTCGGCAAATCTACCGTACGCAGATAATATCTCGCTATAATGCGTATTATAAAACTCTCGGTCAAAATATTCCTCACCTGCAACAGGCATATCGGGAACTATCATATCATAATGCTCGTCTATATCAAAGAGCATATCGATAACATCTGCTCTATTAGAAGCAAAGGAAAGCACGATAACAAACTCTTTGTAGGTATCCTTTATCTCACTAAATGATTTTACCCTCATACCGTGGAAGGTATGACCGCGCACAAAACCGTCGGATGCAAAAAAGTCGGATATCGTTATTTTGTATTTTTCAAACCTTTCAATAAGCTTATCCGCTCCGTTTCCCATACCGTAAACAACGATAGGACGAGTTTCCCGAGCGAGGATATCCCATAAATCCTCCGTAACCGGATATTCGGGTAAGCTACATTTAATATATCTCATATTTATACCGATTTTCTATTGAATTTAATGTTGGTTTATGATAAAATGTAATCAAATGAATTCAAAATTAAGGAGAACAAATTTTATGAACTGTTTATTCTGCGCAATAATCAACGGAGATATTCCGTCAAACAAGGTCTATGAGGACGATAAGTGTTACGCATTTCTCGATATAGCCCCTCAGGCAAAGGTTCACTGTCTCGTAGTTCCGAAGTCGCATATAGCGTCCGTGAATGAAGTATCGAACGAGAATTGCGAAACAGTAGCGCACATCTTCACCGTAATCCCCAAGATTGCCAAGTCACTCGGCCTTGAAAACGGATATCGAGTAGTAACAAACATCGGTGAGGACGGATGTCAGTCGGTCAAGCACTTACACTTCCACATCCTTGGCGGCGAAAAGCTCAGCGACAAGATGGCGTAAGCGTATTTTCGATATTTTAAATCGAAAACCGTGTAAAATCCACCAATGAATAATAATAAAGAAATAACCGCTATGCAAGATCTGCTCGCATAGCGGTTATTTCATACGCGGGGGTAAAGAGAATTACTTCTTCTCCTTAACCTTAGCTGCCTTACCAACTCTGCCTCTGAGGTAGTAGAGCTTAGCACGGCGAACCTTACCTACGCGATAAACTTCAACCTTCTCAACGTTGGGAGAATGAATAGGGAAAGTCTTCTCTACGCCTACACCGTAAGAAACTCTTCTAACAGTGAAGGTCTCGGAGATTCCGCCGCCATGCTTAGCGATAACGGTACC
>JAZOUM010000126.1:0-51376 GCA_045658205.1 Eubacteriales bacterium | reverse complement strand
GGGAACGGGATACTACGTAAAGTCCGACTACAGCGTCAACGACACGCAGCTTAAGGTAACGCTCTCCTCCGCCAACGCATGGTACAACGGATGGGGAGAAAACGCATACATCGTAGTAGACGGCGAATACTGTCAGATACTCGTAGCAAACTTCTCCTTAGCGGGATCTACCAGAACGGTACAGCGCGCCGCAGTACGCATAAACGAAGAGATCAAGATCATAGAATCCAATGATATACGCTATTATGATTATAACTATGATTATTACTATGGTAACTTTGACTGGCCTTACGATTATTGGTTCGACGTTTACGAGTTGTACGAGCTTGTGACAGAGCTACCCGAGTGCGATGAGGTAGATGTATACAGTGAATCAATTACGATACGCAACGATAACGGCGAGCTTGAGGAAATAAAAGCGCAGCACGTATATTGCAGAAATATGCGGCCTACCTACTACGTCAAGTTGTCAGACAGTCAATTTGTAGAGCTTGGTATTTCTTATCTCGCTACTTCTTATCTCAACTCAGGCAATCCCGCAAGCGACTGTGAGACTATGGCGTTACCCGACGGCAATACACTCTATATACTCGGCACCAATACCGAGAATAGCTATTACTATCGATTCGGTTACGAGGCTGTCTACGGATACGCAAGCACAGCAAGCGGAATGTACGCGCAGACTATCGTCCTCACCAAAGACGGAGCAATAGTAGACGTGATGTACAGAAATGCGTCTGATCAAAAGCGGATGAATTCAAGACTTCTCGACAAGATCCTTGACAAGGACGGTTATCTGAGCCGTCAAGGTGACAAGTACGTTATCTCCAAGGACCTTATCGCAACCTTGAATCAATATTGCAACAAGGACGGAGAGGTATACTCTATCTCGATATCCACAGAAACAATGATAGGCGATAAGTCGGTATCTTATTCCTACTGTGTAGGTGGATACGCCGTAGGAGCAGAGACTATACTCGACTACTACACCGGCAATTACTACTATCCGAGTAATCTTTTCTATCAGCTGTTCTCATATTCAAGCGGAAGTGATCATGGATATACTGTAAACAAGAATGATGACGGCAGCATCACCCTAACCTTCGCAAACGGAACTGAGATATCCGGACTCAATTATTACTTCGGTGATTCCTTACCCGCGGACAACATCCTCGTGCGTGATGACGATTATAGCGCAAGCACAGGTCTTGAAATCTACAAATACGAGGTAAGCGGTACCACAACAAGCTCAAGATACGAAGGCTACTATATCTTCAAGGACGGAAAGTATTACAACTACGATTATCGAAGCATATACGAGCTTATACTCTCAGACGGTCCCGAGCTTACATGCGATAGTTGGTCTATCTCTGATATGTACTATCGCTTCGATATGGTAGGCTCCGGTGAGCTACCCTCGCAGCTTTCGGTATATGAAACCAGAATTTACCTCTACAATGATTCCTGGTACAACTCCGCATACTTCACCTGCTACACCTTCTTCCTTGAGGGTAAGATACAGGTTGCGGTAGGCGCATACGTAACAGGAGAGTCATTGCTCACCTTTGAGAGCTATATGCCCATCGACGAGTATATAGCGTCGCTTGAGATAGAGCTTAGCAGTTACGATTCTTACACCTATAATTCCTATTATGTTGACGGTCAGTATATAGAGGTGTACCACAACTACGCTTACGTCTACGAAAAGGATGCTAACGGCAACAGAAAGCAGCTCTGCTCATTCACCCCTGCAAGATTCTACTACAACGGTAGCGATAAGCAATACGTGAGCGGAGTAACATACATCGGAGACGAGATCATTTTAGGTAACGAGGTAACACCCTCCGCAGAGGCTTTAGCAGGTGAAAGACGCGAATACACATACACATATCTTAACGGAATATTCACTAGAATAGAATTCTACTATACGTACGAATCCGAATACCACTACGTATGGCGCTTTGTAAAGCTTGCAGACAGATATTACCGTTATGACTGCGAGAATTATTACCACTACGATGTCGGCGGTCGTTGCTGTTGCTATCTTGGCGCAAGAATAAGCGAATGGTACTTCAAGAATCAAGCTATCGATAAGGTATGGTACTACAAGGTGGTAGACGAAAAAACCGGAGAGGAAACCTACTACACCGAGTTCATCCCCTCTGACTACGGCTTCGCTCCCTCGGGTAGCATCGTTGACGCTATGGATATAACCGGAGAGCTTTACAACACCACCTTGCTCGGCTACACAGCGGACGGCAATCCGTTATACGAGGTAGCATACTGGATGACCGAGGGTTCAAGCAGCTTTGAGTACACGGTAGAGGTGCAGAGCGACGGCACTGTATTCTATCACGTGAACGGCGCAGGCTACCTCAAGGATCAGACGGGCTACTACGTCAGAGCGAGAAAGGTAACTCTCGAGGACGGCACGAGCAAGATCGTCTGCATTACTGCCCGAGCTTACATATACGACGGAGTAATCAACAACTACGATACAGACTGGCTTGACGGCTACGTAAAGGTAGAGCACAACAAGATTACCTTCACAGAGGAATTCCTCGAGCTTACGTCCTACGCAAAGACGAGATTCTATATGTATATCTACTATTATCATAACAGTAGTGGTCAATACAGCTATCACTTAGATTATTACGACATTGAGACACTCTTTATGCTCGAGGATGGACACTACGTCCAGAACGGTAATTTGAATTATCAAATATCCGTTGCAGTACCTGTCTATCCATATTACGATGTAATCGAGTTAAAATAAGCAAAAGGCAGAGCCATTTTTACAATGTCTCTGCCGACAAAAAACACCGCCAAGGCGAACGCCAAAGCGGTGTTTTTATTTTTTATAATAACTTTAGTTTACATAATCGCACTTAACAGTGAATCAATCTTATCTTTTCTTTTTAAAGTAAGATCTTAATATTTCAACATTTTCTTCCTTGAGAACGCCGCCGAGAATTTCGGGCTTATGGTTTAGTGGGACCTCTGCGAGATTGATAAGCGAACCGAAGGCGCCGAAGCGAAGATCGGGGGCGCCGAAGACGACACGGGGTATACGCGCGTTGATTATAGCGCCGGCGCACATAGCGCAGGGCTCCATAGTGACGTAGAGGGTGCATCCCGGTAGACGCCATCCTCCGAGGGCACGACAAGCCGCCTCAATAGCGAGTATCTCGGCATGGTGCGTAGCGCACTTTGAATGCTCACGAGTATTGTAGGCAGTAGCTATTACCACACCGTCTCTGACAACGAGAGCGCCTACGGGTACCTCGTCGATCTCTTCCGCCTTAGCGGCAAGGGACATAGCCTCTCTCATAAAGGCGATATCCGCCTCGGTAGGCTGAGGGGTGAGAACCGCTATTTGATTTTCTTTCATTTCTTCACACATACTGACCTCACTGTAAAAGACTGATAGTGGCTATATAACAGCAGATAACCGCAAGAGCAAACGGAGCGTAGGTTGCGCTAAAGCCCTCGCCCTTGTCAAATGAATACAAAAGCTTTTCCTTATAAAGATGACGCTCTTTTAAAGCAAAGAGAAGCGATACTGCCGAAAGTAGCAAAAGAGCGACTACGAACACGGCAATACTGTTAGGTGTGGTGCAATACCTCATACCTATAACCGATACGGTGTTGTTTACAAGATGGAGTATAACCGACGGCCACACGCTACCGAGAGCCACGTCTATCGCCATGAAGATGATGCCGGCGATAAATGCGTATGGCATCTGAAAGAAGCTGCAATGTATAAGCGCAAAGGTAAATGCGGAATATATAACGCACCAGCGCCTTGAATAAGGCATAAGCACCTTCATAGGTATATATCTGAACAGCGCCTCCTCAAAGAGCGCGGGCAATAGCGCGTGAGAAAGCAGCATTGAGATAAGTCCTGTATCCTCAACAGGATCGTTTTGTACTCCAAATGACGTCAGAACGAGTGAGGTTACAAGCGATACGAGGAACACAACGGTAACCACCGGAAATACAAGGGGTAAAAGCAGTCTTGCGCCATTCTTATCAAGCGAAAGCAATCGCTCGGCTGGCTCTGCCACACCGACGATCTCTTCTCTCTTGCGCTTTAAATCAAAGGAAGAATAAAATCCTATTGCGATAGGAATGATGAAAGCAAGGAAGTAAGCTACGTCACCGATAAAGCCGTCAAGTGAGCCTGACAGCATCAAAATAACTACGAATATTATATTTATAAACGTTACAAGCTTTACAGACTCTGACATAGTAATACCTCCTTTTCGTTTGATTTTGTTATATTTTTATTCGGTACAATGATGTGCAAATCTTTGTTTTTTACTATTATTTTGAGCAACACGTTTTATAAAACTATAGAGAAGCGGAGCTTACCCTTGATGATATCCGCCTCCTCAAGTCTTACTCTCACAGTATCGCCGATACGGTAAGCAAATCTGCCGTGACGAAGCGAAAGATCGCCCTCGTTGAATACAAAGAGCCCAGGCATCTCCGAAATAGGAACGAGCCCCTCACAGGTGTTGTCAAGCTCACAGAACATACCAAAGGAGGTTACCGAGCTTACGGTGGCGTCAAAGCACTGTCCAAGATATTCTGACATATATATTACCTTATACAAATTCTCTATGCGCCTCTCTGCGCCAAGCGCTCTTAACTCAGTCTCACTCGCCGCTCTCGCCGCGCGCTTAGCATATGATGCGTATGACTCAGGTCTCTTACCTTCGATCAATACCTTGTGTATTATACGGTGAGTAGCAAGATCGGAAAGTCGTCTTATCGGAGAGGTAAAGTGGCAATAGTTTTCTATACCGAGACCAAAATGAGACTCGTGCGCCTCGGAATACTTAGCCTTCATCATAGAGCGAAGCATTGTACGGGATACGGCAGTACCTACACCCTTTTGATCAGCCTCGGAAAGCACAGCAGCAAATTCCTTACCGGATACGTCGTCAGCAAGTAGCGGACCGTAATGTATGCCCATATGCTTAAGATAGGTCACAAAGCTCTCGAGCTTATCAGGAGCAGGTCGCTCATGCACACGATAAACGCAAGGGATACTGCGCTCGGTAAGAAGAGTTGCCACAGCCTCGTTGGCGGTGAGCATAAACTGCTCTATGATTCGCTCTGCAATTCCACGCTCAGCTCTTACGATATCGATCGGCATTCCGTCGGTGTCAAGAAGAACGACAGCCTCGTCGATATTCATATCGAGATATCCTCGCGCCCTTGCCCTTTCGTCAAGAGTCATATATAGCTCTCGCATTTTAAGAAGCGTTGGCGTTACCGCCTTATACTTGGATTTTAGCTCCTTGTCCGCCGATCCGTCGAGTAACGCGTTTACCTCAGAATAAACTCCGCGCAATCGGCTCTTTATTATTGAAGGAACAATTTTTGTTTTTGTAATATTTCCATCTAAATCAAGATTGATAATAGCGGAGAGAGCGTATTTTTCTTCACCGGCATTCAAAGAGCAAGCGCCGTTAGAAAGGCACTCCGGAAGCATAGGGACTACCTTATCGGTAAAGTATACACTCGTGCCTCTATTCATAACTAGTCTGTCAAGAGCGCATTTTTCAGGCACGTAGCTCGACACGTCCGCAATATGAACGCCAAGCTGCCAACCGTCCTTAAGCTTACGCAAGGATACCGCGTCATCAAGGTCCTTGGCGCTCGCACCGTCTATGGTAAATATGACCGTATTATCAAAGCGTTCTCTACCCTCATCGGATAAAGGCATAGCCGCCATTTTTTCAGCAAGTGAAAGTTCCTCCTCGGAAAAGTCGGTAGGGATACCGCACTCGGCGAGTATAGCCGCGTAATTAGCCTCCTTAGACTCCGTATGACCGAATACCGCTACAACCTGTCCCTCGGGAGAATATCCGCCAAGACCGTCTCGCTTTATCTTGACCATGACCTTGTCGCCGTCACGCGCCCCTGCGGTATCAATAATATGAGGTCTTAACGCTATTTTTGAGTCATCGGGCGCTAAAAATGCATACACGCCCCCTGCTCTCACGCCTTTTTTACCATGCGGACGTACACGCTCTATAACAAGTGTGCCTATGATAGACTCTCTGCCGTATTGTATAATTTTAGTAACACGTCCCTCGGTCTTTTCAACGCCGTCGCGATTGGTAAACACGTGGTATATAATCTCTACAAAGTCACCGTCCAAGGCGCCCAAGGTCTTATCTTCGGGAATAAAAATATCCTTATCATACCCAAACTCTGCGGTAACGAAACCAAAGCCGGATCTGGAGCCTGAGAATATACCCCTTACGGTGATCTCGTCACGTCGTCTTTTATCCGACGCCCTACCTCTTCTGCCACTATCAAGGGTATCCTTTAATACTATGCCCGAGTATGCTACCTCAGTCTCAGCCACAGCGCGTAAAAGCTCACGTCTTGCCGCGTCCTTGTCGCGTCGCTTATGTGTATTTCTTTTTGTAAATTTAGTAAAATCTTTCTTGGTACTTTTCATTTTATTCATTAAATAAATAGAAAAGACGAGGCTAAAATCTCACCCCGTCTTTATCTAAATTACTTCTTAAGGTCTTCGAATATCTGAGAATACTCGGACCAGTTCTTCCAGTTATCAAGCGCGGACGCTCCGTCGTAATCAGGCTGAATAACGTAAGCCAAGAGAACAGCGAAAACAAACACAACGCTAACGATAAGAGTAAGTCTGAACCAAAGCTTGTCGG
This sequence comes from Eubacteriales bacterium, assembly GCA_045658205.1. Classification (GTDB taxonomy): domain Bacteria; phylum Bacillota; class Clostridia; order Oscillospirales; family CAG-272; genus UBA1740. The sequence goes on along the minus strand of JAZOUM010000126.1, from coordinate 44,672 downwards.
TATGAGCGGACTTCTCCTTGCCGTAGAAGGTTTCGTTGCCGCCGGCAATAGTACCGGAAAGACCCTCGTCAGCAGACTTCTGGAAAATAACCGCAACGATAATAAACAATGCGGAAAGAAGCAAAATTGCCAAAAGAACGAATTCCATTTTATGTTTCCTTTCAAAATACTGCTAATCATACGTTGCCCAAATGGGCATACCTACAGTTCATACAGTTATTCTACCATATCAATGGCAAAAATGCAATACCTTTTTACTATTTTTTTAAACTTTTTTCGCAATTTTATTTCCCCGACTCTCGGGTAACGTATTTTAAATATAAGAGGGAGCTTTCTCTTTCTTTAAAGCTTTGCGCTTGTTCAAGTGTCCAAAACTTATTGTGCATCTTGCCATTTAAGAGCTTTTAGCATTGACTTTATAAACGTCTGAGTATAAAATTGTCTTAAAATATACCCACATACGCACGAAGATATTTGAGGAGCTGCTTATGAAAGCGTTTAAAGAAAAAAAGCTTACTAATGCAAAAGGACTTTTACTTCCCTATTCCGAGTTCAAGCTTTTCTCGGATATGGATGATCCTAAAATACAAAAGGAAAAGGGCGAAAGAATCGTCCGTATGGCAGAGGATTATCTTGCAAAGGATATACCCCTTTTACCCGCCTCACTCTATAGAGAATACGTTACCGTGGGAAATCGCTCCCACTATGAGGACATATATTTTTTAAGAAGAGATATGGCCGTGGCTCTCGCCGTAGCCGAGTCATTTGAGAATAAAGGTCGCTTTACCGAAAAGCTGATGGACGTTGTCTGGGCAATCATGGAGGAGTCCACCTGGATGATACCGGCGCATATATACTGCGCTCCCTTGTATGGTGACTCTACGCTCGGTCCGGTTTTCGGCGACAACGCTTTACACGGCATAGACCTATTCTCCGCGGGAACTGCGGGAGCTCTTGCCACCGTGTACCTTCTTTGCAAGGATAAGCTCGATGCGATAGACACGGTTATCGCAAGAAAAATCGAATATTGCCTTAAAGAAAGAGCCATAAAGAACTTCTTGCAAATAGAGGTATGGTGGGGTGGCGCCACGGGTAGCCGTGTCAACAATTGGTGCCCATGGATAGTATCAAACATCCTTCTCACCGCGGCAGTAATGGAAAAAGACACCTATACCCGTGAGAAGATAGTTACAAAATCTATAAGCTATCTTGACAATTTTCTCGCCTGCTACGAAGAGGACGGCGGATGTGACGAGGGCCCTGCATACTGGGGCGCCGCGGGCGCCGCGCTGTTCGACTGTCTCGAGCTTATCGAGGATCTCTCAGGCGGAAAGATAACGGTATATGACTCTGCTCTTATCCGTAATATAGGTGACTATATCTACAAGGTAAATATTACCGGATCACGCTTTGTAAACTTTGCGGATTGCGCGCCAAAAACGCATCCTAACCCCGATATGCTCATCAGATACGGTAAAAAGACGGGATCTGAATTCCTCGTTTCATTTGGAAAGATGCAAGCGAACTACAGCAACATATTCTTCAGTCATTCGCATATGTATCGCTCTTTAAAATGGATTAATGAGCCTAAGGTGGAGCCCGAAAAGTATCCTATGCCCACTTACTCCGAGTTATATGATCTCGGCGTAATGAGCGCAAGAGAATGCGAGGATAGCGAAAAGGGTATGTACCTTGCCGCAAAGGCGGGGAACAACAATGAGATGCACAATCATAACGACTGTGGCAACTTTATGGTCTACTATAACGGTGAGCCGGTTATAATCGACGCCGGTGTAGGCAGATACACAAAGCAGACCTTCTCACCCGACAGATACAAGCTTTGGTTTATGCAATCGGGATATCACAATCTCCCGTCATTTGACGGCGTAGATCAATGCGCGGGATCAAGATATACGTCCTGCGAAAAGGAATTCTCCGAAGAAGATAAAATGCTCAGGTGTGAGCTTAGGTACGCTTATCCCGAAAGCGCCGGAATCAAGAGCTACAAAAGATGCTCGTCACTTAAGGACGGCGTCGTAACAATATCCGAGGATATACTCTTAAACGAGGAAAAGGTGATCGACTTCCACCTTATGCTCGCAAGGAAGCCAGAGCTACTCAAGGACGGTATGATCGAGCTACCCGAGGGTAGAACGTTAAGCTACGACACCTCCTTAAAGGTTGAGCTTGAGGAATTTGAACCCGTAGGCATGGATACAAGATCCGCGTGGGGCACCGACGTACTCTATCGTCTGCATTTCAAGATTAAGACAAATAAATGTAATGTAGTATTTACAATTAGGTGACATATTATGAAGATATTTGAAAATTACAATTTTGAGGCAAAGGACAATATAATTTCAAAAGCGGAGTTCAGACGTCTCAACTTTTGTCAAAAGAGCGCAATAGATCCTGCTATGCGTGACAAAATCATTGAGAATGGTGAGCGTGAGCTTGAGCGCGATATACCGCATCTCACTATCTCTATGTATAGAGCGTATAATATAAACGGCTCTACAAGCGCATACGGTTCCCCCTACAGAAAAAGAATGGATATGGCGCTAAAGCTTGCCTTTGCGGAAATATGCACCGGCGAGGGCAGATATTTTGACAAAATGCTCGACGTGGTATGGGCTATGCTTGACGAGCCAACCTGGATGCTGCCTGAGCATACGCCTCATATGCCCGAGGAGGCTACCGTTAGAATGCCCGTACCGGCGGCTGTCGGTGAAAAGTATGCGCACGGTATAGAGCTTGGATCGGCATACAGAGGAGCTGTCATTGCTCTCATATATCACTACTTCGAGGATAAGTTCGACGAAATATCGTCCTTTATTAACGAGAGAATACTTTACACCCTCAGAAAGAGATCTATCGAGCCCTTCTGCAAGTACTACTTCTGGTGGGAAGGTATGGGCGGAAACAAGGTGAACAACTGGTGCCCCTGGATAGTGCAAAACATTCTCTTCACCACAGCGCTCATTGAGGATGATATGGAAGTGAGAGAGACGGTTGTAGACCGATCTATGACCTTCCTTGATAATTTCCTCAAATTCTATGAGGAGGACGGAGGCTGCGACGAGGGCCCCACATATTGGAATGCCGCGGCAGCCTGCTTATTTGATGCGCTGGAGCTGCTCGAGTATATGTCAGACGGCAAGATAAATATCTACTCAGCGCCCATCGTCAAGGCAATGGGTGAATACGAGCCCAGAATGAATATAACCGGCAGCTACTTCGTCAACTTTGCAGACTCACGTTCAACCGCATCTCTTGACGGAAATATGCTTCGACGCTATGGCGAAAAATGCGGCTCTGAGATCCTTAAGTCCTTCGGTGACTCTATGCTTAAAAGAAACGGACCTCTTTTCGATACATCAATCACATACCGTACTCTCAGAAGCTATACTACCCCTAAGCGTGATGCATCAAAGACATCTCTCCTTGCGGCAACGGATACCTACTTCCCTAATCTCAAGGTAATGGTCCTCAGAGATTCCGAAAATCCCGACGTAGGTATGTTCTTCGCTATGAAGGGCGGTCACAACAGCGAGAGCCACAACCATAACGACGTCGGCTCCTTCATAATCTACAAAAACGGTAAGCCCGTTCTTATCGACGCAGGTGTAGGTGAATATACAAAGCAGACCTTCTCAAAGGATAGATACAAGATCTGGTCGATGCAGTCTTTGTATCACAATCTCCCGTCGTTTGACGGAGTAGGTCAGGTAGCGGGAGCAAGATACGCCTCAAAGAACGAGGTGTACGATGAAAAGTCAAGACAGCTTACTCTCGAGCTATGCGACACGTACGACGATGAGTGCGGCGTTATCTCTTACACGAGATCCGGATCGCTCAACGACGGAATAGTAAGTGTTATAGATAAGGTGGAGCTAAAGGAAGAAAAGCTCATTGATTTCGCCTTCCTCACACACCGTGAGCCGAGCATCCTCGATGATGGAAGGATCGTGCTCACAGAAAACTGCATACTCGAGTTCTCATCTCCGCTTATTGCCGAGATCGAGCCCTTTGATCCCGCAGGTCTCAACGCCGACAAGGCATGGGGCACCGACGTAATGTACAGGATACACTTAAAGACGCGCGCTAAGGTGTGCGAGGCTAAGTTCTCCATCTACTCGGAATAAACGACTGTAGCATTTAAAAAAATACGATGCAGACGACGTCGGCATCTGCAACAATTTCACATAAAAAAGACGGAAGCAGGATAAAACCCGCCTCCGTCTTTTTTGTTTTTATATGTTAAATAGTGATAAATGTAAAAATCAGTTTACTTCAACCTTGATACTTCCGTTTGAGGTTATATCCTCAACAGCATCACAAAGGAAGCTATAAACGAGAGAATATATGCCTTCGTTCTCGCTAAGAGTAATATCTGCAGAGAGAACCTCGTCAAGATCCTCTACTATATCAAAGGATACAAGAACCGATGAATCGTACTCATACTCCGCCTTATATTCATACCAACCGTCGAAGTAATACACGCTGATCTTGTCGGCGTCGTATGTGTAGCTAAGCTCGAGCTTAGCGCAAAGCTCCTTCTCACCGCTATCCTTATCAGCAACTAAGCAGGAAAGTGAGTATGTTTTGCCAAGCTCAGTCTCGGTTACGGTTACGGTGTAGGTCTGATCAGCATTTATCAAGACGAGCTCGCCGTTATCGTATGAGAAGTCAAAATCTGAAGTGTTAACATAATTAGTTTCATACTCTATGTAATACCAGTCGCTTACTTCGTCATAGCGATAATATTCAGAGGTATATATATCGTAAGTTTTTAGAAGAAGCTCGTATGCGCCCTCTCCTTTGCTCTTGAAGATAAACGTACATACGTTTAAAAGATGCTCATCTCCCTCAAGACCTACTACCTCGTCTTGTACAAGCTGATTAAGAATGAAGCTTACGTCGCATGCATCTCCCTCTTTGTCTTCGAAGATGAAGGTGAGCATATTGAAGAACTTTTCTTCCTTCTCAACGATAACTCCGTTATTTATAATCGTTGTAGTGTAAAGCGTATTTACAATCAGTTCAAGATAGGTTATCTCGGTATCGTTAAGCTGTGCAGCCGCCTTGAACATCTCGTACTCGTTATAGTTAACAAGAAGCTTATGCTCGGTGTCATCGTACCTTGCGGTGACGGTCCAAGTATCCTCATTCTCGGTAACGGTAAGAGTATATTCTTCACCACCCTCAAGCTCGGTAATATCAAGTATAAGGTCAATCTCGTTTGCGCTGGCGCTTATCTTATCCTTGCTATAGGATGCAGAGAAGTCTAATTCGTTTTCGTAACTTACTATTTCCTTATGGTCATGATAGTACTCACCATCTATCCAACCTTCCTTGCACTCGGTGGTAATATTGATTATATCAAACGAGGTACTTACGTCAAATGCGCCGTCATCCCCCTTATCAAAGGTAACGTTTATAAGATCAAAGTAATGCTCGTCACCATCAAAGCCCTCGATCTCTCCGTAATATATCTGATTCCAGTCAAACTCAAAGCTGTCGATCTTGCCATCGATAAGCTTTGCAGCTACCAAGAACAAATCGCGATCGTTGGAGCTCACAAGGAATTTATGCTCGGTATCGTCGTACTTGGCGGTATACTTAGCAAAGTCTTTTCCATCGGTAATAGTGAGGGTGTACTCCTCGCCACCGACAAGCTCGGTTCTGGTAAAGATGTACTCAAGCTCATCAAGCTTCAAGTCAACACTACCGATTCCGTCATAATAAGAAAGCGAAAGATTCGCTACGTTTTTATATACCAGCACGTCTGCGCAACGTGGCTCTCCGGTCGCCTCATCATACCATTCACGGAACTGATATGCAAGTTCATTTAAAACCAAGGTTACGTCAAACGAGTCTCCCTCTCTGCCAAAATACATAGTAATAAGATTTACAAGGTTCTCTTCCCCCTCAAAGCCCTCGAGCTTTTCGGTTACAAGCTCGTTTAGAACAAGCTCAAGAGAGGTGATCTCCCCATCGCTAAGCTTTGCCACAGCCTTGAATATCTCATACTCGTTATTGTTAACAAGAAGCTTATGCTCGGTCTCGTCGTACTTAGCGGTAACGGTCACACTCTCCTTACCATCGGTAATAGTGAGGGTGTAATCCTCGCAGCCGACAAGCTCGGTTATATCAAGCACAAAGTCAACGTCGTCGATGCTTACGCTTATTTTTTCGTTACTGTAAGATCCGTGTATAGATGTGAGGTTCAGATATTCTCTTACGGTTTCATGGTAATGATAATATTCTTCTCCATCATATCCTTCATAACACTTTTCGTATGTGTTGATACTGTTAACAATAAGAGTTCCGTCGAAGAGGTCAACACCGGTCTTTTCAAAGGTAACAGTAAGAAGATTAAAGCAATGCTCGTCACCCTCAAATCCATCTACCTCGCCGTATATCAACGTGTTGATTATAACCTCAAGGGACGTAAGCTCGCCGTCCGCAAGCTCGGTCGCCGCCTTAAAGAGGAGGTAGTCATTGTAAGTAAGAGATGCCTCGTTATCATTATCAGAATGTCTTACAACAAGAGAGGCGATATCCTCATCTTCACCGATAGTAGCCTCGTACATAACGTTACCGTCTACGTCGCTCTTTTCGATAAATATCTGAGTGCCGTTAACAGTCGCGCTGAAGGAATTTTCACCGTAGAATACGTAAGCGTCTAAGACGTTTTCAAATTCTCTTACCGTTGAATAATAATAAACGCCGCTAACTGTATCGTAGAAATACTCTTCGTACATGTACAACCCATTCATAACGACACTTAGAGTATTTGTGTCGCCACGTTCAAGGATTACCTTAAGCACGGTAAGGAGATGCTCGTCGCCCTCCATATCCTTGATCGCTCCGTATACCATGGAATTAACGACAAGCTCTGCGGATACGATCTCTCCGTTAAGAATAGAAAGATCAGTCTTTAAGTACTCATCGTTCATAAACTTAATACTTGCCAAGTAATTTTCAGCGCCGTCCTTTTCCTCGTAGGTGATCACACCCTCTGCAAGAGTCTCGGAGGTGCCGTCATCGAGAGTATCGGTAACAAGGAGCTTTGCTCCCTCTTCACTAAGATCGAAGGTGATAACCTCACCGTACTCAAGGAATACCTTGAGAGTATACTTGTTAAGATCAGAATCCGAGTTATAGTTAACACGTACGCCGTCTATCTCAAGATCTGCGCTTTCTACAAACCCATCAGCATCCACGGTAAGCTCCGCCTTCACCTTGTCGCCAAGCACATCGACAAGCTCGATAAACGAGTCCGCTATGGAGAAGACCTCACCGTCAGAGGTAGTGTAATCGGGATTGCCGAACATAAGGTAGTTATAGAGCTGATCAACGCTGTAGGAAACAGCGATAGTCACGCTATGTCTTATATGATCGACGAGTTCGGATGCGATCTCATTGATCTCATCCTCGGTAGCCTCGCCCTCGCCGTACGTAAGCTCCGCAATGATCTCGGCTACGGTGCGATCGTATCTGGTCTCGATCATATCCTCAATATCAAACGCCTCGCCGATAGCATCGGAGATAACAAGATTGATCAAAGCATATACGTCGTCAATCGCGAAGCCGCACTGCTCGGAAATCTGAACCGCGTAGTCTGCGATATCTCTTACCTGAGTTGTTGGCATAGAGATAAGGAAGCTCTTTATTTCATCTACGGTACCTGCGCCAAACTTATCATCGATAATTTCCGCGATAGACTTATCTTGTACCGCCTCAAAGAATTCTACAAGAGCGGAAAGGTCAAGCTTGTATGTATTGCCCTCTGCTACGATAACGTCCTCGCCAAGCACGGGAGCCATAACGGATACGTCAACGTCGCCCTCGGGAAGCTTAACAGAAGAAATATAATCAAGAATGCCCTCTGCCATAGGAAGATAGCTTACGACGCCACCGCCGATATAGATCATGCGGCTGAATTCCTCGTAGCTCATATTAAGGTTCTCTGCAAGAACGTTGTAGAGAGCCTCGGAAAGCTGGAAGCTTACGTTCTCACTCTCGCCTTTGTCGGTAATAGCAACCGACACGTCCTCGCCGTCAACGATAACGTCTACTAAAAGTTTGTTTTCAAACGTAGGCTGCGCATCCTTTTCTCTCGTGTCGTAGGTAGCTACGCCGAGATTGAGGCTGAAACGTGCGTAAAGCTCGTCGCGCTTACCGTCAATCTCAATATGAGCAAGCTCTATAGCCAAATAATTCTTCTCGTATTGAGTAACCGTACCGTCATTTATCTCTTTTACCATGATAAGCTCAATATCATCGGTATTGACCTTAACGGTATTTGCGCCAACGAAGGACTTGAGCGCCTCAGAAACCTTGGGTAACGAAACGGTAACTACCTCTAATACGGTCTCTTTAGTATCACCGCAATCCTTACAAACCTTGGTAAGAATACCGGTGCTGATAAACGTAGGCTGCTTTGTGATCGTTTCCTCGTAGTTATGGCCCTTAGCTCCAACTACGTTTTTGGTAACGTGACCGCACACCGTACATTCAAGATAATCGGTATAACCCTCCTCGGTACAGGTCGGCGCCTTGTCACCGAGAGAAGCGTAATTATGCTTTTCTGCTACCTCGTCACCCGTGTAGCTTTCTCCGCACTCACAGGTATACGTGGTATAGCCCTTGGCAGTGCAGGTTGCCGGAGTAACAGTAGCAACGTAATCATGCTCGTGATTCTTATTTTTCTTCTTACACGACGCCATAGTAACTATCAGCGCTACCGTGATAATGAGAAAAAGAATCAAGCGAAGTGATTTTCTCACATCTTTCATATTGTCTCTCCTTTGATGTATTTACGATATTTTTCCTAAATATTACTGACCGCTCTGATATTTGCACTCCGCAAAAGCATCTTCAAATGCCTTTCTGATCGCCGCCTCAACGTCGGTATTCGGAAGTGTGAAGCACCTCTGCATAAGCAAACCTACCTGATCACGAGCAACGGAAGAGCCGTTGAAGGCGGGAGAAGCAAAGTATGCATCCTCCTGAGCCAATGCTACGCTGAGAGAGTAAGCGTTTATATTAGCCGTACTTGCGCTTGCAAGGAACTCTGCGTAAACGGGATTATCCTTGACAGATCTTATAACCGGCATATATCCGCTGCTCATAGAGAACTCTGCCTGGAAATCTGCGTTTGTGGTTAGGAACTTAACAAAGAGCCATGTTGCCGCAACCTGTTGGGGATTGTCCTTCTTGAAGATACAAAGAGAGGGCCCCTGAGAGATAACCTTGGGCTGCTCGGGATTTACCTGAGGAATAGAGGTGATACCTACCTCAAACTCGTATCCATTGTAATTGTAGCTGGGCTGATGATATGAAGCGCCGGCATTGGAGCCGATAACCATATAACAATTCGAGGTGGTAAAGATATCAGACGTATAACCGCCTAAAAGATCCTGCGTGGTTACCAAGCCATCCTTATACCAGCTACGGAACTCGGTAACGAAATCGATATTAGTCTGGTTGTTGAAGAGGAAGTTTTCACCGGTAGCCGAGGTGTAGGGAGAGCCGTACTGCTCACACATGGTGATGAACCAGTTTGCCTCCGAGTCGTAGCCGAGAGGAATAGAGGTTGGAGCTATCTCCTTTATTCTACGGCAAACGTCCTCCATCTCCTCCCAAGTAGTGGGAGGGGTGAGTCCGTGCTCCTCAAAGAAGCTTCTGTTGTAGTAAAGAACCTCGGTGGATCTTGAAAGAGGAAGAGAATACATCTTGCCGTCACCGTAGGATCTGCCCTCATCGTAGAAGCCGTCTATAAAATCATCAAGCTCTGCCTGTGTAAAACCAATGTAAGGATCATCGATATATGCGTCAAGAGTCTGAACAACGTTTGCTATATTGTAAAGAGCAACGTGGTCGGGATAGCAGTAAGCAAGGTTGGGCTGGTTACCAACGGAGATCTCTGTCTTGATCTGATCGCGAACGCCGTTGTAGTCACCAAGAGACTCATGCTTGATTGTGATATCGGGATAAAGCTCGTTAAACTGCGCGATATATTCTTCAAGAACGTTTTGAAGTCTATATCCCATGGTGTGATAGAAGGTGATGGTTACCTCACTGCCGTCGTAATAAACGGGTTCATCATCGGAATCAGACACGCTTCCACCACCCGTATATTCCTTCTTATTAAAGGTAAGGGTCAAGCCCTCGATATTATAAGTTACGGAAAGTCCGTTTTCGGTTTCCTTTGTCACGATTTCTACAAGAGCGATTCTTTCATCTCCCTCATAAACCTCGATTTCAAAGGTCTTGCCATCGGCGCCGTTATCGGTGTAGCGCATCTCACCGTTAAGCAAGAGATCTGCCGCAAACTTATCTGCGCCGTCATATAAACCGAAGAGGATTTCAAACTCTCCGCTAACCTCACCGCTTACGGTGAGGTTGAAGAGATTATCATTTAAGTTAAGCTCGAAATCTAAAGAACTAAGCTTGTCGCCGTTATACGTCCAGGACAAGTCTATATACTGAGCGACCTCCGCAATAGCGGCTGCTAACGACTCTGTAATGGAGAAGTCGTCTGCGGTGTCGACTAAAAGCCTGTAAATTGCATCGATATCCGACTCATTTATAGTGTCTACAACCTCGTTGATGCCGGAGATAATATCGTCTCTTACATCCTCAGCGTCACTATCGGAAAGCTCTGCTATAACCTCAACGAGAGTCTTATCGTAGCGTGTTATGATCTCGGACTCAATATTGAACTCCGTGCCGGTAGAATTAAAGACCACGTAGTTTACGAGCGCGTAAAGATCATCTGTATCGATGCCGAACTCCTCGGAAATCTCAACTACGTAATCGGCAATCTCTCTGATCTTGAGATCGGGGAGAGAAAGAGCTGTATCCTCAAGCTTTTCTACAGTACCCTCACCAAATGCCGCGTCGATAAGCTCAGCCACGCTTCTGCCTTCAAGCGAAAGCACGAGGTTGGCAAGTTCGGTAACGTCAAGGTAGTAGCCGTTGTCATCCTCAACGACGAGCGCGTCGAAAACAACCTTGATAGCATCCTCGAGATCTGTTACCTCAACGCCCAAAAGCGCTTCTGCGATCGGGAATTTTTCTGCAAGTTCACTGTACATATAGAGGAGCTCGTTGAGTTGCTCGTCGCTGACGTTAAGAGATGAAGCAAGGCTATCATAGAAGAGCTCAGAAAGATTTACCTGCTCTTCATTTACTTCACCGTCCTCTTCAATAGTCACAAACACCTCTTCACCGAGAACAACAACGTCTATAACTATCTGATCATCAAAGGAAGGAACTGTTCCCTCCGTCATATTCTCGTATGTTGCGACACCGAGATCTAAGTGCATAATAGCGTAGAATGCTTCCGCCTCGCCGTCAATCTTGAGATACGCGAGATCTATAGCAACGAACTGCTTTCTCTCGGATACAGAGCTACCGTTATCAAGCTCCTTTACGATGATGAGGTCGGTATCTCTTGCGTTAACCACGGTGGTATTTGCGCCTACAAGCTCCTTGAAAGTCTTTGCAACTCCGGGGAGTGTGAAGTTAACGGTGCTGATGGGCTTATCCGTGTATAATCCACATTCCTCGCATATCTTACTGAGAGTACCCTCTGAAAGCGTGGTGGGGAATTTAGTTACCTTTTCCTCATAATTATGTCCAAGAGCAGGGAGAGATTTATATGAATTGTAATCACATCTTAAGCACACCTCATAATCTGCGTATCCCTTCTCGGTACAGGTGGGCGCCTTACCCTCGTAAGAAATCGTGTTGTGACGTACGGGAACGTAATCGTCCTTGTAGCTTTCACCACACGAACAGGTATAGGTAGTAAAGCCCTCTTCCCTACAAGTGGGATCAGTCACCTTTGCGGTGTATTCATGCTCGTGCTTACCGGTTATCTTGTCGAACGTATTTTTTACTGTGTCGCAGGAAGAAAACGCGAACACAAAGATAAGCAAGGTAACCAAAACGGTTACAGCGCGAAGCAAACGTCTTGAGATTTTCATATTTTTTCTCCTTTACAATTATAAATTGTAAATCAATTATATCACCGTCTGAGTATATTTGTCAATTATTCACTTTACCAATAAATACTACGTATTTTTGGTATATTTGACAAAGAGAACAACATACGAAGCAATATCCAAAAATAAATCAGCGAGTTATTTTTGATGGATTAAAAAATAAAAAAGAACGGATTTCACAATAAAATCCGTTCTTTTTGCTAACCAAAGATTACAAATATTGGCTATTTTATTTCATTTTACCTTTTCGGCTTTAATTATCTCTTAGAGAGAACCTCTGCTTCGTAGGTGTCAACCTCGTCGATCCAATCCATACCAACAGGAGCGCCGCAGGACTTGCAGTACTCGTCCCATACCTCGCCGAAGGGGAAGGTCTTGAACTCTTCCTGAAGAGCGAGCATCTTGGTATAGTTAGCCTCATCCTGATACTTCTTAAGCATATCGTGAGGAAGAAGAAGAGCGTTAAGAAGAGCCTTCTGCATATTTCTCGCGCCGACTACCCAAGCGGCAACACGGTTGATAGAAGCATCAAAGTAATCAAGAGCGATGAACACTCTGTCAAGAGCGTCGTTTCTAACGATCTCCTTTGCGATTTCCTTAGTCTCGTCGTCAAGAATGATAACGTGGTCGGAATCCCATCTTACGCATCTGGTAACGTGAAGAGCGATCTTCTCATTGAAGAGAAGGAGAGAGGAGATCTTGTCGGAAACAACCTCGGTGGGATGATAGTGACCGTTATCCATAAGAGGAGTGATGCCCTTGCTGTCGGAATAGGAGAGGCAGAACTCTGCGGAGCCTACGGTGTAGGACTCAAGTCCGATACCGAATACCTTGGACTCAAGGGTAACGTAAACCTTGGACTTGTCGTAGTCAACGGCGAGGATCTCGTCAAGAGACTTCTTAAATCTTGCTCTGGGAGCGAGTCTATCGGTGGGAATATCCTTGTATCCGTCGGGAATCCAAATGTTCATAACGCAGGGCATACCTGTCTCGGTAGCCATATACTCCGCTATCTTAAGACAAGCCTGACCGTGTCTTACCCAGTAAGCGCGAGTCTCTTCATCAGGAGAGGAAAGAGTGAGATTGTCCTTTACCATAGGATGAGCGAAGAAGGTGGGGTTGAAGTCAAGTCCCATACCGTGCGCCTTTGCAAACTCTACCCACTTAGCGAAATGCTTGGGCTCGATCGCGTCTCTGCCGGTGTTATCGCCATCCTCAAAGATAGCGTAGCAAGCGTGAAGATTAAGCTTCTTTGCGCCGGGAACAAGAGACATCGCCTTCTCAAAGTCAGCCATAAGCTCTGCGGGAGTGGTAGCCTTGCCGGGATAGTTACCGGTGGTCTGGATACCGCCGGAGAGAGCCTCTCTGCTATCAAAGCCGGTAACGTCATCGCCCTGCCAGCAGTGAACTGCTACGGGAACGTTCTTAAGGATCTCAATTGCCTTGTCGGTGTCAACGCCGTACTTAGCGTACGCCGCCTTTGCGTATTCGTAGTTTGCCATAATTATTTACTTCTTTTAATTTGAATCATCATATTACCGATAGCGGTAGCCTCGATTGGAAGCGCCACTACCTTTTTGCCTGTAGCCTTTTCGGTGAGGTCGTTGAGATAACCGTTCTTTGCGCCGCCGCCTACTATGTAAAGCTCGGTGTAGGTCTTACCGGTATTAGCCTCAAGATCCGCGATAGCCTCCTTATAGCCGTTAGCAAGGCTTACGTAGGATGCGTTGAAATAATCAGCCATAGTCTCGGGAGCGGGCTTTCCGTGAGCTACAAGATAATCCTTGATAGCGTCCTTCATACTGTCGGGAGCCATAAACGCGTCGTCGTTTACGTCGAAGATCTCGGAGAAGCTGCTCTTTGCCGCCATATCGGCGATATCGCCATAGGATGTCTCAGGGCACATTTCCTTACGTAAACTCTGGATTATCCACATACCCGTGATATTTTTTTGATATCTATTATAGCCTACGCCACCCTCATTTGAGTAACCGCTCTCACGGCTCTTAGCATCGGTCAAGGCTCTCGGAGTCTTAACGCCGAGGAGCGACCATGTACCGCTTGAAATATAGGGAGCGTCGGTCTGCATCTCGATAGCCTCAACCGCAGATCCGGTGTCGTGAGTCGCGCAAAGCACAACGTCGAGATTGCCGCCAACCTGTGCCTCAACCTCAGGGGTGAGTCTACCGACAAGAGCGCCGGGCTGATGTACCTCGCTGATGAGCGCCTTAGGAAGTCCGAGCTTGTCGAAGATATAGCTGTCAAAGCCGAGTGTGTCCGCATTGATAAGTCCTGCGGTAGTCGCGTTGGTAAACTCCTTTACCTTATTACCTGTAAGCTTGTACATAAGGTACTCGGGTATCATAAGGAAGTCGGTAACACCGTCAAGTCTGCCGGCAAGCTTATCTGCATAGAGCTGATATATCGTATTGAACTTATTGAACTGAATGCCCGTTCTTTCATAGAGCTCGGCGAAGGGGATGATAGAATGCACCTCCTCGATAGGTCCGTCCACTCTCGAGTCACGGTAAGCGTAGGTAGGAGTAACCTCCTTCTCACCCTTTAACAGAACGTAATCAACGCCCCACGTGTCGATAGAGAGAGACTCGATGCTCGGGTACTTCTTGAATGCCTCGGCAGTACCTGCGATAACCTCGCGCAAGAGTCTGTCGCTGTCCCAAACGAGATGTCCGTCCACAGTATCCATACCGTTGGGGAAACGATATACCTCTTCCGTCATAAGCGCGCCGTCCTCAAGCCAACCGACAATATGTCTGCCGCTCGAAGCGCCGATATCAATGGCAAGATAGTATTTCATATCCATAGTCCTTTCTTTAGTCAAATTATATAAAAAGCATTACACCTATACTATAACATACATATTAACATTGAACAAGGCACAAAATTATTCTAAAAACTGTCTTAATTTAATATTTTGTATTGATTTTTTGATCGTCTTATGTTAAAATTAAGCTATAAATCTAACGTCAGAGGACAAAATATGGAAAAGCATTTACTTGACATGCTATCGTGCGAGAGCGAGGAGGAGTCGGGTATACTGAACGGCGAGCTTCTCAACCGAAAAATCTACACGGGTGGCTCGGAATTCGTTATAAACGAGGCAAGACTGTTCGGTCAGAGGCGATCTATAAGCGCGAGAACTCACACGAGATACGTGGACTTCCCCATTCACAAGCACAATTACGTAGAAATGATGATCGTTCTATCGGGCAGTATAACGCACGAGATAGACGGCAAGGAGCTTACCTTAAATAAAGGTGAGATCCTGCTTATGAACAAGCACGTATCCCATTCTATCCATCGCTCCGGCAAGGAGGATATAGGCGTAAATATCATTATGTCGGATAGATTCATCGATGGTGTTGCGGCAGAAATGTCCGGCACTGTATTTTCATCACTTATCAAGGAAAACTCGAAAAAGGACGGCTTACCTATCTATCTCGCATTCCGTACAGACGGAAGAAAATATATCGAGAATATCATTGAAAATATGCTGTTCGCGCTTACCGAAAAAGACGAGGATACGGGGGTTATGACGGGTACCGTGTCGCTTCTTATGCGTTATTTGTCTATCGAAAACCGCGAACTTTTGCGCGATGGAAATCTGATAGCGGATAAAGAGGATCTAAGACGCATACAAATACTTTCATACGTAAGATCAAGCTATCGTACGGCTACCTTATCGGAGCTTAGCGAGAGGCTGTATCTGAGCGTTCCGTACCTGTCAAAAATCATACCCGAGATATTCGGCAAGAGCTTCAAGGAGCTTATAGTAGATGAAAGAATGGAGCGAGCAAAATTCGCTTTCATTAGTACAGAGATGTCTATAGGCGACGTAATTCGTAGCGTTGGATATGAAAACGAGTCATATTTTCACCGTGAATTCAAATCCAGATACGGCGTTACTCCCCTTGCAATGCGCAAAAACTTAAAAAAACTCTTTAGCTGATTATCCTTCTCCACTTGACAAATACTTTTAATAAGTTTAAAATAATAGTATATGTAAAATCTTCTGCGGAGGAATTATGAATATTATAATCGTAGGCTGCGGTCAGGTTGGACAAAACCTTACCGAAAGGCTCATCAAGGACGGAAACAACGTAACCGTCATAGACAAGCTTTATGAAAACGTAAAATCACTCACGGATAAGTTTGACGCTATGGGTATAGTAGGCAACGGCGCTTCTCACCGCACGCTCGCTGAGGCTGATATAGAGCATGCCGATCTGCTTATCGCCGTAACAAATTCAGACGAGCTTAATCTCCTTTGCTGTACTGTAGCGAAAAAGACGAGCAACTGTAAGGTTATCGCCAGAGTAAGAAGCCACGTATATAACGACGAGGCAGCGTTCCTTAAAAATGAGCTCGGACTTGCGATGGTTATCAATCCCGAGTACGTCGCGGCAGAGGAAATATCAAGAATACTGCGCTCCCCCTCCGCCATTAGCATAGAGACCTTCGGCAAGGGAAAGGTCGAGCTTCTCAAGTACAAGCTCCCTGAGGACAGCGCCATCGTAGGTATGTCAGTCAAGGACGCTATGATGAAGTACAAGAGTGACATTCTTTTCGCCACCATCGAAAGAGGCGATAAGGCATATATCGCAAAGGGTGATTTTGTATTTGCCGCTCGTGATATCGTGTCTATTATATCCTCTCCCGAGGGCTCACAAGACTTTTTCAAAAAGATCGGCTCAAGAAATCAAAGCGTAAGAAGTGCTATGATCGTAGGCTCCGGTGAGATAACCCACTACCTTTGCTCCATACTCAAAAAGAGTAAGACCAATATCAAGGTTATCGAAAAGGATAGAGCGCTATGTGACGAGATGAGCTCATCTTTCCCTCACGTTACCGTAGTTAACGGAGACACGACCAATCAACAGATCATGGCTGAGGAAGGCATCGGCAGAGTGGGAGCATTCCTCGCTCTTTCCGACTCAGACGAAGAAAATATGATCTTGTCTATGCACGCGAAGGAAAAGACTCGCGGCAAGATAGTCACCAAGGTAACGCGAATGGACTACGACAGCGTTATCGACAGACTCGATCTTGACACGGTGATCTATCCCAAGACCATCGTATCCGATATGATAATCCGTTACGTAAGAAGCGCGCAAAGCACTCAAGGAAGCAACATGGAAACGCTCTATAACATCATTCAGGGCGAGGTTGAGGCATCCGAGTTTATCATCAGACAGGATTCCGCTATAACGAGAGTTCCTATCTCTCGCTTAAGATTCAGAAAGAACGTGCTTATCGCCGCTATACTCCGTGACGGAGTGGTTATCATACCACGAGGATACGACACGATCGAGATCGGCGACTCCGTTGTTATCGTGTCAAAGGTTACA
Source organism: Eubacteriales bacterium (assembly GCA_045658205.1). Taxonomy (GTDB): domain Bacteria; phylum Bacillota; class Clostridia; order Oscillospirales; family CAG-272; genus UBA1740. Next base: position 27,283 of record JAZOUM010000126.1, on the reverse strand, counting down.
GGTCTTAACAATATAACAGATATCCTTGAATAAAACGTTTTTTGACAACTAAAGTATACTTATACACCGAAAGGTAGGTTTTATGAACTACAAAATGGTAAGGTACACTCTTGGAGTTATCCTACTCTTTGAGGCATTCTTTTTCATTGTACCTATATTGACGGCTCTATACTTTGGCGAGATGGGCGCACTTCGCGCTTTCGGTATTTCAGCTCTTATATGCGTAGCCGTAGCAGCTCCGTTTACCGTAAAAAAGCCGAAGAATACCGAGCTTTTTGCAAAAGAGGGCTTCGTTATAGTCTCGCTATCCTGGATAATACTATCGCTCTTCGGCGCTCTCCCGTTTGTCCTGTGTGGAGCGGTGCCTAATTTTATAGACGCATTCTTTGAGATAGTATCCGGCTTTACCACGACGGGATCAAGTATAATCCCCGCCGTTGAGGAAATGCCAAACGCTATACTGATATGGCGATCATTCTCCAACTGGATCGGAGGCATGGGAGTGCTTGTATTTATCATGGCTATCCTCCCTCTCTCAGGGGCGCAAAATATGCACATCATGAGAGCTGAGTCTCCCGGTCCCCAGGTCTCAAAGCTTGTGCCGAGAGTAAAGCGTACGGCATCTATACTCTACCTCATATATATCGCTATGACGGTGATTATGTTTATCTTCTTGCTTTTAGCGCCTGATATGACGGTGTTTGAAGCGATAAATACCTCATTAGCTACTGCCGGCACCGGTGGCTTCGGATTCAAGAACGACTCCATGTTCTCCTTCTCGTCCTATGCCCAAATTATTATAACCATATTTATGATATTATTCTCGGTAAACTTCAACTCCTACTATCTGATTTTGAAGAAGAAGTTCAGAGAAGCCTTCAATACCGAGGTAATCGTATTCTTTATTGTTGTCGGGCTCGCTACCTTATTAATAACCTTTGACGTATTCTTAAGCTACACCGCTGAAAATCCTACCATGGTATCACCGTCGGGCGAGGCTATGGACAATAAATTCGGCTCGGTACTAAAGCACGCGTTCTTCAACGTAGGTACGATTATATCCACCTCAGGCTTTGGAACAGTAGACTTCCAACATTGGCCCGCTCTATCGCATTTTATCTTAATAACCCTTATGTTTGTCGGCGCTTGTGCAGGATCTACCGGTGGCGGATTTAAAATATCCCGAGTTATTATTTTGTTCAAGCAGATGTTCCGTGAGCTCGGAAATCTTGTACACCCCAATCAAGTAAAAAAGATAACTATAGATGATAAGCCTCTTGATAACGCGGCTGTAAGCTCGGTTATGTCCTATCTTACCACCTACGTATTTATCTTCTTCGCCTCACTTTTGCTTATTTCTATCGATCAGTCGATATTCAACTCTGCGGAAAACACCTTTATGACAAACTTTACCGCAGTAACGGCATGCTTCAACAACATCGGTCCCGGTCTTGAATTTGTCGGACCGACACAAAATTTTGCCGACTTTTCACCGATATCCAAGCTTATCCTCTCCTTCGATATGTTAGCAGGCAGACTTGAGCTGTTCCCAATGCTCATTTTATTCTCACCGTCAACATGGAAAAAATAATTTTTAAAGGAGTAAAATATGTCAAACGAGCTTAAGAAAAAATTCGGTCTTTTAACCGCTATATGTATGGTAGCCGGAATAGTAATCGGCTCCGGCGTATTCTTCAAGGCTACCCCGGTGTTTAATAACAACGGCGGCAGTATGATAAAAAGCATTCTCACCGTCTTAATTGTAGGCGCCCTTATGACTATATGCGCTTACACCTTCTCTATCCTTGCGGGTAAGCACGCAAAGATCAACGGTATCGTAGACTATGCGGAGGGTGAGTGCGGAAAGGGTCTTGGATACGCGATCGGTTGGTTCATATCCGTTATCTACTATCCCGTTATCGGCTCCACTCTCGCGTGGGTATCCTCCAACTACACATGCTCGCTCTTTGAGATATCCAACCCCAACGCGCGACTTCTCATCGCGGCGCTCTATTTATCTATTTCTTTCCTCTTAAACCTCGTATCTCCGAAAATATCCGGAAAATTCCAGATCTCTACCACGGTCATCAAGCTTATTCCACTTGTGATAATGGCAGTAGTCGGTACTATAGTAGGTCTTGCAAACGGTCAGACACTTGCCAATCTCACAGCCGACACCTCTTCTATGGTTGAAAGCTCCGGTAGCTTCTTCGGCGCAGTCGTAGCCTTTGCATTTGCTTATGAGGGATGGATAATCGCCACATCTATTAACGCAGAACTCCACGACGCGAAGAAAAATCTCCCTAAGGCGCTTATAATTGGCACACTCATAGTCATTTCCGTATACGTAACCTACTTTATCGGTATCGCATCCGTTCTCTCTACCGAAGAGATAATGTCTGCGGGTGACAATCTGCCCAAGATCGCTTTTACCGAGCTTTTCGGCGGTAACGCCGTATTCGGCACGATTGCTTACGTATTCATTATAATATCCTGTCTTGGCACTATGAACGGCATTATGATCGGCAACTGCAGAGGTCTTTATTCCCTTGCGGCGAGAAATCAAGGTCCCGCTCCTATGAAGCTGGCAAAGCTTCACGAAAAGAGCAATATGCCCATAACCTCCGCATCCATCGCGTTCGCTATCACTATCGTATGGCTGCTTCAATGGGAATTCGGTCTCATCAGAGGAAAGCTCCCAGCTATCATCTCCTTTGAGAACGACGAACTTCCCATCATCACTCTTTACGCATTCTACATTCCGATCTTCATAAATATGATGATCAGATCAAAGGGTATGCACCCGGTTAAGAGATTTGTATTCCCTGCTCTCTCTGTGGCTTCCTGTATATTTATGATCTTCTGCGCATTCTACGCATACAAGCTTCAGGCGTTCTACTATCTCTTGGTATTCGCCGTAATTATGCTTGTAGGTCTTATGTTCTACAGGGATAAAAAGGGCAGATCGCTTATATACCGCTTCTTCTACAAATAAAAGAAAAATAACAAATATGCCGTACTTAGCCTAAGTGCGGCATATTTTAAAACCTAATACGCTTTTTAATTAGTAAAAAGCGGCAAAAAAACACAAGGAGTATTGACATGTTTAAAATCAAGCTGACCTCCTCGCAGGAAAAGGCATTTATAGACGATAATATCGATAACTTTGTCGCTCTTGAGTCATTATCTACGCTTATGGGAGAACGCTTTTCAGTACAGCTTTTATACGTTGACGAAGGAGAGAATTACACTCTTCCCCGCCGTCCGTTTATGGAGCTTTCTCTCGATGGATCACTCTCAAAATACGCTATTGTAAGAGACGTTAGAAACGTCCCTGTCGACCGTCCTGTGAATCCCGAAAAATACGACAGTCAATATCTGCGAACCGCCCCCGGAATTTATCCGGATATTCTCACGCCTCTGCGCTATGGAGGAAGGGTAGTGCCGGGACGCGATAAGCTACGCTCGTTATGGATAGAGATTGAGCCGCCAAAGGATATGTGTGGTCTCGAGGAGCTGTCAATAACCCTCAGCTATGAGGATTTCACAGCTACAGTAAGACTTGACGTCAACATTATAAAGGCGGCGTTGCCGGATCAGGCCTTACTGTATACGCAATGGTTCTACTGCGACTGCCTTGCGGCATACTACAACGTGCCCGTATGGTCGGAAAAGCACTGGGAAATCATCGAAAACTTCGCACGTCTATACGTTAAGCGCGGAAGAAATATGATATATACACCGCTTCTTACCCCAGCCTTAAACGTTTTACCTCCCTACGAAAGAACACCGAGTCAGCTCATAGACGTAACCCTAAAAGACGGAAAATACTCCTTCTCATTTGACAAGGTAGACAGATGGATAGATATGTGTGACCGTCTTGGGATAAAATATTTTGAGATCTCACACTTCTTTGATCAGCACAAGGCGGCGCACTCCGCAAAGGTGTACGCAAACGTAGACGGAGAGGACAAGCAGCTCTTCACTTGGAATACGCTTTCCGACGATCCGGAATACGTGCGTTTCCTAAGAGAGATGGTATCGGCATTTATCGCGCATATGAAAGAGAGAGGCGACGACGCGCGTTGCTATTTCCACGTATCCGATGAGCCGAATTTAGAATATCTCGATCACTACACAAAAATAAAGAACAGCTTTTCGGATATCGTAGAGGATTATCCAATAATGGATGCTCTTTCTGATATTGAATTTTATAAGACGGGCGCGATATCTACACCCGTTCCAACAACCACCTCTATTATGAGCTTTATCGAAGCGGGTGCCACCAATCTATGGACGTACTATGCCTGCTGTGAGCTTGTTGACTATTCAAACTGCTACGTAGCTATGCCGTCATGGCGCACACGTTCCATAGGTATGCAGCTCTACAAATACAACATCAAGGGATTTTTGCACTGGGGATATAATTACTATAACAACAGAGCCTCCGGTGACGCGATAAATCCTTATCTTGACCTTGGAGGCGAGGACTGGGTTCCTGCCGGCGATACCTTTATCGTATACCCGGGACAGAATGGCGAGCCTATCGAATCTATGCGTTCAATCACCATGGATGAGGCTATGCAAGATATACGCGCTATGCGTCTTGCCGAAAGCTACACCTCGCACGAATACGTTGTAAAGGTAATGGAGGAGGCTCTCGGCAGAGAGATCACATTTGCCAACTGTGCGCTCACATCAGAGCAGATGTTGAACGTGAGAGCGGCTGTAAACAAGATTATATCCGATAACATAAAATAATAGTGCTTATGCCATTCAGGCACGAAAAAGTGCTAAGTCTTATGCTTAATTAAAAGCTTTTGACTTAGCACTTTTCTATTTATAGTTTACAAATCTTTTATTTTTTAGTTCTTTTGTCACTTAAAGATGATCCATACTTTAACCGAGAGCCGAGAATGGTTCCGAGAGATACGCTTCCCTTTCTTTGCGGCTGTATCACTACGTTCTCGTTTACGTGTGTTTTTATTTTCCCGATAGTATCGAGATGCTTAGCTGTAAATTTTATACCGGATCTTAAGGCTCGGTTATAAAGAGCGGTCTTGGCATCCTCATCCCACATTCCCGATAAGAGTGAGGCGAGGACGTTAACGTTGGTAAACATAATATTGCCTCGCTTTATCAAGCCAACCAGCACCGGCGTAGGAATTTCACCATCAAGCTTAAAGCAATCTGCGGGAGTAAACGATACGCCAAGCTCTATTGCTCTTTGTACAAGCTGCGCTCTGGCGCTTCTGCTTTCAAGATCGGTAACAACTTCAGCAACGTCATTACCGCACCCCATATCCTCAAGAGAGGGTATCCTTAGCTTAAGTACAGTATCACTCATACTAAGATATTTACCGCAAAATTCTCGCCATTTCATAACACGACCCTCCTCTACTGTGTTTTTTTACAAAAAGCGCCCTCGCTCATCAAATGCGGCTTGGGCGCTTTTATATTACTCTAAAGTAAGTGAATATTAAAGATTGTAGTATCTGTCAAACTCTGCGGGATGAGGGATCTTAGAAAGCTCACGACACTCCTCGCGCTTGGTCTTAATGAAGTTTTTGATAAGCTCCTCAGGGAATACGCCGCCTACGGTAAGGTAGTCGTGATCCGCCTCGAGAGCATCAAGAGCATCGTCAAGTCTTGCGGGAAGGTGAGAAAGCTTTGCCTTCTCCTCGTCGCTGAGGTGATAGAGGTTTACGTCGTAGGGACCCCAACCGTTAGCATGGGGATCGATCTTATTCTTAACACCGTCAAGACCTGCCATAAGTATCGCCGCGTAGCAGAAGTAAGGGTTACAAGTCGCGTCGGGATTACGAAGCTCAAAGCGACGCTTGTCGGGGCTCTTTGCGTAAGCAGGAATACGGATTACGGCAGAACGGTTAGAGGTAGCGTAACCAACGGTTACAGGAGCCTCAAAGCCGGGAACAAGGCGCTTGAATGAGTTGGTGGAAGGATTAGTGATCGCGCAAAGAGAGTTGATATGCTTAAGTAGACCGCCCATAAAGTAGTGCGCGGTTTCACTAAGATGAGCATATCCGTTATCATCGGAGAATACTGGCTCGCCGTCCTTGAGAAGAAGCATATGAACGTGCATACCGCTACCTGCCTCGCCATACACCGGCTTGGGCATAAAGGTTGCGCTCTTGCCGTACTTGAGAGCGGTGTTGTGTATGATGTACTTGATCATCATAGTGTTATCCGCCATAGTAGACATTTTTCCGAGCTGAGGCTCAATCTCATACTGACCGGATGCCGCAACCTCGGGGTGATGATAGTTGATCTCAATACCTGCGTCCAGCATATGCATAACCATCTCGCTACGGCACTCATAAGAGGTGTCAAATGGCTTTGCTATATGATAGTTCTTCTGCTTGGGAACGACAACGCCCATACCGTCGGTAGCGCTGTTCCAGTACGACTGCTTTGCATCGATGGAGAAGCCGATGCCGTTGCTGCTGACATCCCAGCCCACGTTATCAAAAAGATAGAACTCAAACTCGGGGAGAATGAGCATAGTATCAGCAATGCCGAGATCCTTCATATACTGTTCTGCGGCAAGAACTATGTTTCTCGGATACTGAGGAAGAGGTCTATTCTCGGGAGTATCGATGATCATCGCGTTACCTGTCATAGTAAGTGTGGGAATAGAACAAAAGGGATCGATAAGAGCAGTATCAGGATCGGGAATGAACACCATATCGCTCTTTTCTACCACTGCATATCCATAGTTGGAAGCATCAAATCCGATACCGTACTTCATAGTATCCTCTGAGAAGTTCTCCGCAGGGATAGTAACGTGACGGTACTGACCGTTAATATCGACCATCTTAAAGTCGACCATTTTAATATTGTTTTCGTTTATGATCTTGAGAATATCCTGTACGCTCTTAGACATAAATTCCTCCTAAAAAATTCTTTTTGCATATTATAACATTTTAAAGCATTAAAGTCAAGGCTTATCGCCATTATTTGCAACAACGTCAGACAACGTCATAACCCGCATTGGTTATAGCCTCTATGCACTCGGAAGTCACGTCGCGCGTCATCTCAATAGCCACAACTCCCGACTGGTGACTCGGTGTAGCGAGTATTACACCGTCAACTGACTCGCACGCCTTTTTCACCCTTGCCTCACAATGAGGGCACATCATTCCGTCAACCTTAATTTCTATCTTCATAATACCGTTCTCCATCTCGTTTTTTTCATTGCTTACGTTATCGCGACAGGTCTTATTGCACATATTTTCTTCACACGGGGGCATATCTTTTCTCGGACGCCAAAGATTAAGGCGAAGAGCATTAGTCACCACCGAGAAGCTTGATAAGCTCATCATTCCGGCGGCAATCATAGGACTTAAAGAGAGTCCGAAAAGGCCTGCCGCAAGCGGAATACCTATACAGTTGTAGGCAAATGCCCAGAAAAGATTTTGCTTGATATTTTTAAGACTTTTACGTCCTATATCTATTGCGTACGCTACCTCGCTTACATTATTACTCAAAATCACGATGTCAGCAGAGTCTATAGCTATATCCGTGCCGCATCCTACGGCAACTCCAACGTCTGCGCGTGTTAAGGATGGAGCATCGTTTACTCCGTCGCCCACCATGCAGACCTTACCGCCTTTGCAAAGCTCGCGAATAACGCTCTCCTTGCCGTCGGGAAGAACGCCGGCAATTACCTCATCTATTCCAAGCTCGGAAGCTACAGCCCTCGCCGTACGCTCATTATCTCCTGAAAGCATAAGGACCTTAAGTCCCATATCCTTAATATATCCAATGCTTACCTTAGCATCGTGCTTTGGCGTATCCTTAAGCGCTATCGCTCCTATATATTTTCCGTCCCATAAGAATGCAAGAGGTGTCTTCCCCTCCTCGGACAGTTTATCTCCAAGCTCGGTCGGTATCAACTCTCCGTAAAGTTCAAAAGCCGACGCAAAACTAAGCGCCATCAGCTCTTTGCCGTCGCATTTTCCCGACACGCCCCTACCTGTTAGCGATTTAAACTCGGTGATATCCAAAGATTCGATACCAAGCTCTTCTGCATAATCTACTACGGCGCGACCGAGTGGATGCTCACTCATTTTTTCTATCGACATAGCCAGTCTCAGAAGGTCTCTCTCACACACGCCGTTCGCCGCTACAATGTCGCACACGCTTGGTTTTCCGGTAGTAAGCGTACCGGTCTTATCAAGCACGACGGTTTCTATTCTTCCCGCCTCCTCAAGCGCTGTAGCCGTTTTAAACAGCACGCCGTGTCGAGCGCCGACTCCTGTACCGACCATAATAGCCACGGGTGTGGCAAGTCCGAGAGCGCAAGGACAGCTTATAACGAGCACCGATATAGCGCGCGCTATCGCATATCCGAATTCCTTACCTGCCAACAACCAACCAGTCAAGGTAGCTAACGATATCAGAATAACCGACGGTACAAATACAGCCGATACCTTGTCTGCCATTTTAGCGATAGGAGCCTTACTGCTCGACGCCTCCTTGACCATATTTATAATACCCGAAAGTACCGTTCCCTCACCCACCTTTGTAGCGCGTAGGAGCATATATCCATTTCTATTTATCGTTCCGCCATACACCGAATCCCCGATAAAAACATCACGGGGTATGCTTTCTCCGGTAAGCATCGACTCGTCCACCGTACCGACACCGTCAATAACCTCTGAGTCGGTAGGTATACTCTCACCGGAGCGAACGACTAAAACGTCGCCTATCTTAACGTCATCAACCGATATTATCCTTTCGACACCGTCAACAAGCAGAGTTGCGTTTTTCCCCTTAAGACTCGCAAGTCCCTCAAGAGCTGACGTAGTCTTACCCTTAGCGTGAGACTCGAGCATCTTACCGAGAGTTATTAGCGCAAGAATCATTGCCGCAGACTCAATCTAAAGACCGTCTATATGCATAGAGCCTTCACCACCATGAGTCATCTCTATTCTCATAGGCACAAGCATTGCCACGCTGTATCCGAATGACGCCAGAGAACCAAGAGATACAAGAGTATCCATATTAGGCGCACCGTGTATGATTCCTCTTACACCACTTATGAAGAAGCGATGATTTATCAGCATCACGACAGCGGCGATAGCCATTTGAATTACGCCGTTTAGAAAATAGTTGCCGCCTAAGAGATCCGGAAGTCCAAGCATGTGTCCCATTGAGAAATACATCAATATGACGACCAATCCGAGTGATAAGCAAAGCCTAAAAATCAGCGCACGGGTAGCGGCTACAGCCTTTAAGCTTATCTTTTCCGTTTCTTGTTCTTTTTCGTCGGATACTCCGTAGCCTGCCGATACAACAGCATCGATAACTGCGAATTTAGACACATTTCCGACCACGCATACGTCGCCCGTAAGCAAATTTACGGTACAAGCCTCAACACCGTCAAGAGCGCGAATAGCCTTTTCTACCCTCGCGGAGCAGGCGGCGCAGCTCATACCCGTTACCTTATATTTTTCTACCATTTTGAATGCAAAGATTGCTTGATAAAAGCTATCTCCTTTTATTTTTCTATATGTGTTGCGATATGATGTACCGCCTAAACGTCTTATTATCCGAATTTAACCGAAAGCTCATAGCTGTACGGTACCGTCAAAACCGATTCGGAATTATATCTATTCTTAACCGTGACTGCGGTTATATAGGTATCAAGAGATTTGGAATACAAATAGCTTGACGCATTGGCATAGAAATCCGCAAAGAAGTGAGCTACCATAGCGCGTGTGTAGGCTCTCTCGTCAAGCGGACACTTGTATATAAAGCAAACTCCAAAATCCACCTCGCACTCCGCGTATTCGCCTTCCTCTAAGGTAAGGGCAAGTCTTACGATCTCGGGAGCGCCCTGCGCAAACTCAAGAGAGTACGACGACTCATCGGAGAAATAGTAGCCCTCGGTATCGTTGGCCGAGCCCGTGGGATAATCCTGGACTATATAGTCGCGGAAAAGCTCAGCATTCATCTGCTCGCCCGACTGATTATTAGCATTCTCGGTAAGCATACGTATATACGCTATTTCCTCCGCTACGGTCTGCTTTGTAGCATCATCGTACTCTGAAAACTCCTCTTTTCCCGTCTCGGGATCGGTATAATATTCACCGTCGGTGCGTATGAACATAAGCATTACCTTAGAATACGCACTCTCGAAATACTCATCGCACTCCTCCTCAAATCCACCGCCGGAAAGCGCGGAGCCATCGTATCCGAAAACTACCTTTTCAGCCATCTCGTACTTATAGAGCATTTCTACCGCCTTCTCAAAATCACGGTAGGTAAAGCCCATTTCATCCGCGAGCTTATTAAAATTATCCATACCGCCAAGACGATAATCAATAACCTCTCCGACCGCCTTTTCAATAACAGCCTTATCATCGCTGTTAAGTCGGGTATTTCTGTCAAAAAGATAGTTACCGATGACTATACGCTTAAGATACGTATTGACGCCATCCGTGAGAATATCTGCCCATATTTCACCGTCCTCGGTCTCGCTCTGCCAGAAGTCCTCGGAGTCATAGCTCTCGATACCAACACCTGCAAGAGCGCTCATAAAATCGTACTTGTATAGTGCAGAAAGATAGTTTGCGACACCTGAGGTAAGATATACGCCCTTATATTTCATCACTGCTCTTGTATTTTTTACTATTCCAACGGCTCCGAAAATAACACCTACAAGCAGAATACACGACATAAAGACAGCACCGAATTTAATCAGTATCTTCTTAGATCGCTCCCTGCTCGACGCATTATCGGAGGTTTTAATTTTATTTTTCATGATAGTTTCCTTTATATGTTTTAGTGGGCTTTTAACCCTTAGGCGTGTTAATTTTATCGCTCTCTTCGCTATCCATAACCGAGACGTACTCGCTCATGATCTTAGCGGCAACAACGGTCGGATCCTCATCCTTACGCAGTCTGTATACTATCAAAGGTGAGCCAAGTCCAACAAATGAAAGCGATCGATTAGTAGCAAACAGCTCCGACCAAACGGCAAGATCCGGCTTCTCAGTAACGAATGTAAGCTTTTGCCCGGAATGCTCTATCTTCTTGATCCTCGCGCGCGAAGCAAGAGCTTTCGCAAGAGCTACATCCATAAGTCGCTCTACCGTGCGAGGAACGTCACCAAATCTATCGGAGAACTCATCATAAAGATCATCCCTCTCTTCCTTCGTTTCGATAAAGGATATCTTCTTGTACATCTCCATTCTCGCCGCAGATGACTTGATGTAAAATTCCGGTATATGAGCAGAGACAGAGATGATGATCTGCGACTCAAATCGCTCCTCGCTCTTTTCTCCGCGTTCTTCAAGCACAGCCTCGTTAAGCAGCTTGACGTACAAATCATAGCCGACGCTCTCGATAAATCCGTGCTGCTCTGCGCCAAGCAGATTACCGGCGCCCCTTATCTCAAGATCGCGCAACGCTATCTTAAAGCCGGCGCCAAACTCCGCAAACTCCTTGATAGCCTCAAGTCGCTTTTCAGCAGTTTCGTTAAGATGTTTTCCTCTCTTGTAGGTGAAGTAAGCGTACGCCTGTCTTTCGCTTCTGCCGACACGTCCTCGTATCTGATGTAGCTGTGAAAGTCCAAAGCGCTCCGCATTTTCAATAACAAGCGTATTGGCGTTTGGCAGATCCACGCCCGTTTCAATTATAGTGGTGCATACGAGTATATCTATCTCACCCCTTACGAGCATCTGCCAGATATCCTCAAGCTCCTCTTTTTCCATTTTTCCGTGCGCATACGTTACACGGGCATCGGGTAACGACTCTGCTATCCTGCCGGCAACAAGATCGATATCCTCTACCTTGTTGTAAAGATATAGCGTTTGTCCGCCTCTTGACAGCTCACGCTTTAGCGCATCGATTATAATTTCCTCATCATGCTCAAGCACGTACGTCTGCACGGGGCGTCGTTCACCCGGCGCCTCATCGAGAACGGATATATCGTTGATACCGCTCATAGACATATTAAGCGTTCTCGGTATAGGAGTCGCCGAGAGCATAAGTGTATCTACGTTTCTCGCCATCTCACGCAGTCTTTCCTTTTGCACTACGCCGAAGCGCTGTTCCTCGTCTATGATCAAAAGTCCAAGATCTCGGAAGGTAAGATTCTTTGAAAGAATGGAATGCGTACCTATAAGGAGGTCTACGGATCCCTTGGCGGTCTTTGCCATGATCTCAGCGCGTTCCTTAGGCTTTTTAAAGCGTGATATCATCTCAACGCTAACGCCGTATCCTCTCATACGCGATATCGCCGTCTGGTAGTGTTGGAGCGCGAGTATAGTCGTAGGCACGAGTAGGGCTACCTGCTTACCTCCAAGTATAGCCTTGAACGCCGCTCGGAGAGCAACCTCGGTTTTGCCAAAGCCCACGTCTCCGCATAAAAGCCTGTTCATAGGCACACTCTTCATCATATCCGCCTTGATCTCATTTATGGCGATGAGCTGTGAATCGGTTTCCTCGTATCCAAACTCGGAGTCAAACTCCGCCTCAAGCTCAGAATCCTTCGGGAAAGCAAATCCGGGTGTGCGCTGTCGCTCGGCATATAGATCTATGAGCTTTTTCGCAATATCCTTAACTGCCGCCTTAGCGCGAGATTTTGTCCTCTGCCAGCCTCCGCCACCCATTTCAGATAGCTTGACCGTGCCGTCCTTTGCTCTGTCACCAATGTATTTGCCTATCATTTCAAGGCGATCGCAGGGAACAAATAGCTTATCCGTACCTGCGTATCTTATGGTTATATAATCCTTGGTTACACCGTCTACCGTGACAGCCTCGATGCCCTCAAAAAGACCTATACCGTAGTTAGCGTGTACCACGTAATCTCCGACGGATAAATCGGCGTGACTCATTATTTTCTTACCGGCGCCACCGACTCTTTTAAGAACTCTCTGACGTCTGCGATGCTGCATTATAGCTTTTCCCTTGTCCTGCGCCATCGACAAAACTGCTATTTTCGGTACGAGCAGATCGAAGCCCTCGTACGAGCCTATGCCAACGAATATTTCGCCGCCTGCCGCTGTGGAAACGTCGAAATCTTCGACTCTCGCGACGTTATGGGCGTAGATATCAGACGCCGCAAGCACATCTACCAATGAATCGGCTCCCTGCGCATTTTCGGAAAGAATTAATATACGGTACAAGCCCTTTCTGAGACTGTTAAGATCCTCTACGAGCATAGACGCATTGCCGTGTCCACCGTAAGATACGGTACGTCTTGAGCGGAACCCAAAAAGCCCCGCAAGCTTTTCCGAGCCTACGCCTCCCGCAAATGAATTTACGTGTACCGTCACACGATTACTAAGCATCTCCTTATAGAACGCGGTATCCTTCGAATAAACCGCAGCTTTTAAGCTGACCGAGCCGACAGATACCATTCCGTCAATATCTGACTTAAGCTTTGCCTCGGATTTCTCTGCGTTTTCTCTGCAACCGTTAGTGCCTATAACTATAGTCGCATTCGTTTTTTCGGCATTAAAATAATCAAAAAGACAACTATTATTTTCATATATCAAACCTAAGTACTTGTCTTTAAAATTCAGTTCTGCGCTTGACTCAGTAGTGGAAAGCTCGTTTGCAAGTCTCGCCCTCACTTCATCACTGAGCCCCTTATTTTTCAAGAGCTTCGTGATCTCCGATCTTATACGCTCTCTTGCGACGGCATCCACTATAACCTCGCGAGCAGGGAGCAAGGATATCTCGCTTATCTGAGAAAGCGCTCTTTGCGAAAGCGGATCAAAATACGCAAGTCTATCTACCTCGTCGCCGAAGAACTCCACTCTGCACGGCTCGGCAGTATCAGCGCCCCAAAAGTCAACTATACCTCCGCGACGGGCAAACTGTCCTCTGCTCTCTACGGAATCAACAGGCGCAAATCCCATATCGACGAGCCTTGCGGCAAGATCCTTAGGAGATATCTCATCGCCCAGTCGCAAAAGCAGCGAATGTGATGCCAAGACGTTAGGCGGCATAGTTAAGCCAAGCGCCGCTGAGGGAGTCGTTACGACGGCATCCAAGTCTTTATTTTGTATTCTCGACAACACGAGTAGCCTCTCACGGTCAACGTCGTGGGAGGCTGATATGTTATGGAAAATCAACTCGCGTGGCTTGTACTCGGCGGTACGTATACCACTGCGCGCGAGCAGATCGGAAATTTCACTCCTATCTGTGTCATCGGGTGTCAGGATCAGAACCGGAGACGCGCCAAGGGATATCATCTCCCTCGCAGCCTCGGTAATAAACGCATCGGATGCTCCGCCCGAAAGTCCGTTAATGACTATCGGCAACGGAGTCCTTGAGGAAAGATCAGAGGCAAGACACTCTCTGAATGCCTCAAACTCCCTATCCTGACGAATAATTTTTGATATATTCATTTCTTCTCCATCCGAGAAAATTAGCTATGTATATCTACACGAAATACAGGTAAGCCGAGATTACTTCGAATACCTCTGCATAGCGTCGTCTATCTTCCCCTCGGCAATAAGCCTTGAGGCAGAGAGTATATCCTCGTATCTATCCGCTATGGCATCTGCGTGATCCTTGGGCATCTTACCAAGCACCCAATCGGCAAGATCGTATTCGGGAGTCGGTTTTTTACCTACTCCGATCTTTACTCTCGGAAACTCCTCCGACGCAAGATGCGCGATAATGCTCTTAAGACCATTGTGTCCGCCTGCAGATCCTTTACGTCTGATTCTCATAAGACCGGGATCAAAGCTGATCTCATCGTGTAAAACAAGCACACGGTCTGCGGGTATCTTGTAAAATGCTGCCGCCTCTCCGATCGCAACTCCGGAGTTGTTCATAAAGGTCTGCGGCTTCATAAGAAGCACTCTGACATTGCCTATCTTAGCTTCAGCAACGAGCGCGTGGAATTTAGCGCGATCAATACGTACGCCAAGCTTCTCGGCAATATAGTCTATGGCAAGAAATCCTACGTTATGACGCGTTTTTTCATACTGCGCGCCGGGATTTCCAAGTCCGGCTATTATAAAGCTGACAGGCGTAGTGTCCGCCTTTGATTCTATCTTTTTAAACAGGTCGAAAATATTACTCATTGTTCCTCTTTTTCTATCTCATCAAGTTCCTCTATCCATACCGCCGCCGACATATCAGACGGCATAGAAAGCGCTCCTCTGGGAGACACGGATATACAACCGACCTTAGGTCCGTCAGGCATACACGAGCGTTTGAACTGCTGACTAAAGAATCTGCGTACGAATACACGTAGCCAACCTAAAATCGTTTTATTATCATAAGCGCCGTCAAAATCGAGCTTGGCGCTCTCATATATGTCGCGTGGCGAAAGTCCGCCCGCAAGAAAATGATAAAGAAAATAGTCGTGCAGCTCATAGGGTCCTACAAGCGCCTCTGTGCATTGCGCAATCTCTCCGTCCTTTGGAGGCAAAAGTTCCGGGGACACGGGAGTGGCAAGAATATCGTCAAGTATCGCTGATGCTTCGCCGTCGTATCTGTACATATCCGAATACACCTCAACTATACGTCTTACCATAGTTTTGGGAACGGAGGCGTTAACCGCGTACATAGACATATGGTCGCCGTTATAGGTAGCCCAACCAAGCGCAAGCTCGGAAAGATCGCCCGTACCAACTACCAGTCCGCCCGTCATATTGGCAATATCCATAATGACCTGTGTTCTCTCTCTCGCTTGAGCGTTCTCATAGGTTACGTCGGGAGTTGTACCGTCGTGTCCGATATCTGAAAGATGCTGTGTAACGCTTGTCTTTATATCCACTGTGCGAAGAGTCACTCCAAGCGCATCGCAAAGCTTTTCCGCATTTGAGCGTGTACGCTTTGTCGTACCAAAGCACGGCATAGTAACTCCTATGATATTTTTCTTATCCATACCGAGAATTTCAGCCGCTCTTACGCATACGAGCAATGCGAGAGTTGAGTCAAGGCCGCCTGATACACCGATAACCATTGTTTTGGAATAAGAGCGTTCAATTCTCGCGGCGAGTCCCTGAGACTGTATCTCAAAGGCTTCAAGACAAAATTCCTTCTGCTCCTTAGGATCGGTTGGCAGAAATGGATTCGGTCCCATAGACTCC
Organism: Eubacteriales bacterium; assembly: GCA_045658205.1. Taxonomy (GTDB): domain Bacteria; phylum Bacillota; class Clostridia; order Oscillospirales; family CAG-272; genus UBA1740. The sequence continues at coordinate 11,198 of JAZOUM010000126.1, read as the reverse complement.
TCATCCTCAACATCAACGCTGTAATATTTATCAAAATCGGGCTCGGACAACGCAGGCGCTACGGTAACGTCAGCGACAACAAGATTATCGACAGCAAACGGAAGTGAGTCAATAAGTATCTCTCCGCGATCCGCAATAATATTGTTGGCGGCGTACACGGAGTCCGTACTGCTCTCACCCATACCAGCGTTTGCGCATACGTAGGCAACTCCGTAAGAGCCGCTCATCTCACGGGCAAAGATCAGATCGTACTTATGATCAAGCGCCGTATATTCCACGGATTCCGGACAAACGAAAAGATTGGCTCCCTGATCGGAACTCACACCTACGCTGATAATAAGCTCATCATCAAAGGGAGCGACAAGCACATTATCGCAAAGATAAACCGTATCAAGTCCCGCTATCGAAAGCCCCTTGATACCGAAATCTATAGGTGAAAAATATCTTTTTTCATCATCGCGCAGATCGTTCTTTACGGATACGCCGAGGATCTCTCCCTTATAAGCTGCGGCAACACAGTTTACGCAATAGGAGTCGATCATAGTGGGAAATCCTATAAAGCTTATCATATCAAGCTCTTTTGTAGCTTCCGTAAACTCCCTAAGTCCACGTTCTGCGCGCTCGAGAAATACGTAATGCGAAAATAGATCGCGGCAGGTCGCGCCCGTCAAGGCAAGCTCCGGGAAGGTAAGAACTCTGACACCGCAGTCATACGCTCTCTTAGCCGCTTCTATACAAATTCCGGTATTATACGCAACGTCACCAAGACGTATTCTCGGAGAAACCGCGCCTACTCTTATTTTCTTAACGTCATTATCCTTCATTTCAGTTCTCCTTTATGAGAATAAGCTCCCTTGCGTAAGGCATTTTTTCTATAGCCTCGCAGAGTGTGTGCCACTCGGCAAGCTTATGATGCTTGCGAGCGTAATACATATTTATGAGCACCTCATAGTTGAGAGTAACGGTTCTCATCTGATTGTACGAGGTGGGTAAAAGCTGAATTATGTTATGCCAATGCTCTTTATCCTTGGTCTCGTTAAACTTTACACGCTCCCCCTCAAGAAAGGCTATGATAGAATCGAGGCAACAGAGCGCGTCATCGCTCATTCTATCGCAAGAGAAATCATCGCGAGAAAACTCCTTGACATGTATTTTGTGCATGGTTGAGCAGGAATTGGCAACGGTACCTACCTTGTATGTATCAAACTCCTTCCACCAGTAGAACGGAGCCGTAATATCCATAGATACTATGATCTGACGCAAAAATTTTCTATGATCGGTACCGGCAACCGCAAGGCGATGAGCTAAAGAAAGATCGTTTTCACCGAGAACAAAGTTCCCCTTCTCATCATAATACGAATCCATCTTCGCCCAGCTATTCATAGGATTTCTCGCTCCTCTGATAGCATTGTCCATATTCATAACCGAAATTCTTTCGACTGTAAGCATAAAACCTCGTTTCTGCCCATGTACGAGCATAATATTTTAAATATTATTTTAGCACATTGTCTTAGTAAAGTCAATTATTTGCGCATAAATAAATCGTGCGCACAAAATATTTTTAAAACGAGCGCGCTAACAGCTCCAATATTTCGCTATAGCGCACCCGCTCCTTAATATCTATCCACATATCGAACCGAACGATAATAAAAACAATACTCTTAACTATATAGCACGGTCAAAGCTACTGATATAAAAAGTAATACTCCTCCTACAAAAAGGTATTCCCAATATCCGCGCTTGATATTACTCTTATCGCGCGCCTTATACTCGCAGTAGCTTACGTTTGAATCATGTAACTCGGCAAATGGTATAAGACCTCTGCCAAGTCTTTTCAATGAATACAAGATGCCGTCCAGGGCACCAAATGATGCTACCCATATCAATGTGCCGACAGATACAAAGGCCAATGCCGGAACGGTAACAGCATCGGTAAAATATAAGACGCGCGCTCTACTGTCACTCTCATCAAAAAATCCTCTCAAATAAAGCACGGTAAAAAAGATAACTATAGAAATCAGAAACAATATCATCGTTTTTGTAAATGTTATTTTACTTTTTTCGCCCATTCTTCTATTTCTTTCTTGTATATCATTTCTTCTTTATCGTTACAAAATACATAATGATCTTGATAGATCTCACGCATTGACGGCGCATCGGTTGTGTAGTTATGCTCCTTGATCGGATTGTATATCAGCCTCTCTCGCTTACGCTCTGTTATCGGATCGGGAATAGGTATCGCTGAAAGCAGAGCCTTAGTATATGGGTGTAAGGGATGAGCAAAAAGCTCGTCCGTCTCGGCAAGCTCTACGATCCTGCCAAGATACATAACTCCTATCCTGTCTGAAAAATACTTTACCACCGACAGATCGTGGGCAACAAAAAGGACTGTTAGCCCAAGCTTCTCTTTCAGATCATTCAAAAGGTTTATTACCTGAGCCTGAATAGATACGTCAAGCGCCGATATAGGTTCATCGGCAATGATCAGCTCAGGGTTCATAATGATCGAGCGGGCAATTCCTATACGTTGCTTTTGTCCTCCCGAAAATTCGTGTGGATATCTGCCGGCATGTTCTCTTGCAAGTCCTACGAGTCGGAGCATCTCGTACACCTTGGCGTCTATATATTCTTTATCCCTTACCCCTCTTATAACAAGCCCCTCGGAAATTATTTCCCGCACCGTCATTCTTGGGTTTAATGATGCGACCGGATCCTGAAATATCATTTGTATCTTGGTTAGCAGTCTTGCGCCCTTAGCAATACGGCGCTCTTTCGTATATTCCTTTTTCAATTCCGTGATACGCTTTTTGTCACCTTCCTCCTTAGCAGCCTTAAGCAAAGGCAAATATTTTTCATCTACCCTTCTAGCAAGTTCCACCGCATACTTCTTATCAACATACGCCGTGTCGTATAAGGCGCTCTTTATTTCATTCTTATATCTTTTAATAGTGCTTGATAGCTCCGCCTTTATTTCTTTCGCTCGTTTGTCATTTTCCACTTTTTTCTCGGTATTACCTCGACTCTCACTTCGTAAGTCTAAGATCTTAAGCTCGGCATTTCTTTTAGCCCTTTCAATAGCTTCCCTATAGCTTTTTGTACCTGCGGATATTCTGCGTCCATTGAAGTATATGTTACCGCTTGTCACGTCATAAATCTTGATTATAGAGCGACCCGTGGTAGTTTTTCCGCATCCCGACTCACCAACAAGTCCAAACACCTCGCCTTTTTCCACCGTAAAGGAAACGTTATCAACCGCGCGCATTTCACCCTTGCCGCTTTTAAAATACATACACAGATTTTCGACCTGTAGCAACGGGGCGCTATCGGTATTATCGGCTTTTTTGATCGACATTTTCACCTCCGTAGTTTACACACGCTCTATGCGGAATCTGCGGCTCTATCCTCGGGGCATCCGGGTGCAAAAGCCAAGTCGCCGCATAATGAGTTTCGCTTATTCTGAACATTGGCGGCGCTACCTCGAAATCTATTTTCAACGCATACTTATTACGTGGAGCAAAGGCGTCTCCCTTGGGCGGATATATCATATTGGGAGGAGTCCCCGGTATAGCGTCGAGTCTATCCTTACTATCAAGGCTTGGCATAGATGAAAGAAGCGCCCACGAGTACGGATGTCTCGGATCATAGAACACCTCCTCACATTCGCCGTATTCAACGATCTTACCGGCGTACATTACGGCTATTTTATCAGCGATATTAGCTACCACGCCAAGATCGTGAGTTATAAATATGACCGATAGTCCACGCTCTCTTTTCAGTTTGTCTATAAGCTCAAGTATCTGCGCCTGGATCGTAACGTCAAGCGCCGTGGTAGGCTCATCGCATATAAGGATATCGGGGTTTGCCGCCAGCGCTATCGCTATAACGATCCTCTGCCGCATACCACCGGAAAATTCAAACGGATATTGATCAAATCGCAGTCTCGGATCGGGAATACCCACCTCCTCCATAAGCCTTATAGCCTTTTCCTTAGCGAGCTTTTTTGTTACACGGTATACCACATCCGATGCCTTCTCTTTGAAAAAGTCTATTAGATCGACAACCATTTTATCGTGATCGCACTTATCTGCATTGGATATATCCCGCTCACACTTTGCATAAAGCCCATCTAATACCGATACTACCGATTCCAATGCGAGATCTTTAGATGTATCATCTTTTTTCAGTACGCTCTCAAGGTAATTGTTCATAGTGGAATTAATACTGTGCCTGAAGGTAACGTTGTAGTTATCATCATCGCAAGCAAGAGAATATACCGACTCATCTACAGCCGCACACAGCCCCTTAATATAAGACGTGGCGCCGGATTTATCGAAGCCGCCTTTATTAAAAATCTCCTTTGCATCTGTAATTCTTGACAATAGCTTTTCTTTTTCCTTAATTGATCTTTCAAAGCTGTATTCTATCGCTTTGCGCTCAAGCTCTATAAACCTTGTCATGAAGTCGTTCATTAAAAATGAATACGCCCTCTTGTTAAGCCCTGAAATATCATCGCCGTTCAGCGCCTCGTTTGGATTTTTATATTTATAGTATCCGATTCTGAAAAAAATCGGACGCACTCCCGAATTTACCTTTAGAAGAAATTTCTTTATACAAACAAGCTCCTCCACTAACGTCTTTGGTATTTCTCGCTCTACAATATTAATATATTTTGGCAATGAATATTCAGAGCGCATTTTTCTCAGACGCTCTTTGTATTGATCGATCTCCCCGTCATACAGCGACGTTAAAAACGGATTTTGTATATCCGAAAGAGCTTTTCTTATTTCGGTCAGCACCGCGCCGATATCTATCCTCTGCTTTTTCTCTATCAATAAAAGCTTTTCCTCTATATAACCTATCAGCTCCTCGGAATGAACGAGCGCATTGTTATACGCATTCTCAAGCCTTATCGCCTCTATATTAAATTTATCAAAGGTTAAGATCAGATCATCTATTTCAGACCTCGTTGCCTCGTCGTTGCCGAGAGCCTCAATCATAGCCATCTTCAAGCTTTTCAGCTTACTGTTAAATTCTGATCTTGACTTTTTCCTTGAGAGCTTGTTCTTTAAAATCATCGCCTCGGTTATCTGAGGTCCGATTTTTACTATCGGATCAAGAGATGAAAGAGGATCCTGGAAAATCATCGATATTTTATCGCCGCGTATCTTGCACATTTCCGACTCCGATAGCTTAAGAAGATCCCTGCCTTCAAAAAAGATCTCACCACCCTCCACTATCGCATTACCCGATAGAATGCCGAGTATAGCCTTGGATGTGACCGATTTGCCCGATCCTGATTCTCCTACTATAGCGAGAGTTTCTCCCTTATTTAGTCGAAATGAAATATCACGCACAGCCTTTACCGTACCGGCGCTCGTTCTAAAGGAAACCCTTAGCTTTTTTACTTCAAGAATCTCACTCATATTAATCCTCCACTCCTCTGAGCGACGGATTAAAGGCATCGCGCAGACCGTTACCGAACAAATTAAAGCTAATCATAAGAAGCGAAATAATAGCGGCGGGAAATAGCATGAGATGTGGCACGGACTTCCAAATAACAGACGCATCGGAAAGAAGTGTCCCTAAAGACGTAGTTTTACTGCCGCCAAGGTTAATAATACCGAGATATGAAAGCATTGATTCGGTAAAGATAACTCCCGGGATCGACAAAACCGACGACGTTATTATCGTGCCGAGCGTATTAGGAAAAATGTGCTTCCATATTATTCTTCTGTCAGATGCGCCAAGTGTCCTCGCCGCCATAACGTACTCCTGATTTTTAAACCGATAAAACTGGGTTCTGACTCTACCCGCGGTAGCTATCCATCCGGTAAGGACAAATGCAAATAGAAGGCTCGGTATAGCCCCTACCCGTGAAGAAAGATGCATCTGAAACAAAGTAGCCACGACCATAAACGGTATACCCGAAAGAACGTACGAAACAAACTGCATGGCAAGATCTGATCTACCACCGTAGTATCCCTCAATAGCGCCGTATATCGCTCCTATCATAAAATTGATAGCGAATATACAAACGGCAAGTATAAGGCTTAGGCGCGTACCTACAGCCATACGGTAGGAAAGGTCGTAGCCGACAGCATCCGTGCCAAACAAAAATTGCGGCTCTCTGCCACCGTGCTTATATCTATAATAATTGTAGTATAGAACTCTTACCTTATACATAGCCGTCTCGGACGTTCCACCGCCGGAATAAGTCCAATACATAAGATTCCACTCGGAGTCACGCATATAATTATCGGAAAGAGTTATCTCACCGATATCGTCGTACTTTATTACAGTGGCGCTACCAAACTGATTAATTCGCACGGGCTGCCCCTTGGAGTTGGTTTTATACCACCAATTAGGATCTGATACGCCCGTTGTCGAATAGTAAAGATTATATTCGTTTTCCTCTATCATAGGAAAAAGCACCTGTATGCCGCTCTCTTTTTGCCACGCAACTATCCTGTTATACTCCTCCTGTTCTACGTATTCGTAGGTGAAGCCGACTTGAAGATAGCTGTCTAAAACCGCCTTATAGAAAAGTGTTTCACCCTTTCCCTGCTTTACGGTATACGTATCCTTAATTTTTATTACCGGTTGTAGCGCATTTGGGGTAGAAAGAGCTTTACCAATATTCAAATCCACCTCATTTTCACCAAGTGATCCTATGCCTATAGCGACAAGCTGTATAAGGGAAGTGTCGCGAAAATCCCCTTTGATATACCCAGTAGCAATACCGAGCCGTCTCAACGTCAGATTGCGAGGAATCTTCTTCATATATCTTACGTCCGCATTGGTGCCGTTTCCGCTTATATTCAAAAAAGGCACAATAATTGCAAATAAAACTATACAAATAATAATTATAGCCGCTGTTATGGACGCTTTGTTTTTTCTAAACCTATTCCACGCGTCCTTAAAATATCCTACCGGTTCATACTCAAATTTAGTATCAGCTATTACCCGATGGGAATCAGCAAAGGCAAGTTTTTCTTTCGGGATCGATCCCATATCAAAATTTTGCGACATATCACCTTTCCCCCATTCGTATTCTCGGATCTATAAATCCATAGCTGATGTCTACCATTATACCCGCCAACAGCCCCACAAAAGTATAAAAAATACTGTCAAGCATAAAAACATCATAGTCAAGCTGCTGTACCGATCTGACGTAAAGCTGACCTATACCGGGGATAGCGAATATTTGCTCTATGATAAGAGAGCCTCCTAAGATACCTATGAAGCTTGATATTATCATTGGAAGGATTGGAACCATCGCGTTTTTCAGCGCGTGTCGCACGGTTGCCTCTTTACGTGTCAATCCCTTTGTACGCGCAAGCAGCATATAATCCGACGTCAAGGTCTCGGTAAGCTCAGCTCTGGTAAATCTCGTAAGACCTGCTATCTCACCAAAAGAAAGTGCAAGTATGGGCGGAACCATGCTATATAACATTTTGAACGTGAAGTACGAGCCACCCGCGTCGGCGAGAGAATATATTGTGTCGGGAAACCATCCAAGCTTAAAATAAAGTATATACTGTACCAAAAACGCGTAAACGTAGCTTGGTACGGATACAAAAAGCATTACCATTGTGCTTATCGCGTGATCCTGCCATTTATTCTTTTTTATTGCCGCGAATATGCCTAATATGATACCGAGAGGTATAGCGAAAATAAGGGAATACAGGTTTACCAGTACAGTCGGTAAAAGCCTTGGGAAAAACACCTCGGTTGCCGGATACGTGGATTTTATCTTCCATGAGGTACCGAAATCAAGCCTTGTAAATATTCCCTTAAGATATATCCAATATTGAACGAGGATAGGCTTGTTATACCCTCTCGCTTCCCATATTTGTTCTATTACATCCGTTTGAGCTTCATTCGCTCCCTCGGGAGGCACCATTGGTAAAAGCCTTATCAAAACAAAGCAAAGCGTAGAGATGCAAAACAATGCGATTAGCATTAAAAGCAATCTTTTTATTATATATTTAACCATTTTATGATTCGACACCGCGCTTTTTATTTATAGTTAAGTGCGCCTCCCTCACCGGCAACGTATTCTGACCACTCGGCGTCGTTGTAATTCCACGACATAAGCCTAAAACCACCAAAACCGTACATTACGTTGTAATCCTCGCTGTACTCATCTACCTGATAAGACAGCAACGTACAGCTCGTTGTTCCGGCTACGGGAATGCAGTAATATAAACCAAGATATTTTTCCTCCAGCTGTGATAGTATGCTTAGCTTTACCTTATTGCTCTCGGTCGCGTATTTTCCCGTGCCCTCCATAGACTGTGACCAGCTCTGCCAGCTCAAGGTGTCCGTAACGGTTTCGCCCTGTGAATTTATAAAGCTTAAGCTTAATGTCTCTTTCGAAGGATCCCAACATCCTCGCTCGTGTATCTTGGTGTAAGAGGGATCCATATAGCACTGCATCATACCGAACGGATAGAATGCGGCTCCACCCCACGCTCCCCATCCTATAGCGTATTTTCCTTCAGCTACGTCGGTATATCGGTCGGCAAGATTGCCCACAGCGATAAATTCTATATTACCGAATCCCGTCCCCTCGAGCACGGCGTTCATATATTTATTCAGCTTTGCGATCTGCGAATTATCCGAAGCTCCGAGCGCTCCTTTAGACCAAGCTATTTGTATCTTTATATTATCTCCACGAGTATACAATCCAGAATTAACAAGCTCATCGCACGCCTTTTTCATCAACTCCCTCGCCTCGGTAAGATTATATCCGGTAATAGATCGGTAAGCCTCTGAAAGCGTTGAGTATATCTCCCCTTCCCCATATTTTACACCGTACAGCTCGCATATAGATCTCATCGCTTGCTCAGAGTTTCTATAGGAAGAGGAGGGATCATTGTATATATCATAATAATACAACTGATTCATAAGCGTATAAGCCGGTTTCCATCCCTCTGTAACAGTAACAAAATCAGCCCTGTTTATCGCAAGGCTCATTGCCTTTCGAAAGCTGTAATTTGATAAAACTATAGAATTTTTATTGTTACTTCCGGAGTCAAGAGCAAGTAAAGTCTCCTTACCCGTGTTAAAAAACCATCTCATAGTATAGGTCTCATCGACTCGGTAAAGTCTATCTGAGAGAGTATATTCGGCAAGTTCCTCCGCAGTCGGCGAATAATCTGTTATCTGTCCTGAAAGAAAGCGCGAATATGCCGCATCCTGAGACAGTACGTCTATAACTATACCGGTCGCCTGATATTGCTGACGTTTTTCTCCATCCACTTCAAAATCGGTTATCGAATACAGGTAACCTGAGTCACTCCTCTGATATCCGTACCATCTTTCATTTCTTTCAAAGGCTATTTGCTTATCATCCTCAAAGCTGCGTATCTTATACGGACCGTATGACATCGTAGTTTCCTTTGACGTACCGTAGGTTGTCGTTGTTACACCGTTCTTAGTAGTCATATTTGCCTCATAGGTGGCAGGATGAACTATCCAGTTTGATGCGCAAGAGGTGAGGAAATAATTGTATTCATACGCATTTTCACAAACGTATCTTATAGTATAATCATCTACCTTATAAAGACCGACTTTATCAAACGTAGCTCCCGCTTGATCATTGGTTACGTATATGCCGGCGCACGACTCATATCCTCCTCCAACATCAAAGTAGCTTTTGTATTCCTTATAAAGCACAGCCGCGCTAAAGGATTTTTTACCGGGAGAGCTATATACCGTCTCATCGGTTATCGCCACCCATCTCGGACACGCGCCACCCTTTGCATCGGTATATCCCTTGGCGTCATAAAACTCCCACACATCTATATAGACCTGCTCCTTGGCAACAGCCTCGTCGAGTGTTTTATACTTTGAAGTAAATGCAACGTAGAATCCGGGATCTCGTGACCAATAGTAATCAAACGCCCCAGCAAGAGCAGAGCTTCCGGAAATATAATTATTTGCCCTGTAATTTTTCATCTCGGGATTCAAGAGCATTTTCATAGAATAGATATACGTATCCGCATTTATAATATCTCCGTTTTCCCACCTTGCATTTGGATTAAGCTTTATCTCGTACACGTACCCCTCCGACACCTCGGAGGCATCCTTACCGTGTGGAAGATTGACTTTGTATTTAACAAGATCCGCGCGATTTTCAGCAGTCACATCTTTAATTGATTCTGCCATCTCATACACCCATTGATACGTCCCTTCCTCGCTATTGAGGATCGATATATCGACCAATGGTGACTCTATATATCCCATAATTGTTCTATCAGCATTCAGCTCCCACGTATGCGGATTCCAGTTAGTACCAAGCGAGGTAGCCCATGACCTATAGGTGTATTCTCCTTCTTTTATAGAGGAATCATTCGTATCATTTGGCTTCTTTTTACGCCCACAGCCAACAAGACAAAAGGAAAGCAAAGCTAAAGCAAGGAAAAGGCTACATATTTTATTAATCATTTTTCCTCCTGAACTAATTCATACACTCCGCCAATATCAAAAACAAAAGCGGTTATATGTGATTATTGTGTCCGATATCAAAAATATTACTCCGACGTTTTTTAATAGATTTTTTCGCAATAAAAAAAGTCCTTACAGCAGAACTATCTGCCATAAAGACTTTTTAGATATTGATCTAATGTGAGCGATGCTTTCTCTTTTAAATATTTAATAAAATCCAAATTTTGGACAGCAAAATCCAACTAAAATCAAGACGAAATCCTTGTATATCATCAAGTAACAAAAAGATACACATTCGGTGATGATATACCAAGTCTGCGACTTGTATAAAAAAATCCTCGGAATTTCTTCCGAGGACTTTGGAGCGGATTACGGGGCTCGAACCCGCCACCTCCACCTTGGCAAGGTGGCGCTCTACCAAATGAGCTAAATCCGCAAAAGTGGTGCCTCCGGTCGGAATCGAACCAACGACACGAGGATTTTCAGTCCTCTGCTCTACCAACTGAGCTACAGAGGCGGATTTTGGTGGTTTTATTTTTGAAAAATGGCGACTCGGATGGGGCTCGACTCTCGCGCGAACTACGCGCTCAGTCATTCGCGGCTCTGACAGTTATCAACTGTCATTCACTACCGCTCCTACTTCTCGCCACGAGCTTTTTTGAAAAATGGCGACTCGGATGGGGCTCGAACCCACGACCTCTAGCGTGACAGGCTAGCGCTCTAACCAACTGAGCTACCAAGCCATT
>JAZOUM010000125.1:0-21613 GCA_045658205.1 Eubacteriales bacterium | reverse complement strand
GGCTCCGGTGAAGGCGAAGGCGGTGGCTCCGGTGAAGGCGAAGGCGGTGACTCCGGTGAAGGCGAAGGCGGTGGCTCCGGTGAAGGCGAAGGCGGTGACTCCGGTGAAGGCGAAGGCGGTGGCTCCGGTGAAGGTGAAGGCGGTGGCTCCGGCGAAGGTGAAGGCGGTGGCTCCGGCGAAGGCGAAGGCGGTGGCTCCGGTGAAGGTGAAGGCGGTGGCTCCGGCGAAGGTGAAGGCGGTGGCTCCGGTGAAGGTGAAGGCGGTGGCTCCGGCGGAAGCGGAAGCAAAGTTCCCGGCGTCGGTGGAAATCTTGACCAATCCGGAAATCTTGGTCTCGGCGAAAGCGATGACGGAGATAGCTCAAGCGCATCGTCAGGCGAAAATGTGATTTTGCAGATAAAATCTACAAAAACAGGAACTATCTATTTACGTCTCACAAGCTTTGGCGACTTTACCGGTAGTAATTGGATGACCGCAAACTCCTATGAAAGCTACATAATTGAGAACTACGGATTTAACTATCTCGTGGCTCTTGCTCTTAAGCTTTCAGAGGTTGCAAGTGAAGAAAAACTCGAGATTAAGTCATTCACCTCTGACTATCTTCTCCCCTACTTCATTGATATGAAGAAAACGGATCACACCGTGCAGGAAAGTGACGTATCATTTAGTGGAACTCACAATGGAGAGTACACGGTATACTACTACTCTTACGACGGCGATTTTTCAAAGCTTCGTGTAGATCTCGGAACCTTAACCGAGGTTGAGGCTCTTTACAGAGAGTTCGTTTACTCACAGTATTTAACCATCGACTCGGCAACTAACGAATTTATCCAAAATATTATACAGGAGCAGGGTTGGAGCAAATACGATCCCGATATTATCAAAAAGGTTCAGTATTACGTTCAGAACTGCGCAACGTATAACCTCGATTACAATCGCAACCTTGATAAGGAGGACAATATAGTCCTCGCATTCCTTGGAGACGATTACAACGAGGGCATATGTCAGCATTACGCATCTGCCGGAACTATGATATTCCGAGCGCTCGGAATACCCGCGAGATACACGATAGGCTACGTAGGAAATGCGATCAAGGATCAGTGGGCAAACGTAACCTCAAAAACAGCTCACGCATGGACTGAAATCTATCTTGACGGTATCGGCTGGATACCCGTTGAAGTTACGGGCGCAGGCGCAGGAGCAGGCGGTAACCTTGGCGATCAAGAAAACGAGAAGGAAGATAGCGACATCGATTATGACGATCTCCCCTCTATTCTTGAAATATCTCCTATAGACGTATCTAAGGAATATGACGGTACTCCTCTTTACGCAGAAAACACAATAAAGGTTATTTACAATTCTGCGATAGAGAGACTCTTATCCTTAGGATTTACATACGAGGTTACTGTAGATGGTAGTCAGACGGAAATCGGTACAAGCGAAAGCATTATCAAGTCATTTATACTTTATGATCCGAATGGTGTTGACGTAACTGATAAGTTCACCATAGAATACAAGCCCGGAGAGGTCAAGGTAACAAAAACGCAGGTCATTATAGTGCTTTACGACATACAAAAGACCTACGACGGTAAACCTATCTCCTATAATCCCGGCGATTACTGGATAAAGAGGCTTCCCGATGGTTGCACTCTTGAGTTCAGCCTTGTCGGAACACTGACTAATGCAGGACAGCTTGATATCAAGGAACTCGAAAAGCTTCCTTACGTGATTCGCAACGATCGCGGAGAAGACGTTACCGACAACTACTATCTTAAGATAGAAGGCGAACCTCTCAGAGTTAATAGACTTGACATAACCATTCGCTCATCTGATGCTAAGAGAGAATACAACGGTCAGGCATTAACAGATGATACGGTAACTATCACCTTCAATGAGCTTATGAAAGGCCACAAGCTCGTTTGTGACGTAACAGGAACTATTACTGAAATTGGTTGGGTAGAAAACGAGGTTAAAAACGTTAGAATACTTGACCAAAACGGTAATGACGTTACCTCAAACTACGGAATAACCATCATTGAAGGTATACTTGAGGTTATCAAGGGATCTGTCGTTTAATCTCCAAAGTGTATTGCACTTTAACACAAGAAAAGTTAAAGCATTACCTTTAGTATTTTTACAACAAGGTGGCAAAATCTTTTACTAACCAAAGCTTAAAGGCTTTGCCACCTCAACAAATCACGCACCTTTGTCATTTATTGTTTACAATTAGTGATAAAAACATCAGGCTATCTTGAGCGCGTTTATGCGTTTAGGATAGCCTTTTATAATACATCTCAATCTTCATTGGATTGCTTCCCACATTAACGATACTCCTTGACCTTTTCATTTTTTTGTGTTATTATACTCATATCGATATATTTTATCAATTAATAGAGGAGAAAAAACTATGGCGACCGCATTACATTATAAGACGGCAGTTGCGCCACAAAAAAAAGAGCGTAACGGACTAATAGATCTATATAGGTTTTTGCTCTCATTAGTCGTAGTAAAAAGCCACGGATTGTTCGTGCTAAGAGGTCCTTATTTTGGACCGGGACGAGTTTGCGTAGAGTTTTTCTTTGTTCTTAGCGGATATCTGTTCTTTTCATTTCTTCAAAAGAGTAAAGATGAATCTATATCGACAAGCCTCAAAAATCTCTTTCGTTCGCGATTTGCCCCGCTGGCGATACCCACCTGTATCGGAGTTATATCAAATATCATCTACTCCCTTTACGAAAAAGATTTTTCGCTGTGGGGATATCTATGGTACGTAGAAGCCATGTTCTTAGCGATGATCGCAATGATTATTTTAAGAAGACTGATAAAAAGCGACACGCGCTTTACTCTCACTATCACCTGCGTAATGCTTGTTGCATTGCTACTAAAATTCTCCGGACTTTGCTATTCCTGGGGATACATAAGAGCAGCAGCAACTCTTCCTATGGGAATTCTTATCGCCATGCTACCACGTATAAGCAAAAAGAAAAAATGGTTAGTCACGGCTTTGCTGATCCCTGTTGCAGCCAGTTGCTTTGCAATAGTGTGCTTCAATCTTGGGGACGTAGAGTGGTTTGGGCTTCGCATACTTGAGCTGATTCTCGATAACATACTCTACCCTGCGCTGATATACCTAACGTTCTGCTTGGATTTCAAATGTAAGCTTTTTTCCTATCTTGGAGCATTAAGCTTTGGACTTTATGCATTCCAATGTCCTGCGGATTTGATCAGAATTATGGGAGTCTCAGACCGTTTAATTTTGTTCGGATTTATTGTCGCAGCCACACTGATCGAGGACAGCAGAAAGCGAATATACAAACACGTCAAAAACAAAAAGCAAGTTTCTTGATTTTATAATTTACGAATTCAAAATCCCCTTAATCGCAATATAATAAAAGCCTATGAATTAGCGCAATACTCTGCACGGAGCGCACTAATTCATAGGCTTTCGTTTTTTCTTTATTTAAATTTCTCTTAGTTAATCTATATTAATCGTATCAGCATTATTGCGTATATTTTCATCTCCTATTGAATAAAATTTATTCAAACACCCTTTGGAGGTTAAGTATGAAACGATCTATCGACTGGTGGCAGCTTATAGGCTTTGCAGTAACGTCACTTGGTGGCACACTATTGCATTTTGCGTACGATTGGCTCGATAAAGCGATATGGATCGCGCCGTTTTCCGGTGTTAACGAATCGACGTTTGAGCATATGAAGCTACTCTTTTGGCCTATGCTGATTTTTGCCACCATAGAAAGACTTTTATTTCAGGAGCTTGATAGCTTTTGGTGTGTCAAGCTGAGGGGGATTTTGCTCGGCATGTTGATGATACCTGTTATTTTTTACACCTATAACGGTACCATCGGAAAATCTCCGGATTGGATCAACATTGCCATTTTCTTTGTTTCAGCGGCAGTCGTATACATCTATGAGACGAAGCAATTCCATAAAAACACCGCTTTATGTAAAAATCAAAATATTGCGATAGCCGTTCTATGTTTAATTGCAATATTGTTTTTATTATTCACATTCAAAGTGCCCAAGATTGAGTTATTTAGAGATCCTTTGACAAATAAATTTGGGTTATAATGGGATTAATGAAAAGTTAGGTTTACAATAATTGTATTAGAGATTCGCCAAAAAGCATTTCGCTTCCCCGCGAGATTTAAAAACTATAACATTTTTATTGCTATAGTTATCGAGTAACTCGTATATAGCAGGAAGGTTATCATCTCTGAACTTTTCTATTTCTTTCCTAAATTCAGGATCAAGCTCGGTATCTATCCACGGTATATCATATCTTTCTTTACCAAGACGAAAGATCGCTCCATCAAGACATACATCAGTCGGAAGATCAAATAGAAATACAGTATCACAAACTTGTATACGCATTTCCAATGTTCTCTGATAATTTCCGTCTATTATCCATGAATCAAGTGCTAATATTTCTGATAACCTGCGATCATATTCTTCTCTCGCGATGTGCGTTCTATCAGGCTTATGCCAAATAGCGTCAAGATGAAATAACGGTAGGTCGGTCTTTTGATTTAATTTTTCCGAAAAGGTTGTTTTTCCGCTTCCGGGACAACCAATCACAATTATCTTTTTCATATTTCCCTTACGGCTTATAGCCTTCTATAATTTTCATAATACAGTCACGGTATATATTTCCATCCAAAGTATTACCGTCAGGCTCAACAGATACGCATTTTACATCACACGGGTCCTCGATATAAGGGTTTTGCGATACATTATCCTTGAAATACTCCGATAAGTATTTTATCGCGTTACCTTCGGGATAGATTACGTTCCCTTCGTTTTCATATATACCAATCCGAGAGAAGCTATCGAGTATTTCCCGCGTCTTTCGGTTATACGGATTATCGTCGGTAGCGCTGACGAGCCAAGCCGGCTGTAGCCTTATCGGTATCCCCTGCTCCTTAGCCTCATTTGCGAACATCTTAACAACCTCAAGCGGAATCGTTTCTTGGTGGAAAGCGTCAACCGAAAGCAAAAGGTCGTTCACGCCGCATTCGTATAGCTTGCTTACCACCTCGCGTATCTTTTTAACATCCCGTGTAAAATATCCGTTGGTGATAACCTGTCTCTTAGGGATATTCAGCTGATAGGCGGCGCCAATTATTTTATACACAGCCTCAGGATACAATAGCGGCTCTCCGCCAAACGTCATAACCGTTTTAATATCGTATTCAGCGGCAATTTTTCTTACAGTATCAGCGGCGATATCGGGATCTATATGTTCCACTGTACATCGATGATCACCCTCAAAGCAATGCTTACATCTACCGGTGCAATCATAGGTTACGACAAACTCGATCTTATATAAATTTCTAAAGTAAGGATTCATTTTATTTTGCGCATTGGCGTCCGAGATGTAGGCGCTCCCTCTCTTGATTTTTTCTATATTATATCACAATCTCACATATTTTTCAACACGGTATCGTACGATAAGCAAAAAGGACAGACACGCAAGACTAGGATCTTGTATATCTGTCCTTTTATTTACCGTTCAAAAAATCAGAAGAATGTTCCTCTTGCCTGCTGCTTTATCTCTGCGGAAGCAATGAAGGGAATTCTTGTGGTATAACCGTTCTTAGCCGCAACGATCATCTTAGAGGGCCACTTGAAGATATCTCTGTTCCATGCATTGATGGTATCGTTGTAGAGCTCTCTTGCCGCGGTGATCTCTCTTTGAAGATACATATTTTGTCTCATAGCGTCGGTGATCTCCTTATGAGCCTGAAGCTCGGGATAATTCTCGAACGCTATGCTAATGTTGCGGGACGCCATATCTATAGCTGTAGCCGCCTCGTTTCTCGCCTCGTCGCTTATACCGCTTCTGTACTTTGCGATATTCTCATAGGTGCTCTTATCAAGATCAATAGCCTTGTCAAGAAGTCTCGCACAGTTCTGAAGAACCATAACTCTCTGCTCGAGATAATTGTCTATCTGAGAAGCATTGTGCTGAATTCTCTGCTGAAGCTGCTGGAAATGATTCTCTGCCTTCACCTTAAGGAAAAGAAATACTATGCCGGGGATTATACCTAAAACCCAAAGCATTATCTCAAAAATCTTTGAGCCCACTCCAACGGTAACGGGTATCTTCTTTGCGATAACGTGTGTGTCAAGACCTTCCTCGCGGATGTCCTCAGTGCTTAATTCGTCTAACTGATTTGCCATAATCTTTTCTCCTTATATGTTATTTTTATTATTTACTCTCTTACTATTCCCGCAGACATACCGTGATAGTATACCGTGGCATTGTCAAGGGGCGCCTTTGCGCTACCTATTGTTACACAGGTGATCTTGCTGATCGGCACGTATTCGATCCACGGAACGGGTACGGCGTGTATGTTACCGTCTCCACCCATCACCGGGATAAAATCAACACGGTCAATACCCATATATGAGTTAGCGGTAACCGCAATCAGATCACGTCCGTCCTTTGTATTCAAAGCTTCCGTCTTAAGAATAGCCTCGGTGCAAGAATTCTCGTGCGCAAATGACTCGTATCCAAGCGCATTTGACATAACCTCATGCTCATAATATGTGTAATTCGTATTATATTCCTCGATATCCTCAAGAGACGCGCATGGCTCCTCAAGATAAGCCGGAACGCTGAACAGCGGAGCAAAATCAAAGAATACGGATTTGAAATAAGTGTCATTAAGAGTAACGAATCTCTTACGTATCTCTTCATAATCAAAATGCTTGTAATCACTCGCGAAGATGTTCATTCTCCATCCCTGCGCGTGATCGCTCATAATGACGTTCCACTTACCCTGCTTGTAAAAATCAAAATCATCACCGAAGTTCTTATCATCCTTTAAGAGCGCAACCGTGCTTCTCTGAGCCAAGGGAGTATACATGACTCTGAACTCAACCTCGTTATCTCTATCAGTAGCGCCGAAGAGAACGTCGAACTCCGAATTAGCCATCTCCTGGAAGTTACCGCCGCCCTTTATAGCCTTTTCCGCCTGTTTCTGAAGCTTACGCTCCCCCTTCTTGATTCTTCTCTCAAGAGCCTTTTCGCTCAGATCCTCAATGTGCTGGGACTCACGTGAGAAGGACAGGTTCGGAGCCGCTTGGTTTCCATACGCCAAAAACGTATTGGTGCTGTAGTATGGCTTAGGCTTAACCACCGATGCGTGAAGCGTTTGCGATCTTTGCCTTGTTCTCGTTTTACCCTCGCTGTCTCTGTACGTCTCCGTCCAGGTGATAAAGAGAGTTCCATGATAGGTAAAAGTCCCCATCTTATGCACTCTGCGTCTGCCAAAGAAGAACGGATTGCCCGCATACCTTCCGGAAACGGTATCCAGCATTGAGCATTCATCATCTTGCATATCCACGAAATCATATTTATCAATAAAAAGCTTTTCCTGCGCCTTGGAAAAATTATTATCAAAGGAAAAGTCGGGCAAAGTCTTTTCTATCAAGCGGAAGGCGTCGTGATCCGAGAACAGATCATTCAGCGCCTGCATCTGCGCCCAGCCCTCGTTCTCTAAGCGCAGTGCCTCTGCCTTACGCTCACTCAATAATTTATCCGTGCTTCTGATAATCGGGTTTATCTTCTTTTTTATAGCCAATGCCGAGCCTACGATAGCTCCCACTCCAATCGCCAACATAAGAAGCCCTGATCCAACCGAGTCTCCGAGCATAGCAAACGACGCTATTGCAATCACCGAGCCAATAACTATCGCTATTATAAGAAGCGTACGATATAGCTTGAACTTAGAGATCGTCTTGGAAAGGTCGGCAATTTTATTTTGCTCCTCCTTCCATTTAGCTACGGTTTCTCGGTTCGCCTCAACGTTTACACCGGACTTTTCAGTGAGGTCGCTAAGATAAGCTTCTATATTATCGTGATGCTCCTGCTTTCCCTGTGACTCATAGTATTTCAACGGCTCCAGCAATTTATCATCCATAGAGTCTCCTCCTCGGTTGTCGGTCAGAATTTAAATATATCTGTTTCTTATAACATGAAAGTAATTATAAAAAAACGAGCCATATACTTCAATTATATATTATGTTGGATATAAAGTCAATAACCGCGACTTAATTCGATATGTGTTTACATTTGCGCCGTCAAGAAAATATAAAAACGAGGAAGACCGCCGCCTTAGGTAGCCTTCCTCGTTTTGT
This sequence comes from Eubacteriales bacterium, assembly GCA_045658205.1. Lineage (GTDB taxonomy): Bacteria > Bacillota > Clostridia > Oscillospirales > CAG-272 > UBA1740. The sequence goes on along the minus strand of JAZOUM010000125.1, from coordinate 13,450 downwards.
GTCATCCGTAATTGAATGACAGATGTACGTTGAATATAGATATAGGTTAACTTATACCTCGTTGTATATTCTCTTCATATTCGCGAAGGAAAGACGAGTACCGTATTCGCATTCCTCCATACCCTCGTACTCAAGATAGATATCACCGTCAAAATCAGATTTTTTGATAGTACGCATTACGTCCCAGATATCTATATCGCCCTGAGCGAGAATAGATCCGCGAAGGAAGGTACCGTTAACAGACTTGAACCATGAGTCCTCACAGTTGAAGTCCTCCCATCCGCCGGGATCCTTGTGAGCGGGGCGAAGATAGAAGTCCTTCATATGTATGGTCTTAGCGAATGGTATCATCTTCTTTGCCGCGATCTCGGGAATATCGTCTACACAAGTGTAGTTACCTACGTCTAGCTGGTGGCCCCAGTTATCACGCTTTACTCCGGTGAGTATCTGTCTGACGCGTTCAGATCCGTTTGCGTGGAAGCCGTGGTTCTCAAGAAGAACGGTTACGCCAAGAGGCTTCGCGTAATCGCAGAGTTCCTCATAGGTTCTGATGATAAGAGGAAGCTCCTCCTGGAACTTCTCCATCGTGTTCTCACTCATAGGACGAGAAAATGCCGCAGAGTCTACTCTGATAGTGGGTATCTCCATATCAGCAACCATATCGATATGCTGCTTTACTCTCGCCATTTCCTTTGCGTACGCCTCATCGGAGAGCATCAGGAAGTTTGCGTTGAGTGAATAGTTTCCGATTGGCACACCGAGTCTTTTACTAGCTGCCTTGAATTCGCCGCGGAGCTCGGGAGTCTCTACGAGATTAAAGCCAAAGGGTACAAGCTCTACCACCTCTGCTCCCATCTCGACGATCTTCTCGAAGGCCTGCACGGGCGTAAGCTCACCCGTGCGGATCTTTCTTGATACTCCGTATATTGAAATACCAAATCTTCTCATATTTTTCTCCGTTAATTACGCATCTCCATTACCGGAATCGCTATTTGTGTTTGTGCTCTCAACAAGATCCTTGTAGTAGAGATAGAACTCGTTGAAGTTTGCGAATGCAGCTACGTCAGCCTCCTCAACGATTGCGTTGTAAGCCTCCTCGAAGGAGTCGTACGCATCGTTAAGATCTGCGATAACATCCTCGATCTCTGCCTTAAGCTCATCACTCATCTCCTCATCACCCGCAAGAGTTTTGTAGAAGTTGTAAATGATAGCGTTCATTTCAACGTTAAGTAGTCTTACTACGGCAGTTTGAACAGCTTCAGAGTACTCAGCGTCTACAAGAGCCGACTCAATAGCGGTGTAGTAGTTGTACTCGGAATCGGTGCTGAAGTAAAGGATGAATATTACCTGAGCCTCTACGTCAAGCTTGTAGAACTTTCTCATAGCCTCGAGAGTCTTGTTCATATCCTTAACCCAGTAGATATCGTAGATGAGATTCATGAGCTCAGCGAGGTTGTACTGCTCGTAAAGGTCATAAGCGCCGAGATTGAGAAGAGCGTTGATATAGATAGAACGGTATACGCTGATAACGTAGTCGTAGCTCCAGTAGATCTTCTCGCCTGTAGGCTCGCCGGTGGTCTCGTCGTATACGTCATTAACGTAGAGTCCCTCGTGAATAAGAATATACTTGATGTTCTCAGGCACCTCAGGATTCTCAAGCAAGCCGTTGTAAATCTTCTGCGCTCTCTCATAGCAAGAGAAGAAGAGATCGTATACGTATCTGCCTGCCTGAATTACGGAATAGCTTGCCTCAAGATTGCTTACAGCAGACTTAAGAGCTGCAAACTCATCTGCCCAGTCGCCAAGCTCAAGGTTATCCTCAGGGTTTGCGGGCTCGTTGCCGTCGCCATCACCGTCATCGGTATTGTTGTATCTGTCAAGAATCTGCTTGTACTGATCGTATATGTAGCCAAGGTTGGTCATAAACGTATCATAGTCGGGAGAAGATGCTGTTCTGAGAGCCTCGAGCGCTGCGGCAACCTTATTCATCTTAGTTCTGAATCCATCGGTAAAGACTTCCTCACCGGTAAGGTTGTTCTGAGTGTAGGAGCCGTCAAGCCAATCCGTAGTAGTGAAGCGCTGAGCGTAAAGCTCGGTCGCAAGGATAAGAGCGAGGTAAGCGTCCTTACCATCCTGAGTCTGGAACATATCGAGATAAGCCTCGTTGATCATATCTACGAACAAGGCGGTAAGCTCTGCGTACTCCTCTGCCGTGTCAAACGCAAGCGGAGGAATATTCATGGCGTAGAACGCGTTGAGAGTACCAAGGAAGGAGAACTGCTGCGCAGGAGTAAGCTCCATGTAGAGCGCAAGCATAGCCTTTACGTCATCAAGATACTCTGCGGTGTCCTGATACTTGGGATTCGCGTTTTCATCCTCCTCAAAGATCTTGCAAATGATCTCAAGATACTTATCCATCAAGGCATCAAACTCGGGAAGATCGATGAGCGCGCCGCAAAGAGTGTAGTAACCGCCCTCGGTAGAGGTGAGATAACTGATCATGTAGTCGAAGGTATATATCTCCTCGCTTGCATCCATGCCAAGCATACTGTTAAGAGGAAGTCCGAAGTAAAGGATCTTGAGCATAGCAGCATGGCTGTCATTCTCAGAGTCACGGCTGAGAAGCTCCTTGGAAAGTTCGCACGCCTTAAAGTAGTGATAGAAGAACTGAGTTGTATCGGTCACCATATAGTTTGCGAGGTAATCGATCTGATTCATAGCCTCGTAAACGTTAGCGAAGATCTCCTCAAGCTCGGAGGGCAAACGGATATTAGCGATCTGAATGATGTGAGATACTCTCGCTGAGCTATCGGCATCATCGTCATTTTCATCAAACACCTTTACGTCGTAGTAATAGTAATAAAGGAAGTCGAATGCATCGTCATTAGGTCTCCACGCGGAAACGTAGTAGAAGAACTGAGAGAATTCGTTGCTGTAGAAGTCGCTGTTAACGATCTTGTCGAAAACAGCCTCGATCTCGTCAGAATAAGCCACTGTATTGGTAAGCCAATCATCTCCAACCTTATCCATAAGAGTATCAAGCTCAAGCATATAAGCGAATACCTCTTCGAGAAGGTCGAAGAATTCAGGATCAACGGTAGGATACTCGGAGAAGTACATATCAACGTCCTCTTTCTTACCGTCGGGATCAGTGAAGGTAAAGAGAACGGTGTCGTTATTCTCGGTTCCGAATACTTCGATCATACCGGAAATAACGCTGTAGTAGGTATAAATAGGTCTAGTCTTATCCTTAAGCTTTTCAATAGCAGACTCAACAGCCTCTCTTGTTTCGCAAGTAAGTACAAACTGCATTTCTTCAAGCTCGAAAGCGCCATCGAACTCGTTGATGTCCTCGCCCCATGTCATGTACGCGTAAATCATAGCGGTACGCGCCATATTGAGAACCTCTTCTCTGCTAAGACGGGTCTGATCTGCAGGAGACATGGAGAGATAAAGCTCCATCATCTCAACAGCCTTGCGACCTCTTTCGTCAGAGATCTCAGGAACGTCGTTGCCCTTCCAGGTAAAGCCGGTAGCAACGTCTGCGTTATCCTTGAACTTGGATACGCTGGTATACTTAATAACGATCTCGTAGGGGTGAAGCTTACCGTCATACTCAACGTTAACTATCTGAGTAACAACGGGGTTTTCATCGTTAGCCGCGCTAAGATCAAAGCCTCTGATCATATCCGCGGTAACAGGAACTTCCTTCTTAACCTTGCCGTTAAGAGCGGAAAGAGTGATTATACCACCGTCGGTGGAAACACCCTCGTCGTGGCTGTTATACGAAGCCTTGGTGGGAGTGCTGGTAAGCGCGATATTCTCAACGTTGTGAACGTTAACAGAATAAGACGCAGTATAGTTCTCGCTACCTGAAGAGTAGGTTACGGTAAGGTCCTTTTGACCTGCGGTCTTGGAGCTGAAGCCCTCAACCTTAACCTTGCTGCTCTTAAGAACAACGGTGTAGTTTGTGCCGTCATCTCTTGTGATCTTAACACGTCCTGCGTTGAGATCGAGATCGCTGCCTACAAGATAGTCGGTGGTATAGTCAACTACCTGCATACGCTCAACAACGTTTACCTTGAACTCAAGCGTCTTGTCCTTGTAAGTAATTACAAGAGTCTGCTCGCCGAGTATGTCCTTATTGTAACCGGAAACGACAACGTCCTCGCTGTTAAGCGCTACCTCGGATACCTTGCCGTTATCGTCGACAAGGAGAACAGTGCTTGAGAGATCAAGCTCCTGACCGAGAACGAACACGGACTGGGGCATAGCGTCTTCCTTGAATGCGATATCGCCGTCAAAGTTCTTTTTGCCACCCAAAAGGAGTATAAGCAAAACAACGATAGCGGCAACACCCGCAACTGCTGCGCCTATGATAATAGGCAGCTTGGGAATCGGCTTTTTAGCCGTAGGCTCGATGGATTCACCGTTTACCGATTCCGTATTTTCGAAATTCAGATTGTTCTGATCTTCCATTTTATTATTCTCCATATTTTTTTATTCCTCAATCCAGATAGCGTAGAGTCTAACGCCTCTGTCTGCCTCGGAAAGATTTGCTGATGTAAATGCAGGCGACGTTGCGGTAGCAGAAGTACCCCAGCCTGCAAAGGTGTATCCCTCTCTAACCGGATCGGAAATGTTGGTTTTAGAGGTAAGGTTTGCGATATGTCCCTTATCAACGGAAAGCACGTATGAGTTATCCTCGGAAAGAGTACAGCCGTAAACAACGGGTCTGTACGAGGAGTTCCAATACTTATGCCATCCCTCAGGAACCTTTGAGAAGTTAGCGTAGATGGTAAGCTCGGAGCATCCGTAGAATACGTGTTGCTCAACAGTCTGTATACTCGAAGGGATCGCTACGGATGTAAGCGCCTTACAATTTCTGAACGCCTGCTTGCCGATAGAAAATACGCTATCGGGGATAATGAAGGTGGTAAGAGAGATATCACCGTAGAATGCGAAGCTACCGATGCTCTCGGGATGTCCGAGATCCACGGTCTTAAGTCCCTCGCATCTGTAGAAGGCATAATTTCCTATCTCCATAACAGAAGCCGGAAGCTCTACCGCCTCAAGAGCCGCGCACTTGTAGAACGCCTTGTCGCCTATAGTGACGATCTCGGTTCCGAAGTTGACGGTCTTAAGATTTTCGCAGTTGTAGAATGCCTTTTCGCCAATAGTCTCCGTACCGCCAAGATTGATCTCCTTAAGAGATACGAATCCGTAGAAGGCGGACGCGCCTACGTATTTAACGTTTGCGCTGAGAACAACCTTGTCGATACCGTAGTAATTGAAATACTCCTCCTCTTCAAGAGACGCCTGCTCGGAATATCCGCATCCGTAGAATGCAAAATCACCGATGTAAGTAACGTCCGAAGGAATGCGAAGCTCGTCTGAATCGGTATCGTCAAGAGTAATCGTTGCGTTGGATCCGCACTTGTAGAATGCGGAACGTCCGATGTAAGTAAGCATATTGGGAAGAATATCCGTGATCTGAAGGCTCTTACATCTGTAGAAGGTGAAGTCCTCGATTCTGTCAAGGCTCTTGGGAAGCGAGATAGTAGTAAGCGACATACAGTCGTAGAAGGCTGCTCTGCCCACCGTCTTTACAGAATCCGGAAGAGTAATAGAAGAAAGCTTGTTACATCTCCAGAACGCATAGTTGGAAATTCCGACGATGCCGTCTTTAATTGTAACGTTAGCGCTTATCTTCTCATCGTTGTAGTCAACTACCCAAAGATCGCCGGCATAAACGACGCCCTCGGATTGATTGTACATATCGGTATCTCTGAAGGCTAAGCTTCCTACCGTTTTAAGAGTTGTGGGCATATCGATCTTCTCAAGCTTTGCGCAACCGTTGAAGGCTGAGTCGCCGATAACCTCAAGTGAGCTTTTGCCAAGAAGGCTTGTGTTATCGCTCATCTCAAGGTTGAGCTCGCCGAGAATGACGTCGGTAAGCTCCGTACAAGCTACAAACGCCTGCTCACCGATCTCACGCACACCGCTGCCAATAACGACGGTCATTACTTTACTTCTTCCAAATGCGCACATACCAATGAGTTGTACGCTCTCGGGAATACGAAGATCCACAATGTACTGATTTTCGAAGAATGCAAACGATGCAATACCGATGGTATCGTTCTTGATGTTAAGCTGAGCTACCTTTTCATCCTTGTGACCTATAAGCCACTTACCAACGTAAACCTCGTTGGTCGCGGAATCCCATATCTTGGTAAGCTCAAACGCGTCTTGATCGATAACGGTAATACCGCTTCCGAGATCCACACTTCCAAGCTCGGAGCAACGGGAGAAGGCTCCCTCACCGAGTCTGGTTACAGAATCTGGAATAACGATGGACTCAAGAGAGGCAAGGCTTGAAAACGCAAAGTTGTCAATTTGAGTTAAGCCGTCATTAAGCTCGATATTAACGAGCTTCTTGCAGTTGGAGAACGCGAGCTCGCCGATATACTCAAGCTTGCTCGGCATAACGAAGGATTCAAGAGACACACAGTCGGTAAACGCGCTCTTCTCGATTCTCGTTACGTTATCGCTAAGAGTAATGCTCTCCATTTTTCCGCAATAAGCGAAGGTGTTGTTTCTGATAATGTCTATACCGTCGGGAATAACTATGCTACCTGTAAGAGATCTGCAGCTCGCAAACGCGTTCTCACCGATATATGTAAGTCCCTCGGGAAGATTGATGGAAGTAAGGTAAGAGCAGTTGGCAAAAGCAAATTCGCCGATGCTGACTACGTTCTTTCCTATAGTAACACTTGTAACGTCACTCTTATTGAAGAATGCCTTTTTAGCGATGCTTGTTACAGGCAAACCTCTGTAAGTATCGGGGATCACAATGTCACCCGACGCCGTGCCCTTGCTCGTCACCTCATATTCAGTCTTGCTGTTTATAAGGGAGAAGGTCATTCCGCTCTCCTTCTCACGAACGAAGGAGATGGTTTCGGACCAGGAGGAATCACGGCTCACGCCCTCCTTACCGTTAGCCTTTACCTTGATGGTATACGTGCCTTCGGAAAGGGAGACGAGAGAATAATAATTTTTGCTGGATATTTTTTCTATGGGCTCCTCGCCATTCTTGGCGATGCTTATCGTGTAGAGTCTTGCATCAGGAATCTTTTTCCAGTTAAGCTGCAAGGTCGTGTTCTCTACCGAAAGTCCCGACGGAGTCTCTACAGCCTCCGTATCGTCACACGAAGCGAACGCAAACAGGCAGCAGAAAATTATTAAACTTAATGTTAAAAGCAAACGAAGTTTTTTCATCCGCCACTCCTTTTTAAGCATTTTTGTAAATAATTGTTTGTGTATGGCACGGATCAGCCATTTTTAAGCTGCCGCGTCCGCTTTTTTGAGTTTTCTTTCTCTAATCAATTCATGAGGCCACTTGAACTTGAACTTTCTCGCCGCAATATCAAGAAGCACGAATATGATAGTTAAGATAAGGAATACTATTCTCGGGTCAACGACCTTTTTGATAGTGGGAGAGAAGCTTTCGTATACCTCTGCGGAATCCGTTATTACACTACCCTTACCCTGCTCGGCAAGAAGAGTCATAAGCTCCTCGCCGATAGGCTTTCTATCAGTAAACGCGTTGTATTCCTGTGAATATGAGAAGGTCTCGTTAAATACTACCTTAGCGATCTCTGTACCCGATGCATCGAGTTTTCTGATCACTACCTCGTAAAGTCCGGCATCCTTGATGATGAAGTTAAAGCGCTTCTTGCTCTCCAGAGTCTGAACGGTAACGCCCTCGTCAAGAACCGAAAGAAGATGCTCTGACAAAGGAGTTACGGACACCTCAACGCTCTCACCCTCGTTTATGCCGTAAACACCGAGCTGATAATGATAGTTATCCGACTTAAGAACGTAGCCGATACTGTCTGCACGCACGTCCTCAATGGGGAATATAGAGTTAACAATATTTTTGATTATCTGCTTACCAACAGGATCACTCATAAAGGTCTGAGACCAGATGCCTGAAAGGTCGCACATAAAGCTACCTACGGTACCCTTACCGTACTTCCAATCCGCGTAAATGGGAACGTATTCACCCATAAGAGCTACGGATGCGCCGTTCTTTGCCATCGTACCGTAGTAACCGGTAAGCTCGGGGATAAGATCCTCTACAACGCCGTCTACAGCGGGAGTTCTATCCTGGATAGTAGGCTTGAAGGGCTCGCCGTAAGCAATCTCTTCTATAGCCTCAAGAGCAAGGTCATTTCTCATAACGTTGGGGATATCCTGCATCTGAGAAGGCTTAACGTTATAATACTTACCGCCGCCAAGAGTAGCAGCCTCGGTCATTTTTTCGGTAAGAGAACTATCCTCGTTATTAATGGTAACGATAGACATCGTAATGCCGTTTTTGATATTCTCCTCGATCTTAGGACCGTATTCCTTATAGCTATCACCGGGGTTACCGTCGGTAACTATAATAATGTGCTTTCTCTGAACGTTATTGATGCCGGCAAGAGCAAGTCCGGCTCTTGCGATCGCGTCTGCAAATACCGTACCGCCGTGCGCGCCGCTATCGCCGCCGATCTTCTTGATACTGTCGCGTATCACGTCCTTTTCTCTAACAGAGAGTATCTCACTCTCCTCGTTCGCTCTGGACTGGAAGGATATAACACCGCAATAGTCTCTGTCATCAAGCGCGTCAAGACAACCCTCCGCGCCCTCCTTAGCCGCATCAAGCTTACCCATACTCATTGATGCCGATGCGTCAACAAGGATCATAACGGCGATGGGGGGAGTGAAGTCGATAGCGTTTATAGGAAGCATCTTCTTGAAGTAAGTGGATGCCGCGATGTCGTTACGGTTATAAGCGTGGGGCACTTCCTTGCCATTTGTAATGTCGGTGTCAAGAGAGCCTCCGACAGTGAGTAGACCGCCGCCGAGATTGTAAACGTATTCGTTAAGCATTTCCTCAAAGCCCGCGGGCATATCGGAATAGGCTACGTTAACGAGAATTATCTGCTCGTAATCAGCCATCTCCTCAACGCTTCTCGGAATAGCCGCGATATCCTCGGTAAAGCTATAAGCGCTTACGTTGAAATCACTCTCGGAAAGAAGAGCCTTAAGCTTTTCGCCCTCGCCCTCCTTACCCTCGAGTATGAGGATATTGTTGAACGCCTCAAGGTTGATAAACGTATGGTAAGAATTATTCTTAGCCTCTGTGTCGCCATCGCAAAGCACTTCGAAGCGAAGCTCGTGCATTCCTCTCTCGTTAAGAGTAAGCGGAATCTCAAATGTCTGCTCCTTTGACTCAAGGGTAACGGTTCTTGAACCGATGAATGTGCCAGTCTCGCTGTTTTGCATATCGTAAACAGAGATAGTGGCTATCTGCTCGCCCTCAAAGTTATGTCTGAGGGTAACCTCGGTGTTGAACTTAGCACCAAGAACTATTCTTGTGTCGGGAGTCTTTACAGCCTGTATTTGTATCTCATCGGACTCCTTATTGGGATAAAGAACGGTATCTACCGTAATGCCATCTGCGGCTATCGCCTTGATGACCGACAAAACGCTGTTATCGGTTTCTATACCGTCTGAGACTACCACGATCTTGGATGTCTCGGGATTTTTAAAGAGTGTGCTCGCGTACTTGATTGCTGATGCAAGGTCGGTAGCTGAGCTATCGGGAACGTCTGACGTGAGGTAATCCTCAAGCGTCTTTTCAAATTCGTAGGACATTTCGCTCGCGAGAACGTAGCCATGACCGTATCTTACAACACCGAGACGGTACTTGCCGTCGGATATGGAGATAACCGATTCAATAAACTCGTCCTTTGCATCCGCAGACGCCGCGTTACTGTCAGACGCGTCCACGAGAATGATAAGCTCATTCTCAAGGTTGGGCTCCTCATAGCTGAACGTAATACCGGCAAGCAGGTTTATCGCCAGCGTAATCGCAAGTCCGTGGAATACCATAGAAAGAATTCTGTTACGAGTCTTTCTATACTTCTTATTTGCCTTGAAATACGGGAAAAGCGTAAGTGCGATTGCCGGAATCAGAAGCAATAAAAGCCAAGGATGCGAATAATTAATTCTGAAATTCTGCATTTACCTGCGCTCTCCTTAGAAATTCTTTTTGATTTGTAGCAACCACTCTATAAACAGAAGAGAAACAAGCGCAATAGCAAAGTAGAACATGAGGTCCTCAAATTCTATCCTTGTCTCAACGTCAACGTCCGCCGCGGGAATAACATCCACCTGTCTTGTGATGTTGCTCTGCTCCTCGGGAATTCTTACGAAGAAGTTTTCGATAAGCAGCTCGTCACCGCGCATAGGAGTCTGAGTTATAGTGTAAGTACCGGGATGTGTAACAACAATGGATCCGGTCTTACCCTCCATAGCGTAGTTGAGTCCGTTACCTTCTACCTTAAGATCAGTACCTCTCGCATTAAGCTCAACGGTGTCGCCGATCTCAAACGCGTTGGATGAAACGGTAGCGGGAATATAGTGATTGAACATATTGTGCATAAGGAACGCGAAATCGGGTCTCAAAGAAAGGTTTGAGTAGTTAAGGTCAAACGCCCAAACCACGATCTTTACGTCATCCTCGTTCTTAGCAAGCATAACGGGCTTTCCGTTATAATAAGCAAGCTCGTCGTAACCGTCCGCAGAAACTACCTCTGTGTACTTGGTTACCGAGATCTTAGATGTGTCTACGTACTTTGTAAGCACGTGATCAAGACCTGCCGCAAGTGTTGTCTCCTCAGGGTTCTGAGGATCGTAATCGGTCTTGAGAGTACTACCGAATGTAATGCCGGCGCCCTCGGGAGATCCGTATGGGTCAACGAGAAGCACTACGCCGTCAGTAGGCATAACCGTAGGCATTCTATGCTCGAAAATGTAGAGATCATAGTCCTCGGTCTTACCGGAAACGTCCTTAGCAAGAGTGTCTACCTGGATAGTCCACTGATCCTTGAACATCTGGCGGAGTGTGTTAAGCACGCCGATAAAGTAGTTGTTGGGGCTGGAGCTTGCGTACTGAACCTTAATAACAGGCTTTGCTCCGTAAAGGAAGAAGGAGTTATCATCGAGGAAGGCATCCTCAACAGCAACGTAAACCTCAAGATACTCAAACGCGTAAAGGCTGCCAAGCTCGTTCTCGGTAAGAACGATGGTCTGCTCTTCTGCCGTGGGATCGAAGTAGAGGGAGGTCTCGATGGTAAGCTTTTCCTTACCGCGATTTATGTTATATATCTCGCAGAAGATTCTTATCTCATCGTCGCGGTTATAGCATCCTACGTCGATAGTGATCTCGTAGTTGCTGTTTACGCCGATCTCCGCCTTACAGTCAAGGATAGCTGCGTTCCACTCCTCTGCCTTAGCGACGTTGACAACGTTAACGCCGTTCTTCTCAAGGTAAGTAGTGCCTGTATAAAGGAATATCTGCGCCTCGGTGTTGTATCTGAGGACCTCTTCGGTAAGACTCATCGCGGTGGTCATATCAGCCGCGCTGTACGTACACTTCTCACCCTCGGCAAGATCTGCCAATGCGGTGAGGACGTCTTCCTTCTTGTCCGCGCCGTTACGCTGTACGAGATACTCGGGGTCTGTGTCGGCAAGGATAATAGAGACCACGCCGCCCGCCTCAAAGGTCTCGTCAACGAGCGCTCTCGCCTCTTCTACCGCGCGCTCAAATCTTGTAGCCGCGCCGTCGTTCACACGCATGGATGCGGAGGCGTCAATAATGATAATTCTCTCGTTCTCATCGCCCACCTTTTCATACTCAATAGCAGGACGCGCAAGAAGCAGCGCCGATACGGTAAGAATAAGGAGCTGGCAAAGGAAGATGAGTATGTTGTTAAGACGGCTTATCGGTAATCTCTTCTTTTTGTACTTCAAGCTAAGCTTCCATACGAAGGTACTCGATATCATCTTTTTCTGATAGTTAGGCTTTATGACGTAAATAATGATTAGCATTATTATACTTAACAAGCCTAAGAAGCCTAAGGGTGCTAACCAAGTCATGCCATAATACCTACCTTCAGCAATTCTTTAAATAGCACCTTCTCGATAGGCTGATCTGTGCGTACCGATATAAATGCCGCTCCGCGCGAGTTCGCAAAGGTGTTGAGGTCGTCGTGAATCTCACGAAGCGCTCTCTCATACGCGTTTTGCGATGCGCGGTCAATTTTCATTCTCATATTTCTTACGTCCTGAACGTCGAGCGACTCGGAGTCGATGAGATTCATTCTACCCATATATAAGGGGTCTGTCTCCTCGGGTGTCATAACCTGTATAAGAAGGACCTGTCTCTTCTTATACGAAAGGAAATCTACCGCGCTCTTCCAATCGGTGTCGGTGAAGAAATCGGATATTATGACGGTCAAGCCGTCGTTGTTGCCCTGATTTGGGGCGTTGATGATCGATGAACGAAGATCGCTCTCTCCGTCAAACTCCAGGCTGTTAAGCGTACTGATAGCATTGAAGAATGCTCGCTTACCAACGATGGTGCCGAAGGGATCCTCTGCCTTCTCGCCGTTTATCAGCTTAAAGGATACCTTGTCCATATTATGTACCGAAAGATAGCCGAGAGCGGCTGCTACAGCCACGGCGTATTCTGCCTTCTCGGGATTAACCTTTCCCATAGACGCGGAGCAGTCGAGGTAGATCTGAGTGTGCATCTGTCTTTCGTCCGTGAAAAGCTTTAAGAAGAACTTCTCAAAACGGCTGAAAAGGTTCCAGTCTATACGGCGGATATCGTCACCGAGCATATACTCTCGGTAATCGGCAAACTCTACCGTCTGACCGTATGTTCTTACAAGATGCTTACCTCCGAAAAATCCTGCGAGGTCTGCTCTGAGTTCGAGTGACAAGGTCTCTAAACGACTGAAGAATTCATCGTTTAAATATGAACCCTTCATTATTTTCTCCCGAATCTACGCTTCTTGCCGATCTCAACGATCTCGTCTGCTACAACCTCTTCGTTAGCCTCAGCTACAGCCTCTTCGATAGTAACTGCAGGAGCCTCATTCTTAAGCTTCTTCTTACCGGTGATCTCGTCGATGATCATCTTTACGATCTCATCTGCGGAAACTCTCTCTGCGATAGCCTCGAAGGTGAGCTTCATTCTGTGACGGAGAACGGGGTATGCAAGTTCGTTTACGTCATCGTAAGAAACGTTGAATCTGCCGTTCATAAGCGCCTTAACCTTAGCAGCGGAAATAAGAGCCTGACCTGCACGGGGAGAAGCGCCGAGACGAACGTACTTCTTTGCAGCCTCGGTAGCGCACTCGCTGTCGGGGTGAGTAGCAGAGCAAAGAGTCATCGCGTATCTCATAACCTCTTCTGCTACGGGGATCTGGTTTGCGGTAGCTCTCATCTCAAGAAGATCAGCGCCGTTACAAGCTGCGTCTGCAACCTCTGCCATGGTCTTCTGAGTCATGTTAACGATGTCCATAAGCTCGTCAAGAGAGGGGTTCTTAAC